>NZ_JASMRM010000003.1:0-170346 GCF_041431305.1 Cloacibacterium sp. Arc13
TTTTTTTGTTGTACAACCTCAAAGATACTTTGAGTTACTTTAATTCCTTCTTATTTTTTTATTTAGGACGCTATTGAATTGATTTTATTGATAATTCTATAAAATATTGACTTCTCTTTCTAGTTCTATTCCGTATTTTTCTTTAACAGAGTCAATAATCTGGGTAGAAAAATCATAAATTTCTTTTCCTGATGCGTTTCCAGTGGCGTTAATGATGACCAAGGCTTGTAATTTATGAGAAGCTACATTTCCTATTTGTTTGCCTTTCCATCCAGCATTTTCTATGAGCCAACCCGCAGGAACTTTTACCCAATCACCATTTGCATATCCTTGAATTTCAGGAAATTTTTCTTTTAAATTTTCAAATTGTGTCAAAGGAATAGTAGGGTTTTTGAAGAAACTTCCAGCGTTTCCAATTTCGGCAGGATTGGGCAGTTTGCTTTGTCTGATATTAATTACCGCTTTAGAAACCTCTTGAATAGTAGGATTTTCAATTCCTAAATTTTTTAATTCTGTAGAAATTGCTCCATATTCTGTTTTGATGTGATGGTTTTGGGTGGTCAGTTTAAACGTGACTTCTACAATTACATATTTTCCTTTGGCAGAAGTTTTAAAGATAGAATCTCTATAACCAAATTTGCAATCTTCCAATGATAATTCCTCAATTTCTGAAGTTTCTAAATTTAGAGCTTTGCAAGAAACGAAATGGTCTTTAATTTCTGTTCCATAAGCGCCAATATTCTGAATAGGACAAGTTCCCACATTTCCCGGAATGAGCGAAAGATTTTCTAATCCGCCATAATTTTTAGAAAGTGTGTAGAGTACAAATTCATGCCAGTTTTCTCCTGCTTTTGCAGAAACGTGCACATGATTTTCGTCTAAAATTTCTTCGGAAATCCCTTTTAAATTTAATTTAATGACCAATCCATCAAAATCTTGGGTGAAGAGCAAATTGCTTCCGCCACCTAAAAAAAGGATTTTAAAATGATTGATTTTGGCAAATTCTGTGGCATATTTTAGCTCGTGCAAATCATGTACTTCGGCAAAATCATGTGCTTTTGCTTCTACACCAAAAGTATTGTAATTCTTTAAGGAGATATTTTCTTGAATTTTCATTTTTTTCAAAAGTCTTTTTGACTGCAAAGTATTTGCGAAGCCTTCAGTTTCTAATTTTTACAAATTTACTGAAAATAAGTTAGGAGAAATATTTACTATAGCAATAAAACTTACTCTGTCAATTTTGAAAGCATTTCATGTATTCTTTTTTCGGCTTCATCTTTTGTAATTCCATTATAGTAATCACTTACAAACGGATGTTCAAAATCTGAGTGTGGGAAAATTTCAGGACGCTCATTTCCTAATTTTGTAACTACAGTTGTAGGAATACTTTCTTGAAAGTTATAATCAGGTATGTTATTATTTAGCCAGCCAAAGTATTGTGTTTGATGATTTTCATTATTATAGTTCAAAAAATAATCATTATAGCTACTTTCACTCAAAGAAACCCAAAGTCCATATTCTAAAGTAATCTGAGAATTGATGATTTTTTGTTTTAAAACTACTCTAATAAACCTATCTGTTTGGTTTGGGTATTCAATTTTACAAAAATCAGAATCCAAATATGCGTTGTATTTTATCTTTTCATCGTCAGAAAGCCAATAATAAGAGTCTGGACTTGGATATGCTAAAGCAGGATAATCATTGTGAATTTCACCACAAATTCCACATTTATATTCTTGATTCATGTTAAGTTTTTTTCAAATTTAAAAATAAAAAAACGAACCGAAGTCCGTTTTTAAAAATTTTATTTTTTGTATTGCTCTAAAGCGATTTTGATTAATTCTACGCTTCTTCGCAAGTCTTCTTCTTTTAGAACATAGGCAATTCTTACTTGCTTTTTCCCAAGTTCTGGAACCGAATAAAAACCTGAAGCTGGTGCTACCATTACGGTTTCGCCATTGTCAGAAAAATGTTCGAGCAACCATTGTGCAAAATCATCAGCATCTTCTACTGGTAATTCTGCTACACAGTAAAATGCACCTTTTGGAGTTGGGCATTTCACACCCGGAATTTCATTTAATAATTCTACCAAAAGATTTCTACGTTTGGTATATTCTTCACGAACAGATTGAATGTATTCTGTGTCATTATCATGCGCAGCTGTTGCTAAAATCTGACCAATAAGCACTGGAGAAAGTCTTGCCTGAGCAAATTTCATGGCAGCATCATGAAGCGTTTTAGAACGAGTAACTAAACAACCAATTCTTACTCCACACATAGAATAACGCTTAGATTCTGAATCAATGATGATAGAATGTTCCGCAATTTCTGGAAATTCTAGCATAGATACTTGCTTCTCGCCATCATAAACATATTCTCTGTACACTTCGTCTGAAATGATAACAATATCGTGTTTCAAAACAATTTCTGCTAATTTTTGTAATTCTTCTCTGGTATAAAGATAACCAGTAGGATTTCCAGGGTTACAAACGATAATTGCTCTGGTTTTATCTGTAATTTTCTTTTCAAATTCTTCAATAGAAGGTAAAGCAAAACCAGTATCAATAGTAGAAGGAACGGCTACTACTTTTACGCCAATAGCATTGGTAAATCCGTTATAATTTGCATAATAAGGTTCTGGAATAATGATTTCGTCTCCGTCATCACACAATACAGAAAGTGCAAAATTTAGTGCTTCAGAACCACCATTGGTTACGATGAAATTATCAGTTGTTAAATCGGTAAAACCAAGAGAGTGGTAGTATTTTTCTAATTGTTTTCTATACTCTAAATTTCCTTCAGAAAGAGCATATTCTAGAACTTTTAAATCGATATTTTTCAGTGCATCAAGAGCGGTTTTTGGTGTTTCGATGTCTGGTTGACCAATGTTCAGGTGATACACTTTTGTGCCTTTTGCTTTAGCAGCAATTGCATAAGGAACTAACTTTCTAATTGGTGAAGCAGGCATTCTTCCTGCTCTTACTGATGTTTTTGGCATATCTGAAATTTTGTAGCACAAAAGTAATGAAATTTTTTGATGAAGTAGTGGTATCTCGAAGAGGTAATGTATTGATTTATTTTTAAATTTGAAAAAAATTGAAAATGAAAATAGAAGCCCAATCTGTTCAAGAATATTTAGAAAATCTTCCCGATGAGCGAAAAGAACCCATAGAAAAATTGAGAAAAGTTATTTCTGAAAATTTACCTAATGGTTTCGAAGAACAGTTGAGCTATGGAATGATTGGTTATGTAGTTCCTAAAAGTATTTATCCTAAAGGTTATCATTGTACTCCAGAATTGCCTTTGCCATTTCTTAGTATAGCTTCGCAGAAAAATTCTATCAATCTTTATCACATGGGAATTTATGCAGACGAAAAACTCTTGCATTGGTTTCAAGAAGAGTTTCCAAAACATTCTAAAAAGAAACTAGACATGGGGAAATCTTGTATGCGTTTTAAAAAACCTGAAGATATTCCTTATGAATTGATAGGTGAATTGGCTCGAAAAATGACTCCACAAGATTGGATTGAAAAGTATGAAAATGCTTTTGTGAAGAAATAAAAAACGCAACTTGAAAAAGTTGCGTTTTGTTTTATAATTGAATTCTTTCAATATCTGCTCCTAGAGCTTTTAGTCTTCCATCAATGTTTTCATAACCTCTGTCAATTTGCTCAATGTTATGAATAATTGATTTTCCATCTGCAGAAAGTGCCGCGATAAGAAGTGCGTTTCCTGCTCTAATATCTGGCGAAGTCATGTTGGTTCCACGCAATGGGAATTCATGGTTAAGACCTACTACAGTTGCTCTGTGAGGATCACACAGAATAATCTGAGCGCCCATATCAATCAATTTATCTACAAAGAATAATCTCGATTCAAACATTTTTTGGTGAATCAAAACAGTTCCTTTGGCTTGAGTAGCCACTACCAAAACGATAGACAATAAATCTGGTGTAAATCCTGGCCAAGGTGCGTCTGAAACTGTCAAAATAGAACCGTCAATAAATTTCTGAATTTTATAGTGTTCTTGTTCTGGAATGTAGATGTCATCACCGCTTTGTTCCAATTGAATTCCTAATTTTCTGAAAACATTCGGGATAATTCCTAATTGGTTCCAATGTACATTTTTGATGGTTATTTCAGAACGTGTCATTGCTGCAAGACCAATCCAAGAACCAATTTCTACCATATCTGGAAGCATGGTGTGCTCTGTTCCATGAAGATGAGAAACGCCTTCGATGGTTAATAAGTTAGAACCAATTCCTTCAATTTTTGCGCCCATTCTATTGAGCATTCTGCATAATTGTTGAAGGTAAGGTTCACACGCTGCATTGTAAATTCTTGTTTTTCCTTTGGCTAAAACTGCAGCCATAATGATATTGGCAGTTCCCGTTACAGAAGCTTCTTCTAATAAAATAAATTTACCGCGAAGTTCTTTAGCCTTTAAAGTATAGAAATATTCAGTTTCGTCATAATGAAATTCTGCTCCGAGTTCTACAAATCCTTGAAAGTGAGTATCTAATCTTCTTCTTCCAATTTTGTCACCACCTGGAGTTGGCATATACGCTTCGCCAAATCTAGCAAGCATAGGTCCAAGAATCATGATAGACCCACGTAATTTGGCTCCATCTTTTTTGAATTCTTTAGATTTTATGTAATCAAAGTTAACGTGGTCTGCTTTGAAAGTATAATCACCGTGCGCATTTTTAGTAATCTTCACCCCGAAATCTCCCAGAATTTCGATAAGACGGTTTACGTCATGAATATCTGGAATATTTTTAATTCTAACTTCTTCGTCAGTTAAAAGCACTGCACAAAGAATTTGCAACGCTTCATTTTTTGCACCTTGTGGTGTGATTTCGCCGTGTAATTTTTTTCCTCCTCTTATTTGAAATGCTTCACTCATTATCTTTTTCGGTTTTTATTATGGTTGTTGAAACGTTTTTTAGGGTTGTTTTTTTGGTTTTTATTCTTGTTGGTAGAGTAATAAATTCTGCTTTTTTCGAGAGAATCTAGACTGGTAAGGTCTAATCTGTTTTCTGATAGTTCCTTTAAATGACGGAAGATTACCTCATCCTGTACGTGTTCTTTGTTGTACACATTATAAGATTTCTTCATGTTATTGGCAATTACTTCTATCAAAGCTTCTTTTTCTTCTCCATCTTCTAGTTCTATGGCTTTGTCTATCAATTGAAGGATGCTTTTGCCGTAGAATTTATAATCTCCCTGAAGTTTTGGGTACTCCATTTTATTGGGTTTCTGTGCCAATTCTTCTCTGGTAGGGAAAGGATAGGGAGCATCTACATCTAAGTCATACTCTGCTAATATAAAAAGATGATCCCAAAGTTTATGTTTATAATTTTCCTCGTCACGAAGGTGCGGATTTCTCTGCCCCATGAAATCTACCATTGCGGCAGCCATTTCGTTGCGTTCTTCTTTGGTAGGAAGTTCTTTGCAACGTTCTACGAGCTGCTGAATATTACGACCATATTCTGGTAAATGGAGACGAGTTCTTTGTGTATTGTATTCCATAATTGCAAAGATAGTGATTAGAATGATAAAGCACTAATTTCGGTAATTAGTCTATGAATTTTTTCTGTTGTTCTGGAGTGAGTATTGCGCAAGAATTCTTTATTAATCGATGGCGATTTCTTGCAATACAATCATAAACCCAATCTCTCAAAAATCTAGGAATGATTCTAAAAATTGATGCTAATGAGTATATTCCACCTAATTTTTCGGCAATGGTGATGGCTGCATTAGATTTATTGAGATAATATTTTTCTGGCTTCCAGAGATAAATAGTGTTGAGATTTTCTTGTTCTAAACCTCTTTGTTTTAGAAATTCTTGTCCAAATTTTCCTTGTAATGAAGCAAAAAGGAATTGGTCTTTGGAGTCGTTTTTTAAAATCCAATGTACCCAAAAATTGCAGAAACCACAGTATCCATCGTAAAAGAGGTAAAATTTATTTTGGTCTATCAAATTATTCTTCCTTAATTTTTAGTTGTTCATCTGTTAGATTGTTCATCATGGCAGTTACTTCTTTGATGGAAATGAAATACGCCTGTAGTTTTTGTTTTTGTTCAGGAGTAAGTTTTGCATCTTGATGAATGAGAAGGTAAGATTCTAATGGCATTTTGCCTTCCTCTAGTTCGTGGGCAGATTTTTTAAGTTTTTTGGCTTGTCTTAATGGTTCGTAAGTGGCAAATGTAGAAAAATTAAGTTCTTTTCTTCCTTCTTCTATGTGGTCTTTTACAAACCAACCGAATGGCTGAATATTGGTGTACCAAGGATATACAGATTCGTTGGAGTGGCAATCATAGCAACTTGTTTTGATGAGTTGAGCTACATCTTCAGGTGTTTTTTTAATGGTTAAAAAATCCATGTTTTTGTCTACTGGTGGATTGGTTTTATCAATTTGAAAAAATTGTAATAACGTAAAAGCCAGAACTAAAAGAAAAAATAGTTTTTTCATGATTGGTTTTTATTTGATGTGTGAAGTTACAAAATATATTCATATTTTTCTAAGTTGTCATCCTTTTAGTCAAATTTTATGAATTTCATATCATAAAAATATTTCTTCATAAGAATTGAAAATCATGACCTTATTCAATAAATAAATTTAAAATCTTATCTTTGCAAAAATTTTAAGGCTCCCAAAGTGGGAGATACCTAATTAATAACTTAATCCTATTTTATAATTTTTAGGGATTATTAATACAATTTTTATGAGTAATATCGTTGCAATCGTTGGTCGTCCCAACGTAGGAAAATCTACATTATTTAATCGTTTATTAGAGAGAAGAGAAGCCATCGTAGATTCTACAGCTGGTGTAACCAGAGACCGTCATTATGGTAAATCTGACTGGAATGGAGTAGACTTTACCGTAATAGATACTGGTGGTTATGATGTAGGTAGTGATGATATCTTCGAAGAAGAAATCCGTAAACAAGTTCAGTTGGCAGTAGATGAAGCCACTTCTATCATTTTTATGGTAAACGTAGAAGAAGGACTTCAAGATATAGACCACGAAATCTATAATCTTTTAAGAAAAGCCAATAAACCTCTATATTTAGTGGTAAACAAAGTTGACTCTGCTAAAGAAATGCTTGCTGCTACAGAATTTTATCAGTTAGGAGTAGAAAAATATTATACGCTTTCTTCTGCTACAGGTTCTGGAACGGGTGAATTGTTAGATGACTTGGTTGCAGATTTCCCAACTACAGAATACAAAGATCCTTTCGAAGGCTTGCCAAAAATTACCATTGCAGGAAGACCAAACGTAGGAAAATCTACACTTACCAATGCACTTTTGGATGATAACAGAAACATTGTTACTGATATTGCTGGTACAACCAGAGATTCCATCGAAACTTTATATAATAAATTCGGACATGAGTTCGTGTTGGTAGATACTGCCGGAATGCGTAGAAAGTCTAAAGTTTCTGAAGACTTAGAGTTTTATTCCGTAATGCGCTCTATTAGAGCCATTGAGCATTCTGATGTGGTGATTATTATGGTAGATGCTACTTTAGGTTGGGAATCTCAGGATATGAATATCTTTTCTTTGGCTCAAAAAAATAGAAAAGGAATCGTAATTGTAGTAAATAAGTGGGATTTGGTAGAAAAAGAAACCAATACCATGAGAGATTTTGAGAATAAAATCAAAGAAAAAATCGCTCAGTTTAATGACGTTCCTATTCTTTTTGTTTCTGCATTAACGAAACAAAGAATCTTAAAAGCGGTAGAAACTGCCATGATGGTTTATGAAAATCGTAAGAAAAGAATCAAAACTTCTAAGCTTAACGAAATTTTATTACCTATTATTGAACAAACTCCACCTCCTGCAATCAAAGGAAAATATGTGAAAATCAAATATATCACCCAATTACCAACTCCAGTTCCGCAGTTTGCGTTTTTCTGTAATTTACCACAATATGTGAAAGAACCTTACAGAAGGTTCATCGAAAACCAATTGCGTAAGCAATTTGATTTTACAGGAGTTCCTATTGATGTATATTTCAGACAAAAATAAATGATTAAGCCCTTTTAGAATGCTCTATTCTGAAAGGGTTTTTTCATTCAAAATGAAATTGATGTTCAAAATCATTTCAATCACATAAAAAATATCAATAAATTTGTAAAAATTATTTTTAATAAATCCTCACATCCACATGGTAACTGTTCTTTCTCAAAATTTCTCATTAGTCAATTCTTGGATCAACGAACTAAGAAACGTAGAAACCCAAACCAATAGAGCCAATTTCCGTAAAAGCATGGAAAGAATCGGCGAAATTGCAGCTTTTGAAATTTCTAAAGGTTTAGAAGTCAAAGAAATAGAAATTTCTACTCCATTAGACAAAATTATGGTGAAAGAAATTGCAGTTCAACCTGTAATTACGACTATTTTGAGAGCAGGAGTTCCTCTTTTTGAAGGAATTCTTAATTATTTTGACAAAGCAGACTGTGGTTTCGTTGCCGCTTACAGAAAACACGATGCCAATGATTATTTCTCCATAAAACAAGATTATCTTACTTGTCCTAGTGTAGACGGAAGACCATTAATTGTAGCAGATCCCATGTTAGCAACAGGAGCAAGTTTAATTGAAGCGCTGAAAGATTTATTAAACCACGGAACACCTTCTCAACTCCACATTGTAGCCGTTATTGCAAGTAAACAAGGTGTAGAAACGCTTTCCAATGCATTTCCAGATGCTCATATTTGGGTAGGAGCTATCGATGAAAATCTTACGTCAAAAGGTTATATTTCTCCGGGATTAGGAGATGCTGGAGATTTGTCTTACGGACAAAAATTACAGAGATAATCACTACGAATCAAAAGCCATCACCAAAACGCTAACTTCATTCCTTGGATTTTTCAAAATTTCCCAAGCAATGGCGCTTATAGTATTTCCCGTGGTGAAAACATCGTCTATTAACAAAACATGTTTGCCAGAAATTTCTTCGGTGAGCGAGAAATCGTATTTCGTTTCGGCGCGATGAGATTTGTCTTTTTGAGCTTGTGCTTTTTGGTAAGAATTTCTTTTGAGCGCTTCTTTATGATGAGGAATTTCCCAATTTTTAGAAAGCGTGTCTGCAAAAACATGCAACTGATTATAACCTCGTTTTTTTAATTTTTTAGGATGAAGCGGAACCGTAATCAAAACATCTGGTTTTTCTGAAAGGTAGATTCTTTCCAAAGTCCATTCAGCCATGATTTTTCCAACTTTTTCCTGAGAACGATATTTGAGTTGGTGAATGATTTTTTGGCTCAATGCTTCTTCTTGAAATTCCATCACAGCATAAGCGTTTTTCACAGGGAATAAAAGCTTACATCTCTGTTTCAGAGGATTTTCTTCGTAGAAATTAAAATGAGAAAACTTAATTTGAGGAAAACATACATGGCAAACCAATTCGTCTTTTGAAATGATGGTATTACAATGTAGACATCTGTTCGGAAACAGTAAATCCAGTAGCATAGAAAATGGTTTTTAGTTTTAGAAAACTAAATTAGTGAAAAAAAACAAACCTTTCGTTTTTAAATAAATGATTTTGAATAGGTTTATTCCTGTCACAAATTTGGCTGATTATGCTGATTATATCTGCTGAATCTGCTTTATTAGCAAAAGTTTCTCTAGTTTTTCACTTTAAAACTCCAGGTAAAAGCAAATTTAGAAACCAAATCGCCTTTTTGGTCTTTTCCTTCAGAAAACATGGTTAAAGTTTGTCCTTCTCCAGTTTCGATGGCTTTTTGTAAAACAGCATCCAATTCTTTTCCTTGATGACAAGAAAAAGTAACTTTACCCACAGCTTTTTTGGTGAATTCAGCTTGGTTATGAACTACCAACATAGATATTTTTTTGCCTGATTTTCTAATTTTTTCGGCGCAAAGAAACCCCGTAGAAAACTCTGCAGCCATTCCTTGAACTGCCCAAAACATAGAATTGAAAGGGTTTTGGTTCAGCCAACCGAATTTTACTTTGGTGATGCAGATTTCATCATTCATTTCTTTTAGACGTACTCCTGCAATCCAAGAAATTGGGATTTTTAAAAACAGAAATAAGTGTAATTGGAATTTGTTCATGTCACAAATCTAAAAATTTTAATCTTTGGAAAAAGAAAATTTACTATTCTTAAAATACAAAAAACCGCAGAAACGACTTCTGCGGTTTTTTATTCACTATTGACTAGCGAAGTAAAATTCAAATTTTATTTATTTCACAAATCCTTTGTTTTGTAAAAGTGGTTTAATGTCTGGAGTTCTTCCTGTAAAATCTTTGAACGCTTGATTCAAGTCTACAGAATTTCCTACAGATAGAATATATTTTCTGAAACGATCGCCGTTTTCTCTGGTCATTCCACCATTGTCGGTAATCCATTTCCAAGCATCTGCATTCAGAACATCACTCCACATATAAGCGTAATAACCTGCAGAATAACCGCCTCCCCAAATGTGAGCGAAATAAGGAGAATGATATCTCGGCGGAACTTGTGGCAAAGTAAATCCGTATTTGGTTAAGACTTCTTTTTCAAAATCTAAAGTAGGTTTTATTTCGGCATCAGATTTTACAGAATGCCAAGCCATATCTAATGTTGCTGCAGAAACCAATTCTGTAGTGGCATAACCTTGGTTAAAAGTAGCCGCTTTTTTAATTTTATCTACCAAAGTTTGAGGCATTGGTTCTTTGGTTTCGTAGTGTAGTGCATAATTTTTAAGAACTGAAGGCTCTAGCGCAAAAAATTCATTGATTTGAGAAGGGAATTCTACAAAATCTCTAGGAACATTGGTTCCAGAAATGGTAATGTATTTTTGGTTGGCAAAAAGTCCGTGTAAAGTATGACCAAATTCGTGGAACATGGTAGAAACATCATCATAAGAAATTAATGAAGGTTTTCCTGGAGCAGGTTTTTGGTAGTTGAAAACATTTACAATTACAGGTTTAGTTCCCGTCATGAATGATTGTTCTACGAAGTTGCTCATCCAAGCGCCACCATTTTTATTATCTCTGGTGTAAAAATCTAAGTAATAAATCGCTAAAGATTTTCCGTCTCTATCAAAAACTTCATAAGCTACTACATCTGGATGATAAACTGGTAAATCTTTTCTTTCTTTGAAAGTAATTCCGTAGAATTTTTCTGCAGCGTAGAAAACGCCTTTTTCTAAAACGGTGGACACTTCAAAATAAGGTTTGATTTGGTTTTCGTCTAAATCATATTTTGCTTTACGCACTTGTTCTGCATAGAAATTCCAATCCCAAGGTGCGAGTTCGAAGCCGCCTTTTTGAGCATCAATTAGCGCTTGAATATCTACAATTTCTCTTTTCGCTTGCTCTACCGCAGGTTTTCCTAATTGGTAAAGTAGATCCATTGCGTTTTCTGGTTTTTTTGCCATTTGGTCTACCAAATTCAGTTCAGCGTAAGAAGATTTTCCCATAAGATGCGCTTTCTCCATTCTCAGTTTTGCTTGTCTTTCGAGGATCGCTCTTGTATCGTTTTCGTCTCCTTTTTCTGCTCTGTACCAAGAAGCTTTGAATAATTTTTCTCTGGTCGCTCTGTTTTTAAGATTTTGAAGAAGCGGTTGTTGAGTTGTATTGAGCAAAGTCAAAAGATATTTGCCTTCATAACCAGCATTTTTAGCATCTGTAGCTGCAGCAGCAATTTCATCAGCAGATAATCCGTCTAATTCCTTAACGTCTGAAATTAAAACAGCTCCTTTTTTTCTCGCTTCTAATAATTTACTAGAAAACTGAGTAGAAAGTGTTGCCAATTCTGCATTTATTTTTTTCATTTGCTCTTTGTCAGAGTCTGAAAGATTAGCACCAGCCAATTCAAAACGTTGCTTGTACACTTCTAATAATCTTTGATCTTCTGCATCTAAACCATCTGTTTTAATGGCTTTAATTCTATTATAAAGTGCAGAATTTAAATAAATTTTATCTGCATGAGATGCAAAAATGGGAGCGTATTGTTCTTCTATTTTCTGTATAGTAGGATTGGTATTAGAACCAGTAAGGTTGTAGAAAACAATTTGTGCACGTTTCAGTACTTCACCGCTTTTTTCAAGTGCCAAAATGGTATTTTCAAATGTTGCGGCTTCCTTTTTGCTCACTATTGTAGCAATTTCTGCTTCGTTTACTTTTAAACCATAATCAAAAGCGGGAGCAAAATGTTCGTCTTTAATTTTGTCAAATTCTGGAGCCTGATACTGCAATGTACTTTTCTTATAAAAAGGATTGTTTAAAACAGCAGTATCATCAATTTTTGTGGTATTTTCTTTCATGGTAGAACAAGAAATGCTGAAACCTAATGCAGACATCAGCAAAATTGATGTAATATTTTTCATTGTTAAATTGTTGAATATTTATAGGGTTAAAGATACAAAATTTGTAGAAAGCGATTCAGTATTCTGCCAAAAGCAATTTTGTAACAAAAAATAAATCTAAACGTCTAATTATTAAAATATTAATCATGCAAAAAACGATTCCTGTCTTTCTTTTAAGCTTATCATTAGCTTCTTGCATCAATGTAAAATCTGATGATGGAAGCATTGGTGATATTTTCACTGGCAAAAAAGGAAATGGACCGATGACTGAAAAAGTATTTTCGGGAGATTTCAATAGCATAGAAGTTTCTACTTCTATTCATGCAGATATTGTAAAATCTGATGTAGAAAAAGTAGTTATTTCTGCGCCTTCAGATATTTTAGAATTTGTGAAAGTAGAACAAAACGGACAAAACGTAAGAATTTATGTAGATTCTGATTATAGAAATCCTATTTCTACAGAAAGAGTAAAAGCCGTTGTTTATGCTAAAGATTTTGATGAATTGAGAGCGAATTCTAGTGCTTCTGTAAAGGTGAAAGATACTTTTATGCAAGATAAACTGAAAGTAGATGTTTCCAGCTCTGCTGATATTGATGGACATTTAGAAGCCAATCAATTGGATATTTCTGTGGGAAGTAGTGGCGGTTTTTCTGGAAAAGTTTGGGCAGATTATGCTCGTTTCGAAGTTTCTTCTAGTGGTGATTTTTCTGTAGATGGAAAAGTGCAACATGGAAGCATTCACGCGAGTTCTTCTGGTGATTTTAACGGGAGAAATTTAGAAGTAAAAGAAGGAGAGTTTCATGCTTCTTCATCAGCAAGTATTTCTGCGATGGTTTCTCAAAAAGCTTCAGCACAAGCTTCTTCTAGTGGAGATGTAAATCTTAAAAAACTGGGAAATCCTGTTATTTCTTCTTCTGAAAGCAGCAGTGGAAGCGTAAATATAAATTAAAATTCATTTTTCTTCATATTCCAATTATTAAACCGAAAAAGCATCCAAATTTTGGATGCTTTTTTATTTTTTTAATTTTTGTCTTGATTCAAAATTTTCTACCAACCTCCAGAAGCGCCACCTCCGCCAAAACTTCCGCCACCACCGAAACCGCCAAATCCGCCACCTGAACTTCCGCCTCCGAAACCTCCTCCAAAACTTCCTGGGAAGAAACCACCTGGATAGACTCTTCTTCCTCTTCTGGTAATAATTACATCTCCATCATCATTGCCAAAACCGCCACCATTATTGCTTTTTGACAAAATATAAATAATGAAGAACAGAATAAGTGCGAAAATAAGAACGTGTTTCAGGGAAATATCAATCGGTTGAGGTTCTGATTCAGAAAGTGGTTTAAATTTACCTCTTACAGCATCTATTATTGCAGAAGTTCCAGCGTTTATTCCTGCAAACCATTGCCCTTTTTTGAAATTTGGTGTTACCAAATAATCTAGAATTTGCCCAGAAACCGAAGCGGTAAGATATTGCTCTACACCACGACCTTGCTGAATAGACATTTTTCTGTCTTCGGTTGCAATGAGGAAAACAACGCCGTTATCTTGTTCTTTTTCTCCTATTTTCCATTTTTCTCCCCATTGTGTCGCTACAAAATTTACATCTTCTCCATTGGTGGTAGGAATAATGACTACCAAAATTTCTGTAGAAGAAGAATCTGCAAATTTGATGAGTTTTTGATTAATTTCTTCTGTTTCCGTAGCATTGAGTAAGCCTACTTCGTCATAAACAGGATAAATTTTACTGGGAGGTTCTGGAACGTTATATTGTGCTGAAATAAAACTATAACAGCTAAGTAAAACTAAAACGAAGAAATTTTTAAGAGAAGGTAATTTCATTAGGTAATTCATTGTGATTTTCTCCGTCAATAGGGAAGAATTTTTTCAATTCTAATCCGGTTTCTAAAATAGCATCTCGCAAACCTTCGAAATATTGACCTTGAGAGAAAGCTGAGGTTATTTTGTCATGCAAATCATTCCAAAATTTTTGATGCACTTTTTCATGTATACCTTTGTCGCCAATAATGGTTAAGTATTTTTCTTCAAAATTTACATGAAAAAGTACGGCATTTCTTTCTTTGGTTTTGTCCATTCCCAGAGATTTAAAAACGTCAAAAGCAATTTTTGCATTATTGTCATCTGAGTTTTGGTCTATATGCACACGAATTTCTCCGGTAGAATGGTCTTCCGCTTGTTGAATGGCTTCCACTAGGGAAGCCATTTGAATATTGTTTAAAAAATTACTCATTATTCAGTGAAAACTTCAGGAGCTTTTTCAGTACCTGCATCTGCTTTAAATAAAGGTTTTTCTTTGAAATTAGAAAAATTTGCGATGATGTTATTCGGGAAAACTTTAATAGAAGTATTGTATTCTTTCACCGCAGCGTTATAGTTTACGGTTTCTGCTCTTATGCTGTTTTCAATCGCGGTATATTCTCTTTGGAAATCGATAAACTGTTGGTCAGCTTTTAGATTAGGATATTGTTCTACCACTGCCATTAATCTGCTCAAAGCGCCAGATAATTCACCTTGTGCAGCTTGGAATTTTGCCAAATCAGCTTCGGTCATATTAGTTGGGTCTATCGTTACTTGAGTCGCTTTAGAACGTGCTTCGATTACTTTGGTTAAAGTTTCTTGCTCGAATTTAGCATAAGATTTTACGGTTCTTTCTAAGTTCGGAATAAGGTTAGCTCTTTTTTGATAAACGGTTTCTACATTTGCCCATTTTTCGTTTACGTTTTGTTCGCTTCCTACAAAAATATTTCTAATATAAATTCCCCAAGATAATATAGCTACACCTAAAATTAATGTAACCAAACCTATTGTTCCAATGCCAAAACATCCTTTGTTGTTCATAGTTTAATTTTTTTTAATAGTGTTTATAAAGTGATTAAGTAACTCAAATATACAAATATTATGCTAATTTTGTAAAATATACCTTCAAATGATTACAATAGTAGTAGCAATGGGAAAAAACAGAGAAATTGGTATTGATAACCAGTTGCTTTGGCATTTACCTAAAGATTTAAAACATTTTAAAGAACTTACCAGTGGTCACCCTATTATTATGGGCAGAAAAACCTACGAAAGTATTGGTAAACCGCTTCCTAATCGCACTAATATTGTGATTAGCAGAAAAAATGATTGGTTTGAAGAAGGAATTCTTATCGTAGGAAGTATTAAAGAAGCACTGAAATTTGCAAAAAAAATAGACGAAAATGTTTTTGTGATTGGTGGAGGTACTATTTATGAACAAACAATAGATTTGGCAGATCAATTAGAGATTACTTTGGTAGATGCTACTTTAGAAGCTGATACTTATTTTCCAAAAATAGACGAGAAAATTTGGCAGAAAACTCAAGAAACTTGTCATGAAAAAGACGAAAAAAATCAATATGATTTTTGTTTTCAAACTTTTACAAAAAAGACTAGCGTCTAATGTCTGAAATCTAACATCTAATTTTTATATTTGCACACTTAATTTTAAGAGATGAATAAGTACATAAAATTTTTAATTGCTGGCTTAATGATTGCTGCGGGAGTTTACCTGATGATGAACCGTCAAATAGGATGGGGAATTGTAGTAATATTCTTTTCGCTGAGTCCTATTTTATTATTTTTCAAAAATGAATACATCTTATTGGCTTTTTGGCAAATGAGAAAACAGAATTTTGTAAAAGCTGCACATTGGTTAACTTACATTAAAAACTACCAATCTCAGTTGCACAAATCTCAATATGGTTATTTCCATTATTTACAAGGTCTAACTTTGGCGCAAGAACATCCCGCAAAAGTAGAACCATTGATGAAAAAAGCTTTAGAATATGGCTTAAATATGAAGCACGATAGAGCAATGGCTACCTTAAATATAGCTGCAGCAGCACTTTCTAAAGGAAGAAAAGCAGAAGCTCAAAAATTATTAGAAGAAGCCAAAAGATTAGACGATCAAGGAATGATGGCGGATCAAATAAAAATGATGAAAGATCAATTGAAAATGCCTTCTATGCAAAAACACATGCATAATCCACAAATGAGACACAGAGGAAAATTTTTCTAAAGAGCCAAGTTAAAAGTAAAAAGAGCCAAGGAACTGGCATGTTATAAAAAAAACTTCTGAGAAATATTTCAGAAGTTTTTTTTATGGTTTATATTGTCCTTCAAAGAGTTGCGAGATATAGGTTTTTTACTTCCGACTTCGGACTTCCAAACTTTCTACATTTCTGCATCATTAAAATTTCCGTAGAATTTTGGCATTTGCCAATGGTATTTTACCGCTAGTGTTCTAATACTTACAATAAGAAGAATGGTTAAGATTTGATTGATTTCTTCAGACAAACCACTGAAATTTCTCAGAAGGATGTAGACTATTCCACCTGCAATTGCTGCAGTCGCATAAATTTCTTTTCTGAAAATCAAAGGAATTCTGTTCAGTAAAATATCTCGGATAATTCCACCAAAACAACCAGTAATCGTGCCTAAAACGACTCCAATAACGGGATGTAAGTCTGCGTTTAATCCTTTTTGAACTCCAATAATTGTAAAAAGGCCCAATCCAAGACTATCAAAAATGAATAGCGTTACCTGAAATTTTTTCTCAATTAATTTGAATATCATCGTAAAAATAGCAGTGAAAAAAATCAAACTCACGGCTAATAAATCGTGCATCCAAAAAACAGGGACATCTAGTAATAAATCTCTTACTGTTCCGCCACCTACAGATGTTACAAATGCAATGATGAGAACGCCAAAAGGATCGAAACGCTTTTGCATAGCCGCAAAACTTCCCGACATCGCAAAAGATATCGTACCAAGGACTTCTATTAAAAAGGTAAAATCTGGAAGCACAATTATAAGTAATTAGTAATAAGCAATAAGTAATGTTTATAAAATTTCTAATAATTTTTTCTTATAAGTAGTCATAACTTTTACAATTTCATCAGTTTCATTTTTTAAAATTTGAAGATTTTCAATAGAAAGGTATTCAAGTTCTTCTATAATTTCTAGCCAAAACTGGGTTTCATCAGCCTCTTCTACTACAATACAAACTTTGGCATATTTCTCTTTTTCAGACCGAGCCCTTGTTACTGCTCTATAATTTGCGGCTACAGATGTACTAGAACGAATTATTTGTTTTCGGATAATTGATAAATCATCAGAATAAGGTAATGGAGCTAATGATTTGATTATTGAAATAGAATTTTTTTTGGTTCTATCCCTAAACTCTTGATTAAAGTTTTTCATAAAATATGGTTATTAATATTACACATTACACATTGCTCATTACCCATTACTCATACTCTCACTGCATCAGGAACAAATAATTGATATTCTCCTTTGTTAGAAATAATTTCTCTCACAATACTGCTGCTGATAAATGATTTTCCAGAAGAGGTAAGTAAGAAAACGGTTTCTAATTTTCTTCTCGCCAAAGTTCTGTTAGTATGAGCAATTGCTTTTTCAAATTCAAAATCGGCAGGATTTCTGAGACCTCTCAGAATAAATTGAGCTTCTTTTTTGATGCAATAATCGATGGTTAATCCTTCAAAATAATCTACTTCTACATTGGGGAAATGCGCTACAGATTTTTGAATAAATTCCATGCGTTTTTCTAGCGGAAACATATATTTTTTCTGAGAATTCTGTCCGATAGCGATGATTAATTTATCAAACAGAGGAACGGCTCTTTCAATAATGTCAAGATGTCCTAAAGTAATCGGGTCAAAAGATCCTGGAAATACAGCGATTTTCATTTCTAAATTTTAGATTTTAAATTTTAGATTTTAAATTTTTTTAAATAATCTAAAATCTAGAATTTTTAATTTATAATTATTTTTTCAGCGCTTTTTCTACTTCGTTTCCACAAAGGTCTTTGATAGAAATTCCGTAAATTTTTGCTTGTTTAGGTAAGATAGAAGCTGGCGAAAATCCAGGATTGGTATTCATTTCTAGCATGTAAGGCGTTCCGTCCATAATGATGTATTCACTTCTAGAAAAACCGCTCATTCCCAAAGATTCATACGCATGTTTTGCGATTTTTTCTACTTTGTATCTGGTTTCTTCGTCTAATCTGGCTGGTGTAATTTCTTCGGAAGCACCTTCATATTTTGCTTCGTAATCGAAAAATTCTTTGTGCGGAACAATTTCTGTAATTCCAAGAACAATGGTTTCTCCTTTGTAATCGATAACACCTACAGAAACTTCCATTCCGTTTAAGAAAGATTCTATTAAAATTTCATCATCTTCTTTGAAGGCAAATTCAATAGCTGAAGCCAATTCAGACTTTTCTTTTACTTTAGAAATCCCAAGTGAAGAGCCACTTTGATTTGGTTTTACAAATAAAGGTAGACCTAATTCTTCTACAATTTTGTCTTCATTAATGTTTTCTCCTTTTCTCAGGTAAAAACTTTTTGCAGAAGGAATTCCATACTTTGCTAAAACGGCAAGAGTATCTTTTTTGTTGAAAGTAAGAGCGCTTTTGTAGAAATCACAGCCTGTATATTTTTGACCAATAGCGTTCCAATAGCCTTGTAATTCACCATTTTCTCCAGGAGCACCATGAATAATGTTGAAACAAACGTCAAATTTTAAAATTGCTCCGTCTGAAAGCGTTACCGAAAAATCTCCTTTGTTAATGGGAAGTTTTTCTTCGTTTTCGTTTAAAAAGTACCATTCGTCTTTTAGAACTACTACTTTATAAACATTATATAAATCTCTGTCTAGAGAGTCATAAATCAATTGGCCGCTTTTCAGAGAAACCTTGTATTCATCAGAGAAGCCACCCATTACTACGGCTACATTTTTCTTGCTCATACTTTTTAAAAAACTAATAAACGCAAATGTAATTATTTTTCAACTTAAATATTTCATAATTTTATATTTATATTTGCGTTTATATTTCGAATAAATAAAAAATTTATGCTTCGATCTTTTTTCCACTGGAAAGTTTTTGTAAACTTAATAGTAGCACTTGTAATTTTTGTAGGAGTAGTTTGGCTTACCTTTCGATGGCTAGAATTTCACACCAATCATGGTGAAGAAATTCAAGTTCCGAATGTTGTCAATATGAAGGTACAACAAGCAATAGAGGTTTTAGATGACCAAGGCTTAGAATATGAAGTAGATAGTTTTAAATACGATCCAAAATTTAAGCCATTGCAAGTTCTTAAAATCTATCCAAATCCAGGTTCTAGAGTGAAAAATGGTAGAGCCATTCTTTTAAAAGTTAATCCTAAAACTTATGCGCCAGTTGCGGTTCCTGATGTTTTGGATAGATATAAGTATTTGGCTTTCAGAAAGTTTGACTTATTAGGTTTAAAGGTAGGAGACACTATTTATGAGCCTAATATTCAGAAAGATGCGGTCATTAGAATGATGTTTAATGGCAGAGTAATCAAACCGGGAGAAAAAGTGCCGATGTATTCTACGCTTGATTTAGTCATTGGTTCTGGACCGATGAGAAACGTGGTGATTCCTAATTTGGTAGGAAGAACTGTGGCAGAAGCTAAAGCAATAATCACACAAAATTACTTTGAAGTAGGATTGGTAGAACATGAAGATGGATCAAGTGATGATTCTGACATTATTTACTATCAAGATCCTGCAAGTGGTTCTGTAAGAGACCAAGGAATGCAAATAGATTTATGGGCGAGTAAAAAAACACCTGCCGAAATGCAGTCTCAAATTCAAAAACTAAATAGTATTTATAAAACTAAGGATGATGAATTCATGTCAGAGCCGTCTGATAATCAGTTTGTTCCTGTTCCTAGTGAAGAGCCTGTAAATACTACACCAAAACCACCGGTAGAAAAACCCAAACCAACTACGAATACAAATAGCACAAAACCTGCAGAAGAAAAACCTGCTAAAAAGGTAATTGTAGAGTAGTTTTTTAGAAATTAAAATAATTTATAGAACTTTGCCGAAAATCTTTTGGCAAAGTTTTTTTGAATAATATGAACGAAAAAGAAGATTTTTTAGAAGAAGAGTTATTGTTAGAAGACGAAAATTCTAATGACGAAGAAAACTCAGGGTTGTTTGAACATCTCAATATTACCGTGGATAAAAAGCAAGAACCTTTGAGAATAGATAAATTTCTTTTGATTTATCGCCAAAATTCTTCTAGAAATAAAATTTCGCAAACGTGTAGAGCAGGAAACGTCATCGTAAATGGTAATCCTGTAAAACAAAATTATCGTGTAAAGCCGGGAGATGAAATTTCGGTTTTATTAACGCATCCTCCGCGTGAAAATGTTATTATTCCTGAAGATATTCCTTTTAAAATTGTCTATGAAGATGATGATGTTTTGGTGGTAGACAAAGAACCGGGAATTGTGGTGCATCCAGGTTTTGGGAATTGGCAAGGAACATTGGTGAATGCAGTTGCGTTTCATTTTCAGAAAAATGGATTTACTTCAGATTTAGATAGAGTAGGCTTGGTTCATAGAATTGATAAAGACACTTCTGGATTGATTGTTTTAGCCAAAAATGAATATGCATTGAGCTTTTTGGCCAAGCAATTTTTTGACCGAAAAACCAAACGTTTGTATTGGGCTTTTGTTTGGGGGAATTTAGAAAATGACGAAGGAACAATCAGAGGACACATCGGAAGACATCAGAAAAACCGAATGCAAATGGCAGTTTATGAAGATGGAAGCCAAGGAAAACATGCCGTAACGCATTATAAAGTTTTAGAAAGATTCAAATACATGACTTGGGTAGAATGTAAATTGGAGACGGGAAGAACTCACCAAATTAGAGCGCATTTTAAACATATTGGTCATACACTTTTTAACGACGAAAGATATGAAGGTCATCAGATTTTGCGTGGGGTAAACTTACCAAAATACAAGCAATTTGTAAAAAATGTCTTCGAAGTTTTACCTAGACATGCTTTACACGCTCATACTTTAGGTTTCATTCATCCTACTACAAAAAAAGAAATGTATTTTGAATCACCGATGCCAAAAGATATGCAAGATGCGGTAGAAAAATGGAGAAATTACTTGCAAAATTCTTAAAATTTTGGTATCATAAAACAATTTTACTTAAATTTGACTTTTAGAAATTCACGACCATGAAAAAAATATTATTCACATTTTTTGCTGCTTTTTCAGGATTAAGCTATGCTCAAGAAACTATTCCTATGTATCAGCAGTATTTATTTGATAGTGAATTTCTCTTTAACCCTGCGCATATTGGTAAAACAGATGATGTAAATTTGGTTGCCAATTATCAAAAACAATTTTCGAAATTTGATGAATCTCCCAATGTGCAATCGGTAGGAATTCATGCCAATGCTTTTGATAGAGTAGGAATAGGCGCTTATTTTTTTCATGACCAAAACGGGCCAATTTCTGCAAACGGAATTGCAATTGGTGCTTCTTACTTTGTTCCACTCAGTGATGAAGATGGCAGAAAAGACCAATTTTCTTTCGGGACATCAGTAAATTTTTACAATCAGAACTTTGATGTTTCTAAAGTAAATGCGCAAGATCCAAATGATCCTTTGCTTAACGAAAATAACAATAGTATTTTCATTGCTTATGCTAACTTAGGATTACAAGCTACTTATAGCAGAGCTTTTGCGGGAATTTCTGTTGCAGATATTCCATTGAGTAACAGTACACCAGTGGTAAATGGTATAGAACCGTCGCCAACCAGATTTTACCTTAATGCAGGATATGACTGGGAAATTACCGAAGGATTTTCGGTAGAACCTTCTGTGATGATGAATTTGAATACCAATTCATCAAGAATGTTTGACATCAATGTTCTGATGAAATTGTATGGTGAAAGTGACTATTTTGCTGCGGGAATCAATTACAGAACTGCAAAAAGTGCTGTGGGAAGCCAACAGTTAAGCATGTCACCTATTATTAAATTTAAACTTAATAAACTCCATTTCGGAGCTTCTTATAATTTAGGATTGTCTGATATTCAAGAATACGGCGGAAATTCTTTCATGCTCAGTTTAGGTTATGATATTCCTAATTTTATCAATCAAAGAGGATTTAGATATCGCTAATTAATTTTAGAATTACGATTTCAGACTTACGATTTATCAGAAAGTTGTCTATCAAAAATCGTCAATCATCAATCAAATGATTTACCTCCACATTCCTTTTTGCAAGCAGAAATGCAGTTATTGCAATTTTCATTTTTCTACTTCATTGAAGCAGAAAGACGAAATGATTTCGGCAATAAAAAAAGAAATTTTTCTAAGAAAAGAGGAACTGGAAAACAAAACACTTTCGTCGCTTTATTTTGGTGGCGGAACTCCGTCTATTCTTTCTGTGGATGAAATCAAATCTTTAATAGATGAGGTTTTAAAGTATTTTAACTTTGAAAAAAATATTGAAATCACGCTAGAAGCTAATCCTGATGATTTGGATAAAAATTTTCTGAAAGATTTAGCCAAAACCGAAATCAATCGACTTTCCATAGGGACTCAAAGTTTTTTTGAAGAAGATTTAAAGCTCATGAATCGTGCTCATAATGCTTCTGAAGCCGAAAGTTCTGTAAAAAGGGCGCAAGATTTTGGCTTTGAAAATCTAAGCATTGATTTAATTTATGGTTCGCCGACTTCCAATTTTGAAATCTGGAAAAAAAATCTTGAGAAAACCATAGAGCTTCAAGTTCCTCACGTTTCTTCGTATGCATTGACCATCGAGCCCAAAACAGCTTTGAATGCTTGGATTAAGAAAAATAAAATCGCAGAACCGAAAGAAACAGAGCAAAATAAAGAGTTTTATTACATGTCTGATTTTCTAAAAGACAACGGTTTCATACACTACGAAATCTCTAATTTTGCTAAAAAAGATTTTGAATCGAAGCACAATTCAGCGTATTGGAAATATAAAGAATATTTAGGAATCGGGCCTTCTGCACATTCTTATAACGGTAGAAACGAGCGCAGTTGGAATGTTGCTAATAATACCCTTTACATTAAAAATTTAGCAGAAAACATCCTTCCCAAGGAAACCGAAAAACTTTCTGAAAAAGACCAGTACAATGAAATGCTCATGATTGGTCTCAGAACGATTTGGGGTGTAGATTTAGGAAAGCTCAACGAAAAATTTTCTGGCGAAATTTTAGAAATTTTTAAAAACAGCATTCAGCCAAAATTAGAAGAAGGAATTCTTGTGATAGAAGAAAATCACTTGAAAATTCCAGAAAAACATTGGTTTTTAGCCGATGGAATTGCTTCAGACCTGTTTATTCTTTAAAAAATCTAAAATCTAAAATCTAAAATCTAAAATCTTTAGTATTTTTGTAAAAATTTCAAGCCTTTGAAACCAGATTATTCTCATCTTTCATCATCACAACCGATAGGGATTTTTGATTCCGGTGTTGGTGGACTTACCGTAGCCAAAGAAATAAAACGATTAATGCCGCACGAAAATTTTATTTATTTCGGTGACACAGCACATTTACCTTACGGCGAAAAATCTAGAGAAGCGATTATCGGTTTTTCTTTAAAGATTACCCAATTTTTATTAGAAAATAATTGTAAAGCCATTGTTATTGCGTGTAATACAGCCACAGCAAATGCTTTGCAAGAGGTGAAAGAATTGGTGGGAAATCAGGCTTTGGTTTTTGATGTGATTAATCCGGTTGCAGAAAAAGTAGCTTTTGAGATTCACCAAAATGTAGGAGTTATTGCCACTAAAGCAACGGTAAATTCTGGTTTGTATAGAAAATCCATCCGAAAGCTGAATAAATATATTCAAGTAGATGAATTGGCGACACCTTTATTGGTTCCTGCAATCGAAGAAGGTTTTGTAAATCATCCAATTACACATGCGATTATTTATAACTATTTGAGCGACAAAAAGTTAAAAGATATAGAAACCCTTATTCTAGGTTGTACGCATTATCCGCTTTTGATTGAAGAGATTAAAAAATATTACGGAACCAGAGTAAGAGTCATTGATTCACCTAAAATTGTGGCGAGTTATGTAAGGGATATTTTGAGTAAAAATGACTTGCTTAATCCTCAACACGAAGAAGGAAACACAGAGTTTTACCTTTCTGATATCACGAAAAACTTCGAGAAAATTTCGAAAAAATTCTTTGGAAATAAAATTAGTCTAGAGCTTAAAAAACTTTAGAATCGAAAATTAAACTTCAGAAGTTTCAATATTTTCTTTTGCTTCAAAGAAAGAAAAACTCACATTTCCGTATTTTCTGGTTTCGATTAATTGAGGATGCTCTAATTTCATTTTAGACTGATGTTCTAAAACAAAAGTCCCATTTTCTTTTAAGGAATTATTATTGAGAACCAAAGAAATCAATTCATTGTACTTTTTTTCTTCTAATTCAAAAGGTGGATCTGCAAAAACAATGTCAAAAGTTTTCTTGGTTCTGTTTTTCTTTAACCATTCGAAAACATCACCACGTTGTACATTAATTTGAAGTGCCATTTCTAGTTCTGCAGCAGTAGAATTAATGAAAGCAGCATGTTTAGGATTCATTTCTACAGCGGTAACGTCTTTACAATCTCTAGAGGCAAACTCTAAACTGATAGAGCCAATTCCTGCAAAAAGGTCTAAAACGGAGCAAAATTCTACTTCGTGACGATTCGCCAAAATGCTGAAAAGTGCTTCTTTAGCAAAGTCTGTGGTAGGTCTTACATCAAAATTTTTAGGCGCAGAAATTCTTTTTGCTTTCCATTTGCCAGAGATAATTCTATACATTTTTGTTGGGTGTTAGATGTTAGATGATGGGTGTTAATCAAGTTTGCTTCTAAAAGCAATCATTGAGTTCATTAGTTTGTATGATTCTTTATAAAATTCGCTGAAATTTTGTTCATCAATATAATTTCTATTTTTTGCTTTATAAAGACAAGTAACAACTTCAGCCAACGAACGAATTGAAAAACCTAAAAATCTTTTGAATTCTAAATTACTTTGTAAAATACTTCCTTCAGAAATGTTTAGCGCAATAGAATCAGATGCTCTTCTAATTTGAGATGTTAGATTGAATGTTTCTTCTTTTGGAAAATTGATTGAAATTTTAAAAATTTTCTCACCAAAATCCATAGAATCCTGCCATATTGTTAACTTTTCAAATTTAAAACTCATAATTACGTTTCTTATTTTACATCCAGCATCCAACATCCAGCATCCTTCAATTTAATGTTCTTCACAAATTTCTTCAACTCCGAAATAAAGGTTTCGTTTTCGTGAGTTTCTCCATAAATATGAAAATGCGTTTCTGCAGTTCCAAAATTTATTTTACTCAAAGAAAACATAATGAAATACAAGAAATCTACTTCAGAATCAGCATCTAAGTTATTGTAAAGCACTACTTTTTTATTTTCAAAAGCGAAAAACTCTACTTGATGATGATATAGATTGATATGAATTTCTTTGTGGTTTTTAACAGTTAAAGCATTTAAAAATTTTTCGCCAGAGAAATTAAATTTCGTAGGTAATTTTTTTGCTTTAATTTTTTGGTAAAAATGCTTTGGAAAAGTGTAGTAAAATTGCACCGCAAATTTTTTGTTCACAGAAAGCATCAATTCTTCGTTTGCTTCGTCTACAGGAGCGTTATAAGAAATCAGTTTATAGCCTAATTCGTGCTCTGTAAAACTATCTGGAGTAAGCGAAAAATGATTGAGCGCAGAAATCACTTCTATTTCTTTGTAGTCATCAAATTTTAACACATCATCTAGTTTTTCTTCAACTAAATGAGGCGAAGTTTCTTCTGTCACGAAATGAAATGCTTCTTCTAGCACTGTTTTTCCTTTAGAAATGTGCCATTGTAAACCATCTTTGGTGAAAAGTAAAGAAAGTTTTTTCATAGTTTTTTACCAATAAATGCAAAGGTATTGATTTTTAAACTATTTTTGAAAGATAGTTAAGGTAATATGAAAAATCTCGTTCTATTCATTACACTTTTGAGTTTCACTTTTGTATTCTCTCAAGAGAAAAAGAAGCAAGTTGTAGAAGCAGCTTGCGGACAATGTCAGTTCAAAATGAAAGACAAAAAAGGATGTGATTTAGCCGTAAGAATTGACGGGAAAAGCTATTTTGTAGAAGGTACTAAAATTAATGACCACGGAGACGCTCATGCTGATGACGGTTTTTGCAATGCAATCAAAAAAGCAGAAGTCATCGGTGAAGTGAAGGATGGAAAATTTGTGGTAAGTTATTTCAAATTACTGCCTAATTCTACAAAAAAGTAACCAAGACATTTCCCGTGCTGTGATAGAAAAAATCATGGTCTTCATATTCTATTCCCGCGAAACCTTGTAAAACTTCGTGCACCATATTTTGTAAAACTCCATCCCCAATTCCGTGGATGATGTTCAGTTTTTTCATGTTGTTGCTTCTGCAATATTCTAATTTTTCAATGAGTTTTTCACGCTGAATCATTAATCTTTCCCAAGATTCAAAATCTTGAGGATTATTGACCAACTTTTCGAAATGCAAATCGATGGACTGCGGGTTATTTTGATTTTTTTTAGAAATTTTGGTAGACGTTTCCTTTTTTGCAGTGATAGAAATATCATCATAAATATTATGATTGTGGAGTACGACTTTGCTTTTTTCAATGTCATAATGAAAACCGTGTTCGTCTTCTATTTGCACTAGATTTTCTTTGAAAGCAGAAATTTTCCCTTTCAAATCATCATCTATCACCGAAACCAAATCGCCTATTTTCATTTTAAAGTTATTTTGACAATATTCCTAAAATTTTATTTTCGATTTTTTCAAAGAAAATAATGTAAAATCTATCGTTATCATCTTCTAAATTAAAACTAGTAATTCCAATATTTGCGGTATTGCTGTGTTTTAAATTTTCAACAAGCTTATGAAAGGCTTTCATAAAATATGGCGGTTGATTTCCTAGTTCTTCACTTATTTCATACCTTAATGCATAGATCTCCTCACAATATTTTTTTTCTAGAACGATTGAATGAAGTTCTAGATTTTCTGCTTTTGAAATAAGTTTTAAAATATTCTCAACACTATCAAACTCGAGATTTAACTTCAATAAGTTTTCTAAATTTTCCAAATTCTTATAATTTACTTCGCTCCCAATTCCACAACTTCTAAATTTTCAATTTTCTCACCATTAATTTCAAATCTCAACATGGTTCTCATTTTATGCCAACCATGTTTTCCAGCAGCGCCAGGATTGAGATGCAGAATTTCTAACTCTTTGTCATACATCACTTTTAATATGTGAGAATGCCCAGAAATAAAAATTTGAGGTTTTTCTTCATTTAATATTTGTTTCACTCGTGGTGCATATTTATTTGGATATCCGCCAATGTGAATCATCACTACTTTTACTTTTTCGCATTCGAAAATATTTATTTCTGGGAATTCAGCTCTTATTTTTGCCTCATCTATGTTTCCGAAAACACCTCGTAATGTTCCTACTTTTTTCAGTTCGTCTATCACTTCTAAGTTTCCAAAATCACCAGCATGCCAAATTTCATCAGCATTTTTGGCATATTCTAAAATTCTATCGTCTATATAAGAATGGGTGTCGGAAAGTAGAAGGATTTTCATTTTGCTAATTTCTTTAAATTTCTTTAATTAAAATAATATTTATAAAATTTTCATTGTAATTTGACATTGCGTTCCTACGGAACGCTATTTGTTTTTTGCAGCATTATTACACACATTTCGTTCGTACGAAACGGTTTTAAATTTTATGAGTTTATATTATATTTTTAAAGTTCCGTTCCGTAGGAACGACAGGTTTGTAGGAAAATGTAAATTGTTTTTAATAAGTTCCGTAGGAATGACACAAAAAAAAATATTCTGGCGCGAGCGAAGCGAGCGTAGAAGTTTCCGAATTGCGCATGGTTGAAATGAATAACTGCCCGTGAAATTAGCCACGATGGAAATGAAAATCCCGCAACAAGCATTGGTGGTAGCTTTGGCGTGAGGAATTGTAATGCACAGCGTGACAGATAATGAAAAGAAACAAAATCTTCTTGCTCCTAAAAATTTCATTAAATTTGCCGAAAATTATGCGCTACTTTATTGAGTTTTCCTATAATGGTTCTACGTTTTTTGGCTATCAAATTCAGCCAAATGAGATTTCTGTGCAAGAAGAATTAGAAAAAGCACTTTCTACGATTTTACGAACTGAAATTAAAACTACGGGAGCAGGAAGAACTGATACTGGAGTTCACGCCAAGAAAATGTTTGCACATTTTGATTTTGATGGAGAAATTTCTGAGAAATTAGTGCATCAACTGAATTCTTTTCTTCCGCCAAGTATTGCTGTGAAGAAGGTTTTTGAGGTGAAAGAAGATTTTCACGCGAGATTTTCAGCAAAATACAGAACGTATGAATATTATATTTCGCTAGAGAAAAATCCTTTTTCTGAAAAATTTGCTTGGCAACATTGGAGAAAATCTTTGGATGTAGAAAAAATGAATGAAGCGTGCAAAATTCTCTTTGAGTACGAAGATTTCGGAAGTTTTGCAAAAGTGGGAGCGGATAATAAAACCAATATTTGTAAAATCTATCACGCAAATTGGGAACAAAACGGAAATGAACTTAAATTTACCATCTCAGCAGATAGATTTCTCAGAAATATGGTTCGTGCGATTGTAGGAACTATGGTAGAAATAGGCAGCGGAAAACTAAAACCTGCCGATTTAAGGAATGTGATAGAAGCTAAAAATAGAGGTGTTGCAGGAACTTCTGCGCCAGCTCATGCATTATTTTTAGTAGATGTAGGATACAATTTTTAAAAAAATTATGAACAAAAAACCAACCACCAACAATATCATTCAGCGTCTTTTTTTCATAGGAATGAAATTTAGAACGTGGTTTATTTTAGCCCTGATTATTTCTATTATTTTAGCGATAGTTTCGGTGTATAGACCTATTCTTACTCAGCAGATCGTAGATATTGATATCCTGAAACTGAAAGACAATAACGTCTTGATGAAAGATATTTATTTCTTAATTGGTTTGGTAGTAGCAGAAACTATTTTGAATTTCTTTCTTGTTTTTCTTTCTAATTATATCGCTCAAAATGTAATTAGAGACATTAGAGAAAGACTGTATCATAAACTTATTTATTTTAAAACTGCTTTCTTTGATAAAACAGCCATCGGAAATTTGGTGACCAGAGCAGTAGGTGATGTAGAAACCATTGCCACGGTTTATACGGATGGATTTTTGATGGTTTTTGGAGATATTTTGAAAGTGGTTTTCGTTTTGGTAGCGATGTTTCAGGTAAATACTGAGCTGAGTTATATTTCGCTTACCATTTTACCTATCATGTTGGTGATTACAAGGTTTTTTCAGAAAAAACTAAGAAAAGCATTTGGTGACGAAAGAGCTTGGACTTCTACTCAAAACAGTTTCGTGCAAGAAAGACTTTCGGGAATGTCACTCATTCAAGTTTTTAATAGACAAGAAGCAGAATTTAAGAAATTTGATGATATTAATGTCAATTTAAAGGCAGCTTTACTGAAAACGGTTTTCTATTTTTCATTGTTTTTTCCTGTGGTGGAACTGATTTCTTCTGTTTTTATAGGGTTGATTCTTTTTGTGGCAGGATATAATGCATTGACTTCTAGAGATATTTCTCCGGGACAAGTGATTGCGTTTATTTCTTATATTAATATGTTGATTCGTCCGCTTCGTCAGATTGCAGATAGATTTAATAATATTCAGCGTGGTTTGGTAGGTGCAGAAAGAGTTTTAGGAATTATGGACGAAGAAAACTCAATGCCGAATCTCGGTGCTATCAAAAAAGACCATATCGAAGGAAAGATAGAATTCCAAAATGTGAGATTTTCTTATGATGAAAAGCAAGAAGTTCTGAAAGGAGTCGATTTCAAAGTGAATCCGGGCGAAACAGTGGCGATAGTTGGAGCAACAGGTGCTGGGAAATCTACCATTATTCAGTTGATTACAAGATTTTATGATATTAATTCTGGCAAAATTTTGTTAGATGATATTGATATCAGAGATTATGAATTGTACGATTTGCGAAGCAAAGTAGGAGTAGTTCTACAAGATGTTTTCCTTTTTCATGGGAGTATTTATGAAAATCTTACTTTAGGGGACACTATTCCGCTTGAAAAAATTAAAAAAGTTGCTCAAGATATAGAAGTAGATGAATTTATTGAGCGATTACCGGGAGGTTATGACTTTGTAGTAAGCGAGAGAGGAAGCAGTATTTCTCTTGGTCAGCGACAGTTGTTATCTTTCTTAAGAGCTTATCTTTCTGATCCTAAAATTTTGATTTTAGACGAAGCAACTTCTTCTATAGACCCAGAAAGTGAAAAATTGATACAGAAAGCTACTGAGAAAATTACTCAAAACAGAACTTCAATTATCATTGCACATAGATTGTCAACCATAGAAAAAGCCGACAAAATTCTCGTGATGGATTCTGGTAAAGTAGTAGAAGAAGGCAAACACGAAGAGTTGCTTGCAAAAAATGGATATTATGCAAATTTGTATAAAGCACAGCTTCACAAAGAAATTTTTTAATTTTTGTAATTAAATTTTGTGGAGTTTAAAAATTTTTATACTTTTGCAACCACAAAATGAGATGTAATATATGTTAATAATTCCAGTAAAAGACGGAGAGTCTATCGACAGAGCACTTAAGAAGTATAAAAGAAAATTTGATAAAACTGGTGTTGTAAGAGCTTTAAGAGCTAGACAACAGTTCACAAAACCTTCTGTGACTTTAAGACAATCAAAACTTAAAGCAGCTCATAAGCAAAGAGAATTAAGCAAAGAAGAACAAGCTTAATTAGTTTTTCTTTAAAAAATATCGAAATCACTTTTCAAATTCTTATATTTGAGAAGTGATTTTTGTTTTATATACCTATTAATTCATGATTAACAAGTTTCTAGATTATATTTCTGTAGAGAAGCGTTATTCTCAAAATACGCTGGTGAGTTATAAAAAAGATTTAGAAGACTTGCTGCTGTACATTTCAGAAACAGAAGGAACGGAAGATTTAAAAAAGGTAGATAAAAAAATCATTCGTAATTTCATTGTCTCACTTTCTGAGAAAAAAATCCAAAAAAGAAGCATTAACCGTAAACTTTCTAGTTTAAGGAGTTTTTATTTATATCTTCTGAAAATAGGTGAAATTCAAGTTTCTCCTTTAGAAACAATTCCTTCTCTTAAATTTTATGCTGAAAAGCAAATTCCTATTTCTGAAGAGGAAATGGAAAATTTAGGAGAGGTTTTAGAAAGTGAATCAGATAATTTTTTAGAAAAACTCATTATAGAAACGCTTTACCAAACTGGAATGAGAAAATCGGAACTCTGCAATATATTATTAGAGCAAGTAGATTTTTCTAAATCCGAAATTTCCATCAAAGGAAAGGGAAATAAACAAAGAGTAGTTCCCATTTCTGAAAATCTACTAAAACAGATGCGGGAATACATGGTAATTAGAAAGCCTAATGAAGATTCTGGGATTTATTTTTTCGTTCGTGAAAATGGAAAAAAACTATCCGAAAAATTTGTGTATTCAGTGGTAAATCGCTACCTTAGTCTTATAACTTTAAAGAAAAAAAAGAGCCCACATATTTTAAGGCATAGCTTTGCTACTCATGTTTTGAATAATGGCGCGGAAATTTCTAAAGTTAAAAAAATCTTAGGTCATTCTAGTTTAGCTTCTACACAAGTTTACACGAATGGCAATATAGAGCAATTAAAAAGAGTGTTTAATCAGGCTCATCCCAGAGCCTATAAAAAAGAAGACTAGTTTTTCTTTTTTTAATTAAAAAAAATGTTAGCGTTATGAAAATTACAGTACAATCAATCGGTTTAACACCACATGCACCACTAGAAGAATATTTAGACAAAAAATTAAATAAGTTAGAAACCTTTTATGATAAAATTATCGAGTGCGAAGTGTTTCTAAAAGTAGAGAATTCTTCTGAAAAAGAAAACAAGACTGCTGAGATTAGATTACATGTTCCAGGTGATGATATTGTGGTAAAGAAGACAAGTGCTAGTTTTGAAGAAAGTTTAGACCAGTGTTATGATACTGCTAAGAAACTGTTAATCAAGAAAAAAGAAATGGCATAGAAAAATAATTAAAAATTTTTTAAAAAATATTTGTGGATTTCAAAAAAACTGTATTATATTTGCACTCGCAAAAAGGGAATAACAGTTCTTTTGAAATCTCAAATTTTGCCTCCATAGCTCAGTTGGCCAGAGCACGTGATTTGTAATCTCGGGGTCGTGGGTTCGAATCCCTCTGGAGGCTCATAATTTATAAAAAACAAGCGGGGAGATTCCAGAGTGGCCAAATGGATCAGACTGTAACTCTGCTGTCTTACGACTTCGCAGGTTCGAATCCTGCTCTCCCCACTTTTTTATAAATTTAATTTGCAGGTTTAGAAAAATTTTATAAATTTGCACACCGTTTACCAACAATAATTTGTAAACACAAATTGCGGAAGTAGCTCAGTTGGTAGAGCGTCAGCCTTCCAAGCTGAATGTCGCGGGTTCGACCCCCGTCTTCCGCTCTAAAAAAAATCACATTCCAAATAAGCGGTATGTGATTTTTTTTTCCAAGCCGACTTAGCTCAGGGGTAGAGCGCTTCCTTGGTAAGGAAGAGGTCGTGAGTTCAAATCTCATAGTTGGCTCAAAATAAAAGTCTCTCAAAATATTTTGAGAGACTTTTTTATTTAAAATAAATTCTTAAATTTGTACCCTCAAAAATAAGATAATATCATAGCGTCAAACGTATTGAAACTGAATGTTGAAATTTTTTTTAATAAAAAGATTTTGATATTCAAAAAATCACTATATTTGCGCACTGAAAATTTCAATAGTTAATAAATTAAATATTAAAATCATGGCAAAGGAAACGTTTAATCGTAACAAACCACACTTAAACATTGGTACTATTGGTCACGTTGACCATGGTAAAACTACCCTTACTGCTGCTATTACTAAAGTATTAGCTGAGAAAGGATTAGCTGAAATGAAAGACTTCTCTTCAATTGACTCTGCTCCAGAAGAAAAAGAAAGAGGTATTACTATTAATACTGCTCACGTAGAGTATGAAACTGTAAATAGACACTATGCTCACGTAGACTGTCCAGGTCACGCCGATTATGTTAAAAACATGGTTACTGGTGCTGCTCAAATGGATGGAGCTATCTTAGTAGTTGCTGCTACTGATGGTCCAATGCCACAAACTAGAGAGCACATCCTACTTTGCCGTCAGGTAAACGTACCAAGAATCGTTGTTTTCATGAACAAAGTTGACATGGTAGACGATGCTGAATTATTAGAATTAGTAGAATTAGAAGTAAGAGATTTATTATCTTCTTACGAATATGATGGTGATAACTCTCCAGTAATTCAAGGTTCTGCTCTAGGTGCACTTAACGGTGAACCAAAATGGGTTGAAACTGTAGAAGCTCTTATGGATGCTGTTGATAACTGGATTGAATTACCAGTTAGAGATCAAGATAAGCCATTCTTAATGCCAATCGAAGACGTATTCTCTATTACAGGTAGAGGTACTGTAGCAACTGGTAGAATTGAATCAGGTGTTATCAATACAGGTGATCCAGTAGACATCGTAGGTATGGGTGATGAGAAGTTAACTTCTACTATCACTGGTGTTGAGATGTTTAGAAAAATCTTAGATAGAGGTGAAGCTGGTGATAACGTAGGTCTATTATTAAGAGGTATCGAGAAAACTGACATCAAGAGAGGTATGGTAATCGCTAAGAAAGATTCTGTGAAACCACACAAGAAATTCAAAGCTGAGGTTTACGTTCTTTCTAAAGAAGAAGGTGGTAGACACACTCCATTCCACAACAAATATCGTCCTCAGTTCTATGTAAGAACTACTGACGTAACAGGTGAAATCTTCTTACCAGAAGGTGTAGAGATGGTGATGCCTGGTGATAACTTAACTATCACTGTAGAATTGTTACAACCAATCGCTCTTAACGTAGGTCTTAGATTTGCGATCAGAGAAGGTGGTAGAACAGTTGGTGCTGGTCAGGTTACTGAAATCTTAGATTAATCATCTTAAATAAATAAAGCTTCCGTAAGGAAACTTACGGAGCTTTTTTAACTACGGGCATCGTCCAATGGTAGGATACCGGTCTCCAAAACCGTTGATCAGGGTTCGAATCCTTGTGCCCGTGCAAATATAAATTATGAACTCACTTATCAATTTTTTAAAAGATTCTTATTCAGAATTTAGATATAAAGTAGAATGGCCAAAGTGGGCTGATTTACAATCTTCTACAATAGTAGTGGCTGTAGCTACTGTTATATTAGCATTGTTTACTTTCGGAGTAGATTCATTATTTAGCACAGCTATTAAAAATATATTAGCAATTTTCATAGGTTTCTTTAATTAAAAATTTTTCCATGAGCGATTTAAAATGGTATGTATTAAAAGCTATTAGTGGCCAGGAAAATAAAGTTAAGGCCTACATTGAGAGCGAAGTTAAAAGATTAAATCTTGAAGCTTACGTTACTCAAGTAGTTATTCCTATGGAAAAAGTAATCCAAGTAAGAAATGGTAAAAAAGTGCCTAAAGAAAAACCTTTTTACCCTGGTTACTTAATGGTAGAAGCTAATCTGATAGGAGAAATCCCACATATTATTAAAAATTTACCTGGTGTAATTTCTTTTTTAAGTCTTACAAAAGGAGGTGATCCTGTTCCGATGCGTAAATCTGAAGTAAACAGAATGCTTGGTAAAATGGATGAACTTTCTGAATTTGCTACTGAAATGGAAATTCCTTTCGTAGTAGGAGAAAGTGTAAAAGTAATCGATGGTCCTTTCAATGGATTTAATGGTACTGTAGAAAAAATCTTAGAAGACAAGAAGAAATTAGAAGTTTCTGTAATGATTTTCGGTAGAAAAACTCCTATGGAACTTTCTTACATGCAAGTAGAAAAATTGTAAAATTTATCATACAATATAATGAGCCACTCTATTTAGAGTGGCTTTTTTTGTGGATAAGTCTTTCTAAAAACGCCCTCTTTTGTCGTACAATCTTTCTAATTTTACACTCTCATTTTTGGCGTTTAATTCTTCTAAATTTCTTCTATTATGTTTGCGCTATTAGACTGTAATAATTTTTTTGTGAGTTGCGAAAGAGTTTTAGACCCTTCTTTACAGGAGGTTCCAGTTGTGGTTTTGTCTAATAATGACGGATGTGTAGTGTCTAGAAGTAACGAGGCAAAAGCTTTAGGAATTCCTATGGGAGCGCCAGTTTTTAAATATAGAGAATTGTTTGAGCAACATGGAGTGAAATGCTTCTCCGCTAAATTTGAATATTACAATTTCAAAAGTCAACAAGTTTCCGCGATTGCCAGTGAGTTTTCTCCCAATTTTGAAATTTACAGTATAGATGAACTATTTCTAGATTTTCATGGGTTCAAATATTTTAATTTGGAAGAGTACTCTCAAAATATCAAAGACCTTATTTTACAGAAAACAAAAATTCCTGTGAGTATAGGAATTGCGCCTACGAAGACATTGGCAAAAGTAGCCAATAGAATTGCCAAGAAATATCCAGAAAAATTTCAAGGAGTTTGCACACTTGATACTCCAGAAAAAATAGAAAAAGCACTTCTGTGGTTAGAGATTGGTGATGTTTGGGGAATTGGTAGAAGATTGGGGAATAAGATGAAAGATGCTGGCGTTTATAAAGCGGCAGATTTGCTTAAGAAACCAGAAATTTGGGTTAGAAAATTGATGGGAATTCATGGTGTGAGAATGATTAATGAATTAAAGGGAATTAAACAATTAGAACTTGATTCTCCTTCTAAAAAACAATCTATTGCTACTACCAGAAGCTTTATGGAGATGATTTCGGATAAAGAAATGCTGAGAGAGCGCGTAGAAACCTTTGCTTTCTCTTGTGCCGAAAAGTTAAGGAAACAAAACAGTTGCTGTAAAGTCATCTCGGTATTTCTACAAACGAATAGATTTAGAAAAGATTTGCCAGAATACAAAAACGGATTTTCTGTGGTTTTGCCTAACCCAAGTAGTTCTTCCATAGTTTTATCTAAAGCCGCAAATGCTATTTTTGAAGCCATTTATAAAGATGGTTTTTTGTATAAAAAGGCTGGCGTAATGGTATCTGATTTTGTTCCAGAAAATCAAAGACTGATTAATATTTTTGAAGAAGATGTAGAAAATAAACACCTTCCGATTATGAAAGCCATGGATTCTCTGAACAAGAAATATGGCAAAAATAAAATAAGATTGGCCTCACAAAACGGAAAGCCTACCTACGAAAGAAAATTATTGTCAAAAGAATATGAAGAATTTCTAAAACACAATACTTTGCCCGAAGCTAATTTTAGGTTTCATTGAGAGATTTTTTGTAGTTTTATAGTGTGAAAATAGTCACGGATTACAAATCCGAGACATCGGGAAGTGTTTTCAAATAATTGGATAAAAGAGAAAATAAAATACATTCACGAAAACCCAGTAAAAGAAATGATTGTAATAGAGGCAGAAAATTATTATTTTTGTTCTGCAAGGAATTATGCAGATTTAGACAATGCACTAAAAGTAGAAGTAGTTTTTATGGGCTGGGATAATCATAGAATATAAATAATGGTCACGGATTACAAATCCGCGACATCGGGAATATTTACTCAAATAAACTTTATAAATGAAATACTTATTAATCTTTCTTGGACTTTCTTCATTTTGCTTCTCGCAAAAAATAAGTTTTATTTACGAAACAAAATATAGATTGAATTCAGAAAAACCAAATGATGTTTATTCCGATAATATGATTTTGGATTTAAAAAATAATATTTCAATTTTTAGAGAATCTCAAGACAAAAAAACAGATTCAATAAAGTTGAATAATGGAAACGGAAGGTTTAAAATGGGTGTTGAACACCAATTCTATGTCAGAAAGAATCTAACAGAAAAAAGAATTGAAAAAGTAATAACTTATTTGGGAAGAAATTATTTTCTTCCAATCGAGGAAACATTAAATTGGAAAATAACTTCTGAGAAAAGAGTAATTGGAGTATATGAATGTCAAAAAGCAGAAACAAATTATGGAGGGAGAAACTGGATTGCTTGGTTTACTGCTGAATTACCTTTTGGAGATGGTCCATATATTTTCAATGGTTTACCTGGTTTGATTGTTTCTATTCAGGATTCAAACAATGAATATTCATTTAATTTGATAGAAGTCAAAAAAGGCGGGGATATTTTTGATGCACGCACAAAAGCAATAAAAATTGATTGGACAAAATATGAAACACTTGCAAAATCTTTTTTTGATGATCCATATGATATAAATTCAAAAGTGATGATGGGAAAAACGGTAACATTTACTGATCCGAAAGGTAATGTAATGGATATTTCAATAAAGAATAAAGAAATGCAAAATTATATTTTACAAAAAAATAATCCAATTGAATTAAATCACAAAATAAACTACAAATAAAACTTTCCCGATGTCGCGGATTTGTAATCCGTGACTAGTAAGCAAGAAGTCAACTTTTAATAAGTTGGCTTTATATTTTTTATTATAATCAAATTCCCCGATGTCGTGGATTTGTAATCCGTGACCCAATTTTTGCAATCTTGACAAATAATTTTTTATAAATTCTTTCTAAAAATCAACGCATTAACTATTGCAGATTCCAAAAAAATTCTTAATTTTGCACCCACAAAAAGTAAGTTAGGAAGGTGAGATAATCTAACTTGCTGATTTATAAATGCTTCCACATTCATAAATTAAAAATTTTTAAAAATTAAAAAATGGCTAAAAAAGTCTTTAAAATGGTGAAACTCCAAGTGAAAGGTGGCGCTGCCAATCCTTCACCACCAGTTGGTCCTGCATTAGGTTCTGCTGGTGTAAACATTATGGAGTTTTGTAAACAATTTAATGGAAGAACACAAGACAAGCCAGGGCAAGTTTTACCGGTTCTAATTACTGTTTACGAAGATAAGTCTTTCGAATTCGTAATTAAAACTCCACCAGCTGCAATCCAATTAATGGAAGCTGCTAAGGTAAAAGGAGGTTCTGGAGAACCAAACAGAGTAAAAGTAGGTTCAGTATCTTGGGAACAAGTGAAAAAAATCGCTGAAGATAAAATGGCTGATTTGAACTGCTTTACAATGGATTCTGCATTATCAATGGTTGCAGGAACTGCAAGATCTATGGGATTGAGAGTAACTGGAACTAAACCGTCTAACGCTTAAAACTTATTGAAATGGCAAAATTAACGAAAAAGCAAAAAGAAGTTGCGAGCAAAGTAGAGAAAAACAAGGTATATAACCTTGATGAAGCTTCTGCATTAGTAAAAGAATTAAACTATGCTAAGTTTGATGCTTCTGTTGACCTTGCAGTTAGATTAGGGGTAGATCCTAGAAAAGCAAACCAAATGGTAAGAGGTGTAGTATCTCTTCCTCACGGAACTGGTAAAGATGTTAAAGTATTAGCATTAGTAACTCCAGATAAAGAAGCAGAAGCTAAAGAAGCTGGTGCTGATTATGTAGGTCTTGATGAGTATTTACAAAAAATCAAAGACGGTTGGACAGATGTAGACGTAATCGTTACTATGCCTGCTGTAATGGGTAAATTAGGTCCATTAGGAAGAATTTTAGGTCCTAGAGGTTTAATGCCAAACCCTAAATCAGGTACTGTAACTATGGAAGTAGGTAAAGCTGTTGCAGAAGTAAAAGCTGGTAAAATTGATTTCAAAGTAGATAAATACGGTATTGTACACGCTGGTATTGGTAAAGTTTCTTTCTCTCCAGAACAATTGAAAGAAAATGCTGCTGAATTAATTCACACATTAATTAAGCTTAAGCCTACCGCTGCTAAAGGTACTTATGTAAAATCTATCTATCTTTCTTCTACAATGAGTCCGGGGATTGCAATTGATACTAAATCTGTTAACTAAAATCTGAAAGACAATGACAAAAGAAGAAAAAGTATTAGTAATACAAGAGATTAAAGATATGTTACAAGACGCTAAAGTAGTGTATGTAGCAAATCTTGAAGGATTGAATGCTGCTCAGACTTCAGATTTTAGAAGACAAGCATTTAAAAATAATATTAAGCTTAAAGTAGTAAAGAATACTTTATTACAAAAAGCAATGGAGCAAATTGAAGGTGTAGATTATTCAGAAATGTTCCCAACTTTCAAAGGGAATACTGCTGTAATGATTGCAGAAACTGCAAACGCTCCTGCTAAATTAATTCAAGGATTCAGAAAGAAAGAAGCTTTCCCAGCTCTTAAATCTGCTTATTTACAAGAAACGTTCTACGTTGGAGATAACAACCTAGATACTCTTGCAAATATCAAGTCTAGAGAAGAAATGATTGGTGAAATCATCGGATTACTTCAATCTCCTATCCAAAGATTAATTTCTGCTTTAGAAAATAAAGAAGAAGCAAAAGGTGCTAAAACTGAAGAAGCTCCAGCTGTAGAAGCTGCTCCAGAAGTAGAAGCTCCTGCAACAGAAGAAACTCCAGAAGCTCCTGCAGCTGAAGGTGAAGCTCCTGCTGCTGAATAATTAAACCGTCTCAATAGACACTCAAAAAAAATAACATAAATCGTTCAACAATTTAAACATTAATACAATGTCAGATTTAAAAAATTTAGCTGAAACGCTAGTAAACTTAACTGTAAAAGACGTAAACGAACTTGCTGCTATCCTTAAGGATGAGTACGGAATTGAGCCTGCTGCTGCTGCTGTAGTTGTAGCTGCTGGTGGAGCTGCTGATGCTGCTGAAGAAAAAACTGAATTCGACGTAATCCTTAAATCAGCTGGTGCTTCTAAATTAGCTATCGTTAAATTAGTAAAAGATTTAACTGGTGCTGGTCTTAAAGAAGCTAAAGATATGGTAGATGGTGCTCCAACTGCAATTAAAGAAGGTGCATCTAAAGATGAAGCTGAAGCTCTTAAGAAGCAATTAGAAGAAGCTGGTGCAGAAGTAGAATTAAAATAATCTATTTACACCGTATAAGACTTAGACCTTCCCAGAATTGGGTAGGTCTATGTCTATTTTAAGAGTTAAATTGTTTTAAAATTATAACTCACTGATTTTCAATTATTTGGAAATTTTAAATTCTAAAGAAAAAATATTTTGCACTACACTGTGAAAAGATATACCAGTGTTGCAGTTAAAAATGTAGGAAGCTAGATGCAAGAAGCAGGATGTTAAACATCTGGAATCAAACATCATACACCCCGCATTTTTGATATTTTTCAAAATAAAGTAAAATATTTTTTAACCCAACTTTTCTTACCATTTTATGAGTAAATCAAAAGCTATCACAAGCACTCAGGAAAATCAAAGAATTAACTTTTCTTCTGCGAAAGGGAACGTTGTGACTCCGGATTTCTTAGACATCCAGTTGCAATCTTTCAAAGAATTTTTCCAGTTAGATACACTTCCTGAGGACAGAGTGAATGAGGGTCTTTACAAGACTTTTCAAGAAAACTTTCCTATTACAGATTCTAGAAATCAATTCGTATTAGAATTTCTAGATTATTTGGTAGATTCTCCTCGTTATTCTATTGACGAATGCGTGGAAAGAGGACTTACTTACAGTGTGCCTCTTAAAGCAAGACTTAAACTATACTGTACTGACCCGGAACATGAAGATTTCCAGACAGTAATTCAAGATGTATATTTAGGTCCAGTTCCTTACATGACTCCTTCTGGTTCATTCATCATCAATGGTGCAGAACGTGTAATTGTAACACAGTTACACAGATCTCCAGGTGTATTCTTTGGACAGACGTATCACGCAAACGGAACTAAATTGTACTATTCAAGAATTATCCCTTTCAAAGGATCTTGGATGGAATTTACTACGGATATCAATAACGTAATGTATGCGTATATTGACCGTAAAAAGAAATTACCTTTAACTACATTACTTAGAGCAATCGGTTATGAGTCTGATAAAGAAATTCTTCAGATTTTTGACTTGGCAGAAGAAGTAAAAGTATCTAAAGCGAATCTTAAAAAAGTTCAAGGTAGAACTTTAGCAGCGAGAGTATTGAATACTTGGTTCGAAGATTTCGTAGACGAAGATACAGGTGAGGTAGTTTCTATCGAAAGAAATGAAATTATCCTTGACAGAGAAACTGTTCTTGAAAAAGAACACTTAGACCTTATTTTAGATGCTGGTGTTAAGTCTATCTTAATCCACAACGAAAATAGCGGTGAATTCTCTATCATTCAAAATACACTACAAAAAGACCCTACCAACTCAGAAAAAGAAGCGGTAGAATACATTTATCGTCAGTTACGTAACGCAGATCCACCAGATGAAGAAACAGCAAGAGGAATTATTGAAAAATTATTCTTCTCAGAACAAAGATATTCATTAGGTGAAGTAGGACGTTACAGATTGAACAAAAAATTAGGTCTTAACATCCCTACTACTACAGAAGTTCTTACTAAAGAAGATATTATCTCTATCGTAAGACACTTAATAGAATTAGCTAATTCTAAAACTGAAGTAGATGATATTGACCACTTATCAAACAGAAGAATTAAAACTGTTGGTGAGCAATTAGCTGGTCAATTCGGTGTAGGTCTTTCTAGAATTGCGAGAACAATTAAAGAAAGAATGAACGTAAGAGATAACGAAATCTTTACGCCACTAGACTTAGTAAATGCTAAAACATTAACGTCAGTAATCAACTCATTCTTTGGTACCAACCAGCTTTCTCAGTTCATGGACCAAACCAACCCCCTATCTGAAATCACTCACAAGAGAAGACTTTCAGCTTTAGGACCTGGTGGTTTATCAAGAGAAAGAGCAGGTTTCGAGGTGCGTGACGTTCACCATACTCACTACGGAAGAATTTGTCCGATTGAAACTCCAGAAGGACCAAACATCGGTTTGATTTCTTCATTAGGATGTTATGCAAAAATCAATACTTTAGGTTTCATCGAAACTCCGTATAGAAAAGTAGAAAATGGTAAAGTAGATTTCTCTGCAGCACCAATCTATTTAAATGCAGAAGACGAAGAATCTAAAATCATTGCTCAGGCAAACGTAGATTTAGCAGATGATGGTACCTTCAATACAGAAAGAGTTATTGCTCGTCTTGATGGTGACTATCCAGTAGTAGAGCCTAGTCAAGTAGACTTATTAGATATCGCACCTAACCAGATTGCTGGTATTTCTGCATCTTTAATTCCTTTCTTGGAGCATGATGATGCGAACCGTGCATTGATGGGATCTAACATGATGCGTCAGGCTGTTCCATTGTTAAAACCAGAAGCTCCAATCGTAGGTACAGGTTTAGAAAAACAAGTGGCTACAGATTCTAGAATCTTAATTAATGCTGAAGGAAATGGTGTAGTAGAATATGTAGATGCAGACAAAATCGTAATTAAATACGAAAGAAGCGAAGATGAGGATTTAGTACAATTCGAATCTGCTACTAAAACATATAACTTAACTAAGTTCAGAAAAACCAACCAATCTACTACCATTACTCTTAGACCAAACGTAAGAGTGGGTGATACCGTAGTAAAAGGACAAGTGCTTTGTGATGGTTACGCTACTGAAAAAGGAGAATTAGCTATTGGTAGAAACCTTACTGTAGCCTTCATGCCTTGGAAAGGGTATAACTTCGAGGATGCGATTGTAATCAACGAGAAAGTAGTAAGAGAAGACTGGTTTACTTCTATCCACGTAGATGAGTATTCACTAGAGGTAAGAGATACCAAACTAGGTATGGAAGAACTAACTGCAGATATTCCTAACGTTTCTGAAGAGGCTACGAAAGACCTTGATGAAAACGGTATGATTAGAATTGGTGCAGAAGTAAAACCTGGTGATATCTTAATTGGTAAAATTACGCCAAAAGGTGAATCTGACCCTACTCCAGAAGAAAAATTATTGAGAGCAATCTTCGGTGACAAAGCTGGTGATGTAAAAGATGCTTCATTAAAAGCAGATTCTTCACTAAGAGGTGTTGTTATCAACAAAAAATTATTCTCAAGAAATATCAAAGACAAGAAGAAAAGAACTGAAGAGAAGTTAAAACTTGAAGAAATCGAAAACAGATACAAAGCTCAATTCGATGAATTAAGAAATACCCTTCTTGAAAAATTAAATACTCTTGTTAATGGTAAAACTTCTCAAGGTGTTAATAACGACTTAGAAGAAGAAATCATTCCAAAAGGAGCTAAGTTTACGCTTAAACTTCTTCAATCTGTAGAAGATTATGTAAACGTAAGTGGTGCAGATTGGACTGTAGATGCTGATAAAAATGATTTAATTAAACAATTAATTCATAATTATAAAATTAAATATAATGATATTCAAGGAGTTAAAAACCGTGAGAAATATGCTATTTCTATCGGAGACGAACTTCCAGCAGGTATCATTAAACTAGCTAAAGTATACATCGCTAAAAAACGTAAATTAAACGTAGGTGATAAAATGGCAGGTCGTCACGGTAACAAAGGTATCGTGTCTAGAATCGTAAGAGAAGAAGATATGCCATTCTTAGAAGACGGAACTCCAGTAGATATCGTATTGAATCCACTAGGTGTACCTTCTCGTATGAACATTGGGCAGATTTACGAAACCGTTTTAGGATGGGCTGGTAAAAAATTAGGATTAAAATTTGCTACTCCTATCTTTGATGGTGCAAGCTTAGAACAAATCACAGAATACACCGAAAAAGCAGGTCTTCCTATCTACGGAAGTACTTATTTATATGATGGTGGTACTGGTGAGAGATTTACTCAGCCTGCTACAGTTGGGGTAATTTATATGTTGAAACTAGGACACATGGTAGATGATAAGATGCACGCACGTTCTATCGGTCCTTATTCATTAATTACTCAGCAACCATTAGGAGGTAAAGCACAATTCGGTGGACAGAGATTCGGAGAGATGGAGGTTTGGGCTCTAGAAGCATTCGGAGCGTCTAACATCTTGAGAGAAATCTTAACCGTGAAATCAGACGACGTAATCGGTAGAGCGAAAACGTATGAAGCAATCGCAAAAGGTGAGGCTATGCCAGAACCTGGTATTCCAGAATCTTTCAACGTATTGTTACACGAATTACAAGGTCTAGGTCTTGATATAAGATTGGAAGAGTAATCCTCATTTTTTTAATTTTTATTTGAACAGATTATGTCAAAAAATAAAACAAGTAGATTTAGTAAAATCACGATCGGTTTAGCTTCTCCTGAAATCATTCTTCAAGAGTCAAAAGGAGAGGTGCTAAAACCAGAAACGATTAACTATAGAACTCACAAACCAGAAAGAGATGGTTTATTCTGCGAGAAAATCTTCGGTCCTGTAAAGGATTACGAATGTGCTTGTGGAAAATATAAGAGAATTCGATACAAAGGCATCGTTTGTGACCGTTGTGGTGTAGAAGTTACCGAGAAAAAAGTACGTAGAGAGAGAATTGGACACATTAACTTAGTGGTTCCAGTTGCTCACATCTGGTATTTCCGCTCACTTCCAAACAAAATTGGTTACCTTTTAGGATTACCTTCTAAGAAATTAGATATGATTATCTACTACGAAAGATATGTAGTAATCCAACAAGGTATCGCTAAAAAAGCAGACGGTTCTGATTTCGAAGACAAAGAATTCTTAACAGAAGAAGAATATCTAGATGTTTTAGAAACCCTTCCTATCGAAAACCAATATTTAGAAGATACAGACCCTAACAAATTTGTTGCTAAAATGGGTGCTGAAGCAGTGGAAGAATTGTTAAAGAGAATTGATTTAGATGCTCTTTCTTACGATCTTCGTCACAAAGCTCACAATGAATCTTCTAAACAAAGAAGAACTGAAGCATTAAAAAGATTATCTGTAGTAGAAGCTCTTAGAGGTGCTAATACCAGAATGATTAATCGCCCAGAATGGATGGTGATGCGTGTTCTTCCTGTAATTCCACCAGAATTAAGACCATTAGTTCCACTAGATGGTGGTAGATTCGCTACATCAGATTTAAATGATTTATACAGAAGAGTTATCATTAGAAACAACCGTCTAAAGAGACTTTTAGAGATTAAAGCTCCAGAAGTTATCTTGAGAAATGAGAAGCGTATGCTTCAGGAAGCGGTAGATTCATTATTTGATAACACTAGAAAATCATCTGCTGTAAAATCAGAATCTAATAGACCATTGAAATCCCTTTCAGATTCATTGAAAGGAAAACAAGGTCGTTTCCGTCAGAACTTATTAGGGAAAAGGGTAGATTACTCTGCACGTTCGGTTATTGTTGTAGGTCCTAACTTACAATTACACGAGTGTGGTATCCCTAAAGATATGGCAGCAGAACTTTACAAACCATTTATCATTAGAAAGCTAATTGAAAGAGGTATTGTAAAAACAGTAAAATCTGCTAAAAGAATTATTGATAGAAAAGAACCAGTAGTTTATGATATTCTAGAAAACGTGATGAAAGGTCACCCAGTTCTATTGAACCGTGCACCTACCCTTCACAGATTGGGTATCCAAGCGTTCCAGCCTAAAATGATTGAAGGTAAAGCTATCCAACTTCACCCGTTAGTAACTACGGCATTCAACGCCGACTTCGATGGTGACCAGATGGCGGTACACTTACCTTTAGGCCCAGAAGCGATTCTAGAAGCTCAGTTATTAATGCTAGGTTCTCAGAATATCTTGAACCCAGCTAATGGTTCTCCTATTACCGTACCTTCTCAGGACATGGTTCTTGGTCTATATTTCATGACCAAAGAAGCGCATTCTACAGAAACGCACAAGGTAAAAGGTGAAGGTTTAGTATTCTATTCTCCAGAAGAAGTAGAAATTGCTTACTCTGAAGGTCAAGTTTCTCTTAACGCTAAAGTAAGATGTAGACTTCCATTTAAAACAGAAGAAGGAGAAATCGTAACTAAACTTCAAGATACTACAGTTGGTAGAATTTTATTTAACCAAATTGTTCCTAAACAAGTAGGTTATATTGATGAATTATTGACTAAAAAATCATTAAGAAACGTAATTGGTAAAATCTTAGCAGATACAGATTTCCCAACTACTGTTAAGTTCCTTGATGATATGAAAAATCTTGGTTATATGAACGCTTTCAAAGGCGGTCTATCTTTCTCACTGGCTGATATTGTAGTACCAGCAGAAAAGAAAACCATGATTGCTCAAGCAATTGAAACAGTAGACGAGATTAAAGGGAACTATAACATGGGTCTTATCACAGATACAGAACGTTATAACCAAGTAATCGACGTTTGGACCAATACCAATGCTGGTCTTACTGAAATGATTATGAGCAGAATGAAATCTGACCAAGGTGGATTCAACTCTGTATATATGATGCTAGATTCTGGAGCGAGGGGTTCTAAAGAACAGATTCGTCAGTTATCTGGTATGAGAGGTTTGATGGCAAAACCACAAAAAGCTGGTGCAGTAGGAGCAGAGATCATCGAAAACCCAATTATTGCGAACTTTAAAGAAGGTTTATCAATTTTGGAATACTTTATCTCTACCCACGGTGCTCGTAAAGGTCTTGCGGATACCGCTCTTAAAACTGCGGATGCTGGTTACTTAACAAGAAGATTAGTAGACGTAGCTCAAGACGTAATCATTACAGAAGATGATTGTGGTACATTAAGAGGTACAGAAGTAGCTGCATTGAAGAAAAATGATGAAATCGTAGAAAAACTATCAGAAAGAATTCTTGGTAGAGTTTCTCTTCACGACATCTATAACCCAGAAAACGACGAAATTTTAGTTCACGCTGATGAGTTAATTAACGAAGACCTTGCTAAAAAAGTAGAAGAAGCGGGTATAGAAACCGTAGAAGTTCGTTCACCATTAACTTGTGAAGCTAAAAAAGGTATCTGTGCAAAATGTTACGGTAGAAACCTAGCTACTGGTAAGATGATTCACATGGGAGAAGCTGTAGGGGTTATTGCAGCACAATCAATTGGGGAACCAGGTACTCAGCTTACACTGAGAACTTTCCACCAAGGGGGTACTGCAGGAAACGTTTCAGAAAATCCTACTATCGTTGCTAAGAGAGATGGTATCGTAGAATTTGACGAATTAAGAACCATTATTTCTGAAGATGAAAATGGTAATGAAGCAGATATCGTAATTTCTCGTTCTACAGAATTCCGTTTAGTGGCAGATAATGCAGCGAGAACTCCATTAATGGTAGCAAACGTACCTTATGGTTCTGCACTTTCTGTAAAACCAGGTGATAAAGTGAAAAAAGGAGACCTTATTGCAAAATGGGATCCATATAACGCGGTTATCATCGCAGAAACTGCTGGTAAAGTAGAATACGAAGATATTATTCAAGGGGTTTCTTTCCAATTAGAAATCGACGAACAAACAGGTTTCGAAGAAAAAGTAATCTCAGAATCTAGAAATAAAAAAGCCATTCCTACCTTGAAAGTGGTAGATTCTAAAGGAGTTGAGCAAAAAGCATACAACTTACCAGTAGGAGCCCACTTAATGGTAAATGATGGTGAAAAAATTAAGGCGGGTAAAGTCTTAATCAAAATTCCTAGAAAATCTGCAAAAGCAGGGGATATTACCGGTGGTTTACCAAGAGTAACCGAATTATTCGAAGCGAGAAATCCTTCTAATCCTGCTGTAGTTACAGAAATTGACGGGGTAGTTTCTTATGGTAAAATTAAGAGAGGTAACCGTGAATTAATCGTAGAATCTAAAACGGGTGAGATTAAGAAATATTTAGTAAAACTTTCTAATCAAATCTTAGTTCAAGAAAACGACTTCGTGAGAGCTGGTTCGCCACTTTCTGACGGTTCTGTAACACCAGATGATATCTTAAGAATCAAAGGTCCAACAGCTGTTCAAGAGTACTTAGTAAACGAAATTCAAGAAGTTTACCGTTTACAAGGGGTAAAAATTGACGATAAGCATTTCGAAATCATCGTAAGACAGATGATGACTAAAGTAGAAATTGTAGACGGAGGTGATACCCAATTCCTTGAAAATAGTCTAGAACATAAATATGATTTCCTTGAAGAAAACAACAGAGTTTTCGGATTGAAAGTTGTAACTGAACCAGGAGATTCTAAAATTTTCAAAGCTGGTCAAATGATTACCGCTAGAGAATTGAGAGACGAAAATTCTAAGCTGAAGAGAGAAGATCTTCAATTAGTAGAAGTTCGTGAAGCACTTACTGCAACTGCAACACCTGTATTACAAGGTATTACCAGAGCAGCTTTACAGACTAAGTCTTTCATGTCTGCAGCATCATTCCAAGAGACTACTAAAGTTCTAAACGAAGCAGCAGTGTCTGGTAAAGTAGACGAACTAAACGGTCTTAAAGAAAATGTAATAGTAGGACATAGAATTCCTGCAGGTACAGGTCTTAAAGATTATCAAAGTGTAATCGTGGGTTCTAAAAAAGAATTCGAAGATTTAAATTAATATGAATGTAAGGTTTAAAGACAGTTTTACTGTTCTTTAAACCTTCTTTTTTTTGAATGTAAAATATTAACTTATTAAAACTTATACAAATGGATAACAACCAAAACCAAGATCAAAACATTAATATTCAATTAAACGAAATGGTAGCAGCTGGTGCTTATTGCAACCTAGCATTAGTAAACCACTCTCCATCTGAGTTTGTATTAGATTTCATTCAATTAATGCCAGGAGTTCAGCAAGCTCAAGTAAGAAGCAGAGTAATCCTTGCTCCCCTTCATGCAAAAAGAGTTTTAGCTGCTCTTCAACAAAATATCCAAAACTATGAAGCTCAATTCGGAGAAATCAAAGAAGTTGAACCTTTCGTAGTAGGTGCTGGTAATGCTCAAGCATAATCAAAACTTAATAAAATATTCTAAATTCTAGTCATTTAAAATGGCTAGGATTTTTTTTTGCAAAAACGTGTATTTTTGTAACAAATCATCTGCAATGAAAAAAATATTTTCGGGTTTCACTATTTTTCTGTTTTCTCTCTTTTTTGCTCAACATAATCTCGCGTTTGATACAGCCCAAGTTATTACTCCTAATAGATTTAATTCAGCAAAAGCATTAGAAAAGCCATATCTTATTTTTATTTCTGCAGACGGTTACAGATATGATTATACCGATAAATATAATGCTCAAAATCTTCAAAAATTTTCAAATGAAGGCGTAAAAGCAAAAGCCATGTTGCCAAGTTATCCAAGCATTACTTTCCCGAATCATTGGTCTATTATTACGGGTTTATATCCTTCTCATCACGGTTTGATAGATAATTTTTTCTATGATTACTCCAGAAAAGAAGCGTATGCAATGAATAAAAAAGAAAATGCAGAAGATGGTTCTTGGTACGGCGGAATTCCGCTTTGGAGCTTGGCCGAGCAACAAGGAATGGTTACCGCTTCTCTACAATGGGTTGGTTCTGCAAGTGACGCTGGAAAAACAAGACCAACATACTATTATCACTACCACGAAAAATTTTCACCAGAAGAAAAAATTAATAAAGTAGTGAACTGGTTAAAATTGCCAGAAAATGTTCGTCCGCACTTTATTTCACTGTATTTTCCAGAAGTAGATGGAGCAGGTCATCGATTTGGACCAGAATCTCCAGAAGCCGAAAAATCTGTACAATTGGTAGACAACACTATCGGAAATTTGGTGGAAAAAGTGAATCAATTGGGTTTGAAAAACGTGAATTTCATCTTCGTTTCTGACCACGGAATGATTAAAGTAGATAAAGAAAATCCGCTTTCTATTCCAGAAATGCTTCTCAATAAAGAAAGATTTGATATTTATAATTCTCAAACCTTACTCAGAGTGGTGGTTAAAAATCCTGATGAGGTAAAATCAGCATATCGTGAATTGAAAAATTCAAAAACTGAAGATTATCAAGTTTTTTTGACCAAAAAATTTCCTAGAAAACTGCATTATAGAACAAAAGATGACAAATATAGCCGTATCGGTCAGATTTTATTAGTTCCAAATGCTCCAAAAATATTTTTAGAAAAAGAAAAATCTACTTCTGCGGGAAAACATGGCTACAATCCTAGAAAAACACCAGAAATGAAAGCTGCTTTTTACGCTTGGGGAAATGTTTTCAAAAACCAAACAGAAATCGATGAATTTCAGAACGTGAGTGTTTATCCTTTGGTTGCGGAAATTCTCGGTTTAAAAATTTCAGAACCTATTGATGGGAAATTTTCAGAGGTTAAAAAAGCTTTGAAATAAATTATTCAGGAATCCAAACGCTTACATTTCCAGCAGGAACGGTAAAATTTCCCCAACCATTTTCATCAATTTGAACAGTATGTTCGAATCTTCCTAATGCGTCATAAAAATACTGACCAGCATATTGTGTTCCCATTTCCATAGGTTTTTCGTATTGTTCTTTATTGCTGATGACTACTGCACAACCTTTATATTCGCCATCACCTTCTCGAGTCCAACCGATGCAATTAGCATCTTCGAAATAATCTCTTTGCATTCCGTAAGCATTATTTTTTCTCAATTTCAAAAGTTCTTCTATTTGGTCTACTTTTTCTAAGAAAATTTCGTGTTCATTGCCATCACTTCCATAATCTTTGTAAGTGGCTCCAAATAAATCTGGATAAAAAACACAAGGAAAACCTTCTTGTCTCAGCAAAATTAATGCATAAGCAATCGGTTTAAACCAAGGTTCTACAGGAGCTTCTAAAGCTTGCAAAGGTTGAGTATCATGGTTATCAACCACCGTAACTGACAAATTTGGTTGTGATTGAACCAAAGTATTGTCAAAAATTGTACGCAAGTCAAATTCGCTTCCCGATTGTGACGCAATATGCAAATTATGATGCAAAGAAGCGTCAAAAAGGCTCATACAACCTTCGGTTTCTTCAATATATTTTTCTAAAAGTGGCAATTCACCAGGAGCCCAGAATTCTCCTACTGCAAAGAGGTTTTTACCAGTATTGGCTCGTAATAACTGAAGCCATTCTTTATAAAATTCTGGCGATTGATGTTTCACAGCATCTAAACGAACGCCTTCAAAACCGACGGTTTCATGATACCACGTTCCCCAATAATTGAGCTCTTCTCTTACATGAGGATTGCGATGTTCGATGTCATTGTACATCAAAAAATCGTAATTTCCTTTTTCATCGCTGGTCATTTCTTCCCAACCATCACCATGTTCGGTAATAATTTGATAAATGAAATCACCTTCTTCACCTTCGGCAAAATCTACGCCTGTAAAACAAGTGAAATTCCACTCGAAATCTGAATATTTTTTATTTCTTCCCGGGAAAGTAAATTTAGTGTAACTTTCTATTTCAAAAGGCTCAGAAATGAAGTTCTGTCGATTGTTTGGGTCTACTTTGTACACTTGAAAACGTTCTTTTTCATCACCGCCAGCTTTGTGATTCAGCACAATATCTACAATTGCTCCAATTCCCTTTTCACGAAGCGCATTGATAGCAGAAACATATTGTTCTTTAGTTCCATATTTGGTAGGAATTCCTCCTTTTTGGTCAAATTCTCCCAAGTCAAATAAATCATAGGGATCATAACCCACAGAAAATCCGCCACCATTAGCTTTGTAAGCAGGTGGTAACCAAACCATTGTAATGCCAAGTTCTGCTAAATATTCTGCGTTTTGTTGTACTTCTTCCCAAAGTTTTCCATCGCCTTCTGTGTACCAATGGAAATATTGAATCATAGTTCCGTTCATCATTTCTGTTTTTTTATGTTGCAAAATTAGAACGATGAAGCGAAATTAATTTACAGATTTTCAGGGAATTATTTTATAATTATTCGTTTTCGAATTCTTCAAAAGGAATTTTGAGTTGTACAGAAATTTGTTTTTTCTCTTCTGTGTTTAGGTTAGAAAGTGATAAACCAAGCAATCTGATGGCTTTATTATAAGGTCTTAGTTCCCAAAGTTTTTGGGCAGTTTCGTAGAAATCTTCAGCGTTTTCATAATACACTTCTTGTGTTTTGCTACGAGTGTATTGAGAAAAATCCTTGTATTTTATTTTTAAAGTCAAAGTTTTTCCCTTAATTTCTCTTTTCGAAAGTCTAGATTCTAGTTCTTCGCTTAGTGATTTTAGTTTTTGGTAAAGTTCTTCATCTTCGTTGATGTCATCCCAAAAAGTATGTTCTACACCTACACTTTTTTGAATTCGGTGAGGTTTTACTTCTCCATGATGAATTCCACGAACCACGTTGTAATAATAAATTCCAGATTTCCCGAAAAGTCTTGCCAGTTCTTCCATAGATTTTGCCTTCAAATCTTTGCCTTTGAAAATCTGTAAACTGTACATTTTATTGGCGGTAACTTTTCCGATTCCGTAGAATTTTTCAATCGGAAGTTCTTCTAAAAAATCTAAAATCTGAGTAGGATGAATGGTTTTTTGTCCGTTTGGTTTATTGATGTCTGAAGCTACTTTGGCCAAAAATTTATTCACCGAAATTCCAGCAGAAGCAGTGAGTCCTGTTTCTTCAAAAATTTTTTGACGAATTTCTTTTGCAATCTCATTGGCAGATTCTATGTTTTTCTTGTTTTCGGTAACGTCTAAATAGGCTTCGTCTAGAGAAAGCGGTTCTACCAAATCAGTATATTCATGAAAAATTTCTCTGATTTTCTGCGAAATTTCTTTGTAACGATGAAATCTTGGCTTTACAAAAATCAGATGCGGACATTTTTCTTTGGCAATTTTACTCGACATAGCAGAACGAACGCCAAATTTTCTAGCTTCGTAACTTGCTGCGGCTACTACACCTCTATGTTCACCGCCTACAGCAATGGGTTTTCCTTTGAGTTCAGGATTATCGTGCTGTTCCACAGAAGCGTAAAACGCATCCATATCTACATGTATGATTTTTCTCTGTGGAATTTGCATACACAAAGATAAGGAATTGGGGATTTTAAAAAATTATTATAAAAATGAAACCTTAAAGGATTCTAAATCCTTTAAGGTTTGAGAATATTATAAATATTTCAAAAAAGGTTTTACTTTTTCTATTTGTTTGATATATTTAGTTTGGGAAATAATACTAAAAAAACTAATTAATGTAAGAATTAATGTTCCAATTATTAAAAGTAATATTTGTGTTATTTCAAAATTAGTTTTCCCAGAATGAATTAATTTTTGAACTTCATCAGAATAGTCAAAAAATTTTGCCGTAAATTGTAATGATAAACCAAGTATTCCTAGGAATAAAAAGGAGCCACCTTGATGAAGTGTTAAAATATAATTGCTATATTTTCTCGCTAGCTGAAATTTTTTAAAATTTTTAATATAAACAAATAAAGGAAATATAGAAAAAGATAAAAAAGTTAAAAGGCAAAAGTATTTAAAAATATTTTTATTAAATATCAATGCAGATATAATAATTAAACTGATTGTTAAAATTGTATATTTTGATGCAGAAATAAGATTCTCTACAGCTAGTTGTTGTCTTACACCTCTAATAAATGGACTCGTGTCTAATAAATCTATGCTTCCGTTCCAAGAAAGTGTTAACTCTTCTTTCCAATCATCTTTTACTTTCTCAAAAGCTTCCTCAAAACTCAAATTTTCTTCTCTCTGCAAATCATTAATTTGAGAAACAAAATGGTCATTTACTTCTATTAAAATATCAATCGGCAGTTTTTTTGAGAGCAGATAATTGCGGATTTCTGTGAGTTGACGTTCAGTCATTTTACTAGTTTTTTAGATAATCAGATAAAAATGGTCTTACCTCTTTAATTTTTTTGATGTAAAAGTATAATTTTATAGAAAAGAAAGTAAACATTAAAATGATTAAGAATGTTAATATGCAGAGTAATGTTGCATTAGTCTCATTGATATTTAAAATTCTTTTGTAATTACCATTTAGAATATAAAATATTTGTTCTGCTCTTTTTAATATATCTTTTGAAAAGGTTAAGATATAAAAGATGGAGACCGCTCCAACATTTGAGATGCTCTGTAATGAATTAAGTTTAATTTTTTTGTATTTGCTTGAAAGTTCAAAATCATTATAGTTTACTATTTTAATCACTATTGGTAATGTAAATAGAATAATTTGAATGAAAGAAAAATAGTAGGTAAAAATTTTAACATTACTAAAATTAGAAATCATTAAACTAATTATAAGAATAGCAAAGAATATTTTTAGAGATAATATGAAAAAATTAAGATTTTGTCTCTGTTTGATTTTTTTTAATAGTACTACGTCTGAGTTATTCGAATAAATTGTGCTAAAACTTAATTCTTCTTTCCAATTTTCTTTGGTTTTTTCAAAAGCTTCTTCAAAACATAGATTTTCTTCTCTTTGCAAATCTGAAATTTGAGAAACAAAATGGTCATTTACTTCTATTAAAATATCAATCGGCAGTTTTTTTGAAAGCAGATAATTGCGGATTTCTGAGAGTTGTGATTCTGAAAGCATTTTATAAATATTTTAAGAAAGGTTTTACTTTTTTCATTGTTTTTGCAAATTTAAATTGTGCAACTCCGGTATAATTGAAACCAATTACTAAAATAATAAAAACAATAAGTTTAGTAATGGTTTCAAAATCCAGCTTATTTTGATATAAATTAGAAATGACTTCATCAAAAGGTTTTATGTATTGTAAACCAAAATATCCTAAAGAAAAGATTAAGAAAATTCGCCAATGATAAACAGAAAATCTGATTTCCTTAAATTTCTCTTTATAGGCAAAAGAATTGAAAATATAATTATAAACGATAGTTAAAACGGGAAAAATGAAAAATATGAAAAAATAGGTTCTTAAATTTTTTACATCATAAAAATTTGATAATATGAAAAATAGAGACAATTGAATAAAGGAAATAGCTAAAGAAGTTTTTAACACATTATAGTTTTCTATTTTTCTAATCTTTTTTTCAAAATTTGTGATAGCTCCTTTGTCTTTGTTGGCAAGAACATAAAAAGGAACAGTAGTCTTTAACTCTTCTTTCCAATTTTCTTTACTTTTCTCAAAAGCTTCTTCAAAACTCAAATTTTCTTCTCTTTGCAAATCTGAAATCTGAGAAACAAAATGGTCATTTACTTCTATTAAAATATCAATCGGCAGTTTTTTTGAGAGCAGATAATTGCGGATTTCTGATTCTTGTTGTTTGGTAATCATGCTTTAGTTTTTAAATATTAAAAATTGCATTCAGATTAAATAGGTAAGATTTCATTTCTTCTTCTTGTAAGGCTTGTTGTTTTTTTCCTTTTTCGGTCAGCAAATAATATTTTCTATCTCTACCATTTACTTGTTGCATTTCAGAATAAATAACTCCTTCATTTTCTAATTTGTGTAACAAAGGATAAAGCGCACCTTCTGTCATCTCCAGTTCACCTTTTGTAAGTTCTTTAGCGCGTTGCGTCAACTGATAACCATACATTTTTACTTCTGAAGCGAGAAGTTTCAGAATAATATTTTGTAAAGTTCCTTTATATAATGCGTTTTTCTTCATACCTATATAAATTATGCATTACAAATATATACATAATTTTCTTATGTGTGAAAATTTTTTTTAAAAACTTAGAAACAAAAAAAACACCTCGAAAATCGAGGTGCTTCCTATGAAAAATATTTAGATTAGGTATAGTTATCTTTCCTTCTGAGAAGGAGATAGGCTACTTTAAAGGCAACTAATCTAAACGTATTCATTTTTTTCCTTTTTTACTTTGAAGCAAAATTATGCTAAGAATGCCATTTAGTTTTTACAAAATTTTATAGTAACGTTATAGAATTTTCATAAAAAAACGCTCCAAAAAATTGAAGCGTAATATTTTAAAAATTCACTTGCAGAAAATTCACTGCGAAGCAAAAATTCATTTATTGATAATTTTTCACCAAGCCTTTTACAATTTTAATCACATTAGGCATTGCTTTATTGGCAGCTTGTAAAACTTCTTCATGAGAAACGGTGAAAGCGATTTCTGGTCCGCCAACATCCGTAATGATAGAAATTCCGAAACAATCCATTCCCATGTGTTTCGCTACAATCACTTCTGGAACGGTACTCATTCCTACTGCATCTCCACCAATTGCTCTTACCATCCCGTATTCCGCAGGTGTTTCGAAAGTAGGACCTTGAAGCGCAAGGTAACAACCTTTGTGCACTTTAATATCTAAATTTTTAGCGGTTTCTTCTGCTACTGCAATCATTTTTCGGTTATAAGGTTCGCTCATATCTACGAATCTTGGTCCTAATTCATCAATGTTTTTACCACGAAGCGGATGTTCTGGCATCATATTGATATGGTCTTCGATAATCATAATATCTGCAACTCTGAAATTAGGATTTACTCCTCCAGAAGCATTAGAAACGATTAAATTTTGAATTCCCAAAAGTTTAAAAACTCTGAAAGGAAAAGTTACTGTTTCCATAGAATGACCTTCGTAGTAATGAAATCTACCACTCATCATCAATACTTTTTTGCCTTCTAAAATCCCGTAAATGAGTTTTCCACCGTGTCCTACTACTGTAGTTTGCGGGAAATTAGGAATTTCATGATATTCTAAAGTGTGAATAGCCTCTACTTCTTCTTGTAATTTGCCTAAACCAGAACCCAAAACGATGGCGAAATCAGGAGTTTCTTGAATGATATTTTGGATGAATTCGGCGGTTTGTTTAATTTTTTCTAACATAATCTTGAATGATTTGATTAAATTCTTCTTCGCGGTCTATTTCTACATTAATCGGCCAATAATATAATTTTTCTCTTAAATAATCGAAACCTTTTAAGCGAACATAATCTTTTTCTGTGGTCAAAATCAATTTATATTCTCCAAGTTTTTCATATTCTTTTTTGATGAGAGAAATGTCTTCTGTTGTGAAACTGTGATGATCTTTGAATCGCAAGTGTTTTACATTTGAGCTGTATCTTTTTACTTCTTCCACAAAGGTTTTTGGGTTGGCAATTCCTGTAATCAGGAGAATGTCATAATAACTCATGTTGTTATCTGGAAGTTTCAATTTGGGGTCAAAACAAAAAATTTCTTCATCATAATTGATGGTTGAGAAGAACACTTTTTGGTAATATCTAGGTTTAATTCTAGAAATATAGAATTGTTTTTTTTCTTCTGTAATATTTTCTGGACACTTGGTTACTACGATGATGTCAGCACGTTTTGCGCCACGTCTTGATTCTCTAAGATTTCCTGCAGGTAAAACAAAATCTTTAAAATACGGGTCATTATAATCCGTCAAAAGAATATTAAAACCGGGTTTTATTCTGCGGTGTTGGTAGCTGTCATCTAATAAAAGTACATCTAAATCCATGTCTTCGATGATTTTTTTTGCCCCAAAAACGCGGTCTTCACAAACGCCGATGACAAATCTGTTTTTAAATCTTTCGAAGAGTTGCATGGCTTCATCACCCACCATTTTAAAATTACTATCGTAATTTACAATACCATAACCTTTGGTTTTTCTTCCGTAACCACGAGATAGAACGCCTGTTCTAAAATTTTTAGCAAGATAATCTGCCAAATACATTACCATAGGCGATTTTCCACTGCCACCTACAGATAAATTTCCTACGCCAATCATAGGAGTTTTAAATTTCGTAGAAGAAAAAATTCCCCAATCGTACATTCTGTTTCTGAGGGCAGTAACAAAATGATAAACCAAGGAAAAAGGGTAGAGATACCATCTTTTCATGCAATAAATTTTCTTTCTGACGACTAAAATTCGCCATTTAATCAAGGGGCAAATTTACGAAATTTTTAAGGATTTTTTGGGACTATTTCATCTACTTATTAACAATGAGAAGTCTTATCGGTTTTAAGTTTTAAGAAAAAATTAACTTTCAGCATCTTTTCTTATCTTTGTGCTTACATATACACATTATGATTTTATCAATGACAGGCTTCGGAAGAGCCGAAGGTATTTTTGAAGGAAAAAAAATTAGCATCGAACTCAAATCGCTTAACAGCAAATCATTTGACTTGAATCTAAGAATTCCGCTTCGTTATAAAGAGAAAGAATTCGAAGTAAGAAAATTGTTGAATGACACCATTCTCAGAGGAAAAGTAGATTGCTATATCAATTGCGAAACCATCGATGACTGCAATGATGTAAAAATCAACCAAGACATTGTAAAAGCATACATGAATCAGTTGCGTGAGATTTCTCCCAATGCAGAAGAGTTCGAATACTTGAAAATGGCTATCAGAATGCCTGAAGCAATTAACGGAAAACCTGCAGAATTAAATGAAGAGGAGTGGAAATCTTTGGAAAACTTGATTAAAGAAGCTTTAGCAAAATTTGTAGATTTCAGAAAGACAGAAGGCGCAATTTTACACGAAGAACTGGCTAAAAATCTTAAAAAAATTGAAGAAAATCTTCTCAAAGTCATTCCTTACGAAGACGACAGAATGGTAGCGGTAAAAGAACGTTATCAGAGTACTTTGAAAGAATTTGAGAATGTAGACGAAACCAGATTCTATCAAGAACTGGCATATTACACCGAAAAATTAGACATTTCCGAAGAAAAAGTACGTTTAACTCAGCACTTGAAATATTATCTTGAAGTGATGCAAAACGAAACTTTCAACGGGAAAAAATTAGGATTTATCTCTCAAGAAATCGGTCGAGAAATCAATACATTAGGTTCTAAAGCCAATCACCACGAAATCCAAAAACTGGTAGTGATGATGAAAGACGATTTAGAAAAAATTAAAGAACAAACGTTAAACGTATTGTAATGATGAGTTATAAGTCATGAGTTATAAGTTGTTTTTTAGTCTCTAAATAACTCATCATTCATAATTCATCACTCATAACTATTAAAAATGAACAAAGTAATTATATTTTCAGCACCTTCAGGAAGTGGAAAAACCACTTTGGTAAAATATTGTTTAGGTGTTTTCCCTGAACTTCAATTTTCCATTTCTGCTACAACTAGAGCATTGAGAGGTGAAGAAATTCATGGGAAAGACTATTTTTTTCTTTCGGTTGAAGAATTTAAAAATCTGATTGCAAAAGATGCTTTTGTAGAATATGAAGAAGTTTATCAAGATAAATTCTACGGAACTCTAAAATCTGAAGTGGAAAGAATTTGGCAAGAAGGAAAAGTGGTCATCTTCGATGTAGATGTAAAAGGTGGCGTAAATCTGAAGAAAATTTTCGGAGAAAATGCCCTTTCTATTTTTATTGCACCGCCTTCTATAGACGAATTGGAACGAAGATTGATATCTAGAGCTACAGATGATTTAGAAACCATCAAAACCAGAGTGGCAAAAGCCAAAGAAGAAATGACTTATGCTGAAGAATTTGACCAAATTATCATTAATGATGATTTAGAAACCGCTCAGAAAGAAATTGAGCGAATTGTAAGAAATTTTATTGAAGAATAAAACCAACACCAAATACGATTACCAAATGGAACAAGCATTAGATATAGCAAAAAATAACCTTCCTGTAAAAGGATTTTTGGATTTGAAAGATATTCAAATTCCTCAAGGTCAAGATTTAATTGATGCGATTTTAAAGCTCAAAAAAGAAAAAAATGCCGTGATTTTGGCGCATTATTATCAGCCGGGTGAGATTCAAGATATTGCTGATTATTTAGGGGATTCTTTGCAACTAGCAAGAGCTGCAAAAGATACTGATGCAGATATGATTGCTTTTTGTGGGGTGCATTTTATGGCTGAAGCGGCAAAAATCCTTAATCCTACTAAAAAAGTAGTTCTTCCAGATACTTTGGCAGGTTGTTCACTTGCAGATGGTTGCAGTGGAGAAGGTCTTCAGAAAATGCGTGAACAGCATCCTGGAGCTTTGGTGGCAACTTATATCAATTGTAATGCAGAAACCAAGGCAGAATCTGATATTATTGTCACCAGTTCTAATGCAGAAACTATTATCAATGCATTGCCAAAAGATCAACCGATTATTTTCGCGCCAGATAAAAATTTGGGAAGATATTTGATGAAAAAAACAGGAAGAGATATGATTTTGTGGGACGGAAGTTGCATCGTTCACGAAGCATTTTCTATGGAAAGAATTGCAAAACAATTGGCGGAAAATCCTGATGCTAAATTAATTGCACACCCAGAATCTGAAACTCCAGTACTAGAATTGGCGCATTTTATTGGTTCTACTTCAGCTTTGCTAAATTATGTGGAAAAAGATGATTGTCAGAAATTTATCATCGCTACAGAAGAAGGAATTCTTCACGAAATGAAAAAACGTGCTCCTCATAAAGAACTGATTCCAGCTTTGGTTTTTGACGAAAGTTGCAACTGTTCAGAATGTTTCTTCATGAAGAGAAATACTTTAGAAAAGTTGTATTTGTGCATGAAATACGAATTGCCAGAGATTACTATGGACGAAGAACTTCGCTTAAAAGCTTTAAAACCTATTGAAGCTATGCTGGAGTTAAGTAAAACGATTAAGTAATTTTCACTTCGTCAAAGTTCAAAATCTTTGACAAAGTTTAGACAATAATAATACGTTCAGGAAATTTTCTGAACGTTTTTCTTTACATTTGTGGATAGTTGTCGAAAATCAATAGGAACGGACTTTAGTCCGTTTTAGAAAAAACGAAAATCTAATTGGCTTTAGCCAAAATTTATTAAAATGAAAAGTAAAATCCTTTTAGAAGATATTAAAATCTACGCTTATCACGGAGTTTTGCCAGAAGAGAAAATTCTGGGAACATATTACATTGTGAACGCAGAGATTGTAGCAGATATTACCAAAGCTGCTGAGACAGATGACTTGAATGATACCATTAATTACGCTTTGATTAACGATATTATTCATGCAGAGATGAAAATTTCTTCAGAATTATTAGAACATGTAGCAGGAAGAATTATCAAAAAAATAAAATCAGAATTTCTTCAAGTTCAGAAGGTTAAAGTAAAAATTACCAAAACAAAACCGCCAATGAAAAGCGAAATGAAAGGCGTAAGTGTAGAATTTGAAGAAAATTTTTAAAAAATCTATTTCTAAAATTTTTAAAAATCTGAAAAATCCCTATATTTGCACTCCGAAACACATGGTACTTTGGCCGAGCGGCTAGGCAGTGGTCTGCAACACCATCTACAGCGGTTCGAATCCGCTAGGTACCTCAACAAACAACAACACAAATCCTGAAAATTTAAAATTTTCAGGATTTTTTTTTATTTTTTTATTCACATAATGTTTAAAATTTTACTTTCTTTATTGATTATTTTTCCTGTTTTAATGGGTTTTGGTGAGATTTTCCAAAAGTTGTTTGGGAGGATTTGGTCTGGTCTTTCTGCAAAGCTTTTTTCAGGGATGTTTTTACTAGCAATAATTTGGCAAGTATTAGCTTTTTTTGTTCCTTTAAATATTTGGATAGAAAGTATAAGTATCCTAATTGGGGTCTTGTCATTTCTTTACTTTAGAAGTTATAAAGATTTTCTTAATTACAGAAAAGAAGAGATTGTAAAATTTTCGATTCCTAGTCTTATTATAATTTTTGCAGGAACTTATTATCCTTTCATTATTGATCATTTTGGGTATTACGTTCCAAGTATTCACTGGTTAAGAGAGTTTGGTTTCACAAAGGGTTTGGCTAATATTGAGTTGATATATGCACAAATGTCTGTTTGGCATATATTTCAATCAGGACTCTCTAATTTTTCAGATGTTTTTCTAAGAATAAATGTTATTTTTTTACTAGTTTTTTTACTTTATATTTTAGAGAAAAAAGCTTGGTCAATGTTGTTTATTTTGCCTATATTTTTATTTTTTATACAGTCTCCCAACTCAGACTTACCTGCTATTGCATTATCGCTTGTTATTTTAAATGAAGTAATGAGTGGAAATAAAAATGTTAAATTACTTTTTGCTTTTTCTGCTTTTGTTTTTACCATAAAACCTACTATTGTTTGGGTATTGTTATTTGTTGCTATATATTTTTTTAAAAAGGAGAATTTTAAATATGCAGGATTAGGGATTGTGGTTCTCGGGATTTATATTTTTAAGAATATTCTAGTCTTTGGTTATCCTTTTTTTCCTATTCAGATTGGTGATTTAAAACTTTATTGGATGCCACACAGCGAGGTTCTAAAAGAATCTGCAGAGCTTGCAATAATGAAAGCATATGACTTAAAATTTTCTATTTCAGAAATTGAAAAATTTACAGTTTGGGATTATGTTTACAATTGGTTCACAATAAATTCATATAAAAAATATATCCATTTTGCATTTGTTTTGGTGATGCTATCATTCGTTGTGTTTACTTTTATTAAAAAAGATAGATTAACTACTGCTTTATTTGCTTCTATAGTTATAAAAAGTTTTTTAGTGCTAATGTTCTCTGCGCAATACCGTTTTTTCATGGGAGTGTTTTTTGTCTTTTTTCTCATTAATTTCAAATCTATTATCCAAGAAAAAATATCTTATATTGGTTTTTCTTTAGAAATTTTTTTAATAATTATATCATTATCATTTCCTAAATTGTTGCAGAATAATTTTATTTCTTTTAAATCAGGATATTATATGAAAGGCTTTACTCAGAAACAGATATATAGACCAGCTTCTTTTACGGCTTTTAAATATTCTGAGTTTAAAATAGGTAACCTTAAATTTTACATACCACATCATCATTTGGCTTATGATACGCCACATCCATCGATTGCTCCATATTCAGTAAAAAAATATTACGAAGCAGGAATTTTTCCGCAAAAAATATCAAAGAACATAAAAAATGGTTTCGTTTGGAAGAAACTGTCAACTAAAGATAAAGAAAAATTGAAGGGAATTATCTCTAAATTTTGATACGAGTTACGTGATACAAGTTCTTATGTTATAAAAATATTATAACTCGCACTTCGCACCTCACTCCTTTTCACTAACTTTGCTTTTATGAACAATTTAGGAAATTTTCTCACACTTTCTACCTTTGGCGAAAGTCACGGAATAGCTTATGGTGGAATTATCACCAATTTTCCAGCAGGAATTGAAATTAATTTTGAAGAAATTCAGCATCAACTTGACCGCAGAAAACCTGGTCAAAGTTCTATCGTTACCCAAAGAAAAGAAAGTGATACTGTACAGTTTCTTTCAGGAACTTTTGAGGGGAAATCTACAGGAACTCCGATTGGTTTTGTGATTTATAATGAAAATCAAAAATCGAAAGATTACGAACATATTGCCGCTGCTTACAGACCTTCTCATGCAGATTTTACCTACGACCAAAAATTTGGAATCAGAGATTACAGAGGTGGCGGGAAATCTTCTGCGCGAGAAACCATCAACTGGGTTGCTGCAGGAGCTTTGGCGAAACATATTTTACCCTCAACTATAGAAATTCATGCTTATGTTTCTTCGGTGGGAGATATTTTTTGTATGAAACCTTATCAGGATTTAGATTTTTCTAAAATTGAAAGCAATGATGTTCGTTGTCCAGATGAAGAAACTGCCGAAAAGATGATTTCTAAAATCAAGGAAATCAAAAAAGAAGGAAATACCATCGGCGGAACCATTACTTGTGTTATCAAAAATCTTCCTGTAGGAATTGGCGAACCTGTTTTCCTAAAATTACAAGCCGAATTGGCAAAAGCCATGCTGAATATCAATGCTGCAAAAGGTTTTGAGTACGGAAGCGGTTTCTGTGGAGCAACCATGACTGGAAAAGAGCATAATGATTTGTTCAATGAAGATTTTACTACGAAAACCAATCTTTCTGGCGGAATTCAAGGTGGAATTTCCAACGGAATGGACATTTATTTCCGAGTAGCTTTTAAGCCAATTGCTACGATTCTTAGACCTCAAGAAAGTGTAGATAAAGACGGAAATTTAGTTATTGTAGAAGGAAAAGGAAGACACGATCCTTGTGTTTTGCCAAGAGCAGTTCCCGTAGTGGAAAATTTGGCAGCATTTGTTCTTGCGGACTTATTTTTGATGAATCAGATTAGAAAAATTTAAAACTTAAAAATGAAAAATTACTGGCAAAACGCAGTCACTTTTGACGAATATATTAAAGAAACTGAACGCAGAATTGAAGTTCAAAATCCTGAAGACGATCATAATGAATATTATGAATTGGGGCTTCAGAGAATGAACAGAACTTTGAAAACTTATAAAGCAGATGAAGAGCAATTAGAAACGCTGAAATCTAAAAACTTCAATGGTAAAATCCTTATCATTACAGAACCTTGGTGCGGAGATGCAAGCGCAACCGTTCCTGCGGTTTCTAAATTTTTTGAAGGACATAATGACGTGAGAATTTTTTACCGTGATTCTGATACTTCTTTAATTGACCAATTCCTAACGAACGGAACGCAATCTATTCCTAAAATTTTAATCTTGAATGAAGATTTTTCTCTGAAAAATGTTTGGGGACCAAGACCGCAATATGGAACAGATTTGCTGAAAAAATTCAAGGAAAATCCAGAAACATATCCTCGTGAAGAGTTTTATAACGATTTACAAGTGTATTACGCTAAAAATAAAGGAAAAGACGCGATTCAAGAAATTTTAGAACTACTGTAGTTAGAAGGGTTTCCCTCTTTTAGAGGGGTGGCTTCGCAAAGCGAAGTCGGGGTGTCAAAATAAATATTATCACATCAACAAATTATCACATCAACACATCAATTTATGAACTTTTTAAGAAAAAACTGGCTGACATTATTGCTTTCGGTGTTTCTGGTTTCTATGTTTCTGTTTCCAGATTTTAGAGCGTTTGTTCAGCGACAAATTTTGATGAAACCTTCTTTAGAAAAAGTAGAAAAAGACGTCACTTTTACAGCTGAGGAAATGAATATTCAACTGAAAGGAGTGAATGTTCCTGATGCGAATTTGGCAGATTTTAAGGACAAAGTCGTTTTCTTAAATTTTTGGGGAAGTTGGTGTCCTCCTTGTAGAGCAGAATATCCGAGTATTCAAAAATTGTACGAAGCCAAAAAAAATAAAGTGGCTTTCGTACTGATTGCTATGCAAGATGAAGAAGAAAAAGTGAAAAAATTCTTAGCAGATAACAATTACACAACACCGGTTTATTTTGCGAAGTCGCCACTTTCTGAAAAAATGTTGCCAAAAGTTTTTCCTACGACCTTTATTTTGGGCAAAAATGGAAGGATTTTGATGAAAGAAGATGCTGCAAAAGATTGGAATTCTGAGTCTGTTCATCAGTTTTTGGATTCTGTAGCTCCTTAAGAATTATTAAATAAAGTTAAAATCTATTAAAATAAAATAAGCAAAGAGTTTTTAATTTAAATTGGCAAAGATTTTGAAATATAAATGTCAACACACCTAAAAACTCAAAATATTAAAATGAAAAAAATAGCATTGTTGTTTCAAGCATTTAAAAAAGACGGATTAATTTCGAAGTTTCCTAAAATTTTAAAAATGTTTAAAGCGTACAAAAAAGGCGAATTTCAAATGGACCTTAAGAATGTAATCATTCCACTGGCAGCATTTGTATATATCATTTCGCCATTAGATTTTTTACCGGGAATTTTCTTAGATGATTTAGGAATTCTGGCATTGGTTTTACCGATGGTTTTAAAAGAAGTAGATCGATTTATCATTTGGGAAAAAGAAAAAAATGCGGTAAAAAAAGATAATAAAGTTATTGATGCAGAAATAATAGAGTAAATAAAATAATTTCATTTGTGTTTTTTTAAATCGTTCCGAGATTTTCTTGGGACGATTTTTTTTGAATAAATTTGCACTATGCAGAAAACACTCATTTCTATCATTGGTTCTACAGGAATTGGCAAGACAAAACTGGCCATAGAAATGGCAAAACATTTCGGTACAGAGATTATTTCTTGTGATTCTAGACAGTTTTTCAAAGAAATGAAAATAGGAACTGCAACTCCTACAGATGAAGAATTAGCACAAGCTAAACATCATTTTATTGGTCATCTTTCGGTTCAAGATTACTATTCCATAGGTCAATATGAAGAAGATGCTTTGGAAAAAATTGAAGAAATTTTTGAGAAAAATGATTTCGCAGTTTTAGTTGGGGGAAGTATGATGTATGAAAAAGCAGTTGTAGAAGGACTGAACGATTTACCTGAAGCTAATGCGGAAAATCAAGAAAAGTTACAGAAAATTTTGGACGAAGAAGGTCTGGGAAAACTCCAAGATATTCTCAAAAATCTAGACGAAGAATATTATAATGTAGTTCATAAAGAAAATCCCAGAAGATTATTACGATCTATAGATGTGATTTGGCAAACCGGCAGAAAATATTCTGAAATTATTGCAGAACCTAAGCATAAAAGAGATTTTAAAGTAATAAGAATAGGAATTACCGCACCCAGAGAAATTATGTACGAAAGAATTAATCTTCGAGTAGATAAAATGCTGGAAAATGGGTTGATAGATGAGGTAAAATCTTTGACGGAATATCAAAAACTTGTTCCGCTACAAACCGTAGGTTACACCGAAATTTTTAAATATTTAGAAGGAACTTGGGATTTAGATTTTGCCATTGAAGAAATCAAGAAAAACTCTCGCAGGTATGCAAAACGTCAAGAAACGTGGAATAGAAAAGTAGAAAATGTGACTTGGCTTCCGTATGATTATTCAGTAGAGCAGCTTCATGAGATTTTATCGAAGATAGAAAAATAAATTCCGTAATTTTGCAGTCAATAAATTAATGATAAATCCATAGTTATGGCAAATACACCTTCCAATATGCTCGCTTTAGGTACTAAAGCACCTTTTTTTGAATTACCAAATCCTTCTCATAGCAATGAAATTCAATCTTTAGAAGATTTAAAAGGCGAAAAAGGAACATTGGTGATTTTCATGTGCAATCACTGTCCGTTTGTGTTACATGTTATCGATAAATTGACAGAATTATACGAAGATTATCATACGCAAGGAATAGAATTTATCGCTATTAATGCGAATGATGTAGAAAAATATCCAGCAGATTCTCCAGAAAAAATGATAGAATTTCAAATCGAAAGAAAATTTGAATTCCCTTATTTGTTTGACGAAAGTCAAGCAGTGGCAAAAGCTTATGACGCAGCTTGTACACCAGATTTTTATTTCTTTGACGAAAAATTAGACTTGGTTTACCGTGGTCAAATGGATGATTCTAGACCAGGAAATCAAAAAGAAATCACAGGTGAAGATTTGATTATTGCCTTCGAAAATCTATTGTCAGGAAATCCACAGGAAGAATTACAAAAACCAAGCATGGGTTGTAATATCAAATGGAAATAATTAAAATTACCTCATAAAAAGCAAAGAGTCAAGCGCTAAACTTGACTCTTTTTTATTTTTTAGAAAAACGGATTGTGTTTTTTCTCAAAGCCTATTTGTGTTGTGTTTCCGTGACCGCTATATACTTCTGTTTCTTCGGGTAAAGTAAAAAGTTTTGTACGAATGCTTTCTAGCAATTGCTCATGATTTCCTCTGTATAAATCTGTTCTGCCAATGCTTCCTTGAAAAAGTGCATCGCCAGAAATTACAAATTTCTGCGCTTCATTATAGAAAGCTATGCTTCCTGGAGAATGTCCCGGAACATGGAAAATTTCAAAAGAATCTTCGTCTATAAAGTATTTTTCGCCTTCGTTTAAAAGTTCGATGTCGCCAACAAATGGTTTGAAATCAAAGCCATAATTTCTGGCAGACATTGGATTTCTGTTGAGAACATCTTTTTCTTCTTCATGCATTTTTACGGCAACTTTATAGGTGTCGAAAGCCCATTGTAAGCCTAAAACATGATCTATGTGAGCATGAGTCAGTAAAATATTTTGAATAGAAATTTCTTTTTCTTTGATGAAATTTTCTAGAATTTCATTTTCTTTTTCGTTCCAGTTTCCCGGGTCTATAATGACGCCGTTTTTTGGGTCATTAAACAATACGTAAGTGTTTTCTGAAAAAGGATTGAACCGAAAAATATGAATGTGAAGCATGTTTTGAAGTTTAGATTTTAAGTTTTCAAATTTAATCATTTTCAGCGTTTTAATTTTCAATATTTTGGCTCGATTTTCGTTATCTTAGTGATATGAAATTTCTAAAATTTACTTTTTTATTGCTTTCTGTTTTGGTTTTTGGTCAAAAAATCAAAAGTGTTCAGCTTTTTAATCCTCAAACCAATGATGAAACACCTGTCATTAAATTTGGGGAACAATTGGTTTTGAATTTTGATGATTTAGAAAATAAATCTACGGTTTATCGATATACATTTAAACATTTTGATAGAAATTGGAAAGATGACGGTTTGTTTTTTACGGAATATGCAAAAGGTCCTGTGAATTCTTATATTCAAGATTTTAGATACTCTTTTAATACGGTTCAAAAGTATACACACTACACTTTAAAATTCCCGAATGAGAAGTCGCAACTGAAAATTTCTGGAAATTATGAAATCATCGTTTTTGATGAATCGGTTAATAAACCGCTTTTTAAGAAAAGGTTTTGTGTAGTAGAAAATGGCGCAAATTTAGGGATTAATGTAACCAGATTTGCAGATAGCAAAGCGCCAAATCTTAATCAAAGAATAGAAGTTTCTGCGACTTCTAATCAAGCAAGTTTGTTTTCTAACCTCAATTCCATTAGTCTGAATGTGATTCAAAATAATAATTTTGGACTGGGAATTTATAATCAGAAACCTAATGCAGCGATGGGGAATAAATTGCTTTTTCAGCAGATGAATTTGGTTTTTCCGGGAAATAATGAGTTTTATTACTTTGATAATAAAAATATTAATCAACCTTTTGATATGGTAGCTGCAGCCAATAGTAATGACGAAGGAAATCATACCTATTTGCATTCGGTTTGGGCTTTTCCGCTTAACTATCAATATCAGCCAGATGTAAACGGAGCTTTTTATTTCAGAAGAAATGATTTAGGAATTGAAAGAAATGCAGATACAGAAGCGGATTATTCTTGGGTGTATTTTTCTTTGGATTCAGAAAAAACAGAAAAGGAAATTTATGTTTTAGGCGCTTTTAATGATTTCATTCCTTCAGAAGAAAATAGAATGTCTTATGATGAAAATGCTAAAAAATATATTGCCAGAATTTATTTGAAACAAGGTTTTTACAATTATATTTTGGCTACCAAAGATGCGACAGGCTTCATTGATTTAGGTGAAATTAATGGTAATTTTTGGCAAACCGAAAATTTATATCAGGCATTTTTATATTACGCTCCTTTTGATAGAAATTATGACGGTTTAATTGGCTACGGTGAAACTAGAAAAAGATAAATTTGTTTAATTTTCTATATTTTTCTTGACGAAAACTGCAGTGATAAAAACGGTATCTGTTTCTTTTTCGAAAGTGTAATGTAAATTAATAGGAAAACTGTCGAGTTCTATGATTCTGATGTTTTCGTAGATGATTTCAGATTGTTCTGGATTTTCAGAAATTTGGATGGCTTTTAGTTTTATTTCTTCCAGAAATTTTTGACCTAATGAAGAATCATCAGATTTATATTTTCTGGCGTAAAGTAAAATGTCGTTTTTGGCGATAGATGAAAGTTGTATTTTCATAATGATGTGTAAAGAGAATGTTCTAGTTCTTTTATGTTTTCAAAAAAATCTAGTCTACTTTTAGGATTTTCTCTATGAAATTCTAACCTTTCTTTTACTTCGTCTATTTGGTAAGTGCAAATCCCTGAATTTTTTTTAGGTTCTAGGTTTTCAAAGTAATTTGAAATCATTTCTAAAAACTCAGCAGGAAGTGAGTTGATTTTGCTTTTTAAAGAATCTAAATTATTTTCCATTTTTATTAATTTTTTTATTACCCCTTATTTTTAGTCAAAATTATGAATAAAAAATGTAATAAAATAAAAATACCCCTATTTTTTTATGGGTATTTGTTAAAAAATGTATTTATTTTTATAATTCTTCTTCGCAAAGTTGTTTTACGACTTCTATCCATCTATCTTCGTCGTTAAGACAAGGAACATAGTGGAAGTTTTCTCCACCTGCATGTAAAAATTCTTCTTTTCCTTCTACAGAAATCTCTTCTAAGGTTTCTAAACAATCGCTTACAAAAGCTGGACAAACAATCGCTAGGTTTTTTACGCCATTTTTAGGTAGATTTTCTAAAGTTTCATCTGTGTAAGGTTCTATCCATTTGTCTTTTCCTAATCTAGACTGGAAAGTAGATTTCACTTGATTGTCTTCCAAACCTAATTTTTGTCTTACCAATTCGGTGGTTTTCAGACATTGGTGTCTATAACAATATTGATGTGAAGGATGATCTTCTTTGAAGCAACAATCGTCTATTTTACAAGTTTTGGTAGGGTCTGTTTTGTAAATATGTCTTTCTGGAACTCCATGATACGAAAACTGAAGCAAATCAAAATTTTCTGGCAATTTTTCTTTAATGCTTTCAGCCAAACAATTGATGTAAAGGTCTCTATTATAGAAAGGTTTTACATAATTGATTTTGATATTTGGGAAAAATTTCGCTTGAACTTCTTTCGCTTTTTCTACTACGGTTTCTGTAGTACTCATCGCATATTGAGGATAAAGAGGGAAAAGAACTATTTCTTCTACGCCTTTTTCTACCAAATTTCTGATTCCGATTTCAATGCTTGGTTCAGCGTATCTCATCCCAATTTCTACAGGAATATCAACTAATTTCTGCAATTTTTGTTGAATCTGTTTCGTGATGACAATCAATGGCGAACCTTCATCAGTCCAAACGGTTTTGTAAGCTGCTGCAGACTTTTTAGGACGAGTATTAAGGATAATTCCTTTTACTAAAAGCGCTCTAAAGAACCATGGATAGTCTATCACACGTTCGTCCATCAAGAATTCATCTAGATATTCTTTTACGTCTTCTACTTTTGTAGATTTCGGCGAACCAAGATTTACGAGTAAAATTCCCTTTCTCGAGTTTTTAGCGATATTATTTTCCAAAATTTTTAATTTTTTTAATTTTTTAAACGAAGTTCAATTTTTTTCGAATTTCGCAATTCTTTTTATCCGTTTACAGCTTCTACTTTTTCTACTAAATCTGGCAAGAAATTTTTAAGCACTTGTTCTATTCCTCCTTTTAACGTAGCTGTAGAACTTGGACAACCGCTACAAGCACCTTGTAAAAGCATTTTTGCGGTTTTATTTTCTGCATCATACTCTAAAAGTGAAATTTTCCCACCATCGTTTTCTACAGCTGGTGAAACGTATTCAGTTAAAATATCAGAAATTTTTTGCTCAACATCTGTATACTCTCTATTGATGATTTTTTCTACAGGACTTTCGTGTTTCTGAGGTTCTTTATTGGTGATTTTGTGGCCATTTTGTAAAAACTCGGCAATAACATTTCTCACTACAGTCATCACTTCATGCCATTGTACAGAATCATCTTTGGTTACTGCCACAAAATTTTCTGAAACAAAAACTTCTTTTACAAATTTAAATTCATCATAAAGCACTTTTGCTAAAGGAACTTCATCTGCTTCTTCTTTAGATTTTACTTCTACGAAACCGTCTAATAATAATCTGTTTCCTCCGAATTTCATTACCGAAGGATTCGGAGTCGTTTCAGCAAAGATTTCATATCTCTGTTGAGGCTTTTGTCTATAAATTCTAGGATTTGCTAGAAGCTCGTCTTCGATTACATTTTTAAGACTTTCTGCAATATGCTCCCATTCTACGTGGTCTTCTTTAGCAACTGCTACAAAATTAGCAGAGATAAAAACCTTAGAAATAAAAGGATAATTGAAAAGTTCTTGAGCCAATGGAATTTCAGAAATATCAGAAGTTCTATCAAGTTCTAATGAACCTGGAATCAGGGTATAATCAGCTACAAACTTCATTACATTTGGGTTTGCAGTAGGTTCTATAATAATTGTATGCATTTTTTACTTAAATTTGAGAGTACAAAAATAGGGATTAGGTTTTAGGTTTTAAGAATCAGATGTTAGATTTTCTCTATCTATAGAATTTTTTAAATACATTTTCAATTTTCAACTTTTAATTTTCAATTAAAATATGGCTTTAGTAAGAGAACTTTTAGGAAAAACTCCCAAAATCGGGGAAAATACTTTTTTAGCAGAAACTGCTGTCATCATAGGTGATGTAGAAATGGGAAAAGATTGTAGTATTTGGTATAATGCGGTAATTAGAGGAGATGTACACTATATAAAATTAGGAAACAAAGTAAATGTACAAGATAATGTGATGCTTCATTGTACGTATGAAAAATTTCCTTTAGTGATAGGCAATAATGTTTCTATTGGGCATAATGCTTGTGTACACGGTTGCACGATTCATGATAATGTATTGATTGGGATGAGTGCTGTAGTAATGGACAATTGTGTGATAGAAAGCAATTCTATTGTGGCGGCAGGTTCTGTAGTTACACAAGGAACACACATTAGAGCAGGTGAATTATGGGGAGGAGTTCCCGCCAAAAAAATTAAAGACGTTTCGCAAGAACTGATTTCTGGCGAAATAGACAGAATTGCGAATAATTATGTGAAATATTCTTCTTGGTATAAAGATGGACAATAATTTACCCATACTGTCCACAAAAAGACTCATACTTTCACAGCCTACAATTTCAGATTTGAAGGACATTGTTTTTCATGCCAATTCTACTTCGGAAATTGCAGAAAACACGATTACTTTTCCTTATCCTTATGAAGAAAAGCACGCTCATTTTTGGCTAAAAATGGCTGAAGACGGTTTTGCGAAAAAAGATGCTTACATTTTTGCTATTCGTGAAAAAGAAAATTTAAAATTAATTGGTGCGATTGGTCTTCATGTGGATTTGGCAAATCGAAAAGCAGAAGTTGGATATTGGCTCGGGAAATCTTTTTGGAACAAAGGCTATGTTTCTGAAGCATTACAAAGAATTCTACAATTTGGTTTCGAAGAGTTACATCTAAATAAAATCTATGCTTCTCATTTTCCGCACAATCCTGCTTCGGGAAAAGTTTTGCAGAAAAACGGTTTTGAATTTGAAGGAATTTTGAAGCAAGAAGTTCTTAAGAATGGTCAATTTTTAGATTTACACCGATATGCTATTTTTCAAGAAAAATATTTAAATTCAGAACAATAAATCAAAAGCCTGACTCGTGGAGAATCAGGCTTTTTTTACTGTATTTTCTTTGTCACAGAGTGCCAACTAAATTTGAACAAAGGATAGAGTAGCGCTATCAGTGCCAAAAGAAGTACAGCGCCGGAACTGGTGAAAATTTTGAAATAAATGCTCAAGGCGTTAATCATGTCATAAAAACTCTTGTTTTGCAATTTTTCAGAAATTTTTTGTAGTCCCATTCCGACTAAACAAACCCAAAATATAACCAATGATAAATTGAAGACTAAAAGACTCCAATTGTATCTTTTCCAATTTAAAAAATGCGGCGCCACATCATCTACAATTAAAGTGATTGAAGCTAATAACAGTAAAGTATTAATGCCAATTGTAGAACCCATTGCATGCGCCACTGTAATATGTGTTCCGTGCGTATAGAAATTTATAGCAGGGATAGATATAGAAATAGAAAGTACCAAGTTGAGTAAAATCCAGATTTCTGCATAAGTAAGAATCTTAAATGAAAGCTTGTGATTTTGGTGGTTCGCTTTTAGATAAGTTTTTCTAAAAGAGTAAATAATATTCGCCAAAATAAGCAATTCCGTCATGCTAATGCTATAAGCAATCAGTTTCACAATTGGTGAAGCGGGAACAATGTAAGTATGGTGTCCCCAGTTGAACATAAGATTCGTTAAGCCAAGGAAGTAAAAGAAAAATGCAATTTTAGATTGATTAATTTTTTGGTTTCCAGAGATTTTTTCCATAGCAAACATAGCAGTTCCGTACACCAGCATGTTCCAAGAACCAACCATAGAACCCATTGCTTTCCATTGAATGGTTACATCTCGAATGATATTGTCATTAAAAAATGATAATTGCCAAAGTTGAGCCTCTATTGTAGTAATCAAAAAGAAAATTAAACCCGTACTCCAGCTCCAGATGTAGACAGGGACTGTTTTGTAATTAGGTTTTACCGTCATGAAGAAATTATACATGAAAATCAACCAAGAACTCACAATTAAAATCACGATATATGGAGGGAATTCTAAATATTCTCTTCCTCCGAATTTTCCCAAGACAAAGAAAACTGTTACCAAAACCAATATTAAAATTTGTAAAGCGATTTGTAATTTCGCCAGTTTTTCAGAATAAATTTTTCTACCTGAAACTTCTGGTAAATAGTAATAAATAATTCCTGTAGCTGCTGTAAAAATCCAGTTGATAGAAAGATAAGTGTGAAGCGGTCTCATTTTTTGGAAAGACAATGTATCTTTCAATAAATTAGGATAAAGATGTTGCAATCCTCCTAAAACTCCAAAAACAAGTCCTAAAAAAAGCGAAAAAATGGCAATGATAATGAACCAACTTCCGATGATGTTATTTTTCAGTTTCATTTGGTGTAGTGTTTTTATAAGAAAAAGCGTTTGCGTCTACATATTTTAAATAATCTACCAATGCTTCTGTTTGTTCTTTACTGAAATGAAAATTAGGCATTCTGGTTCCGCCTCCATTTTCTATAAAAGCTTTTACGTAGGCTTCTCCACGAGTTTTATCTGAAATAGCAGTGGTAAGTTCTGGACCTAAATATCCTCCTAAACCAAAAATTTGATGGCAAGATTGACAATTGTACTCTTGATATATTTTTTTACCCAATTTTTGTCGGGTGGTCATTACGGTTCCGTAGTCTGTTGCGCCTGTATAAATCCAAGAAGAATATGTGGCAAACGCAAAAAAGAGCGTCAAAAAAATCCATATCTTTTTCATATGTAGATATTTATTGTTTTTTTAGAGGTCATATGCAATCGCTTAATCATTATTAGCATTGGTGTTTTCTAATCATGGCGATTTCATAATATTTTTCTTAAAAATTCTGGTGCAAAGTTAATTTCTTGGTCAATATCTTTTTTATGATTTATGTCATCTATTAACTTGATAGTTTTTATATATCGTTAAATCTTTCTCCATTTTTTACATCAATAATTTTAAAAAATTAGATTTAAAATCTTCAGAATGCTAAATTCTCAAATCATCACATCTTGATTTTTTTTCACTATTTTTGAGCTTAGAATGAATAACCAACTTTTTGACCTCGTAGAAAACACTTCACGAAATATTTTCCTCACAGGAAAAGCAGGAACCGGTAAAACCACTTTTCTGAATAATTTCGTTAAAAAAACACGTAAAAAACACATTGTAGTAGCGCCAACTGGAATTGCTGCTATCAATGCAGGTGGTGTAACCATTCATTCTATGTTCGGGTTTCCGCTCAGAACTTTTATCCCAACTTTAGAGCGAATTAATGAAAATCTGGCGATGAATATTCCAGATTTAATGCAGCATTTTAAGTACAGAAAAGATAAACTAAAATTGCTCAGAGAAGTAGAAGTCATCATTGTAGATGAGGTTTCTATGCTAAGAGCTGATGTGTTGGATATGATGGATTTTTCGCTGCGCCATATTCGAAGAAATCAAGAAAAATTCGGAGGTGTTCAGATGCTTTTTATTGGTGATTTGTACCAACTTCCGCCTGTAGTAAGAGACGAAAATGAATACATTATGAAGCAATTTTATGCTTCTCCATTTTTTTTCGATGCTTTTGTTTTAAAAAATACCAATCTTCTCACGGTGGAATTGACCGAAGTTTTCAGACAAAAAGATGAAGATTTTCTAGAAATTTTAAATGAAATCAGAGACGGAAATCTTTCGCGAGAACATTACGAAAAACTTCATGAAAGATACATTCCAGATTTTGAACCAAAAGAGGAACCCTACGTTTATCTCACTTCTCACAATAGAATTGCAGATGATATTAACACGAAAAAGCTCAATGAATTAGGTGGAAAAACGTATCAGTTTAAAGCTAAAATTGTTGGTGATTTCAAGGAATCTCAATTTCCGAATGAAGAAGTTTTAGAGCTGAAAGTAGGTGCGCAAGTCATGTTTATTAGAAATGATGCTACTCAAGAAAAAAAGTATTTCAACGGAAAATTAGCAGAAGTGGTAGACTTGTCTGCTGATGAAATTTGGGTAAGAATAGATGGAGATGATGAAGATTATAAACTCAAAAAAGAAAACTGGGAACAGAAAAAATATTCTCTTGATGCAGAAAAAAACATCGAAGAAGAAGTGTTAGGGAGTTTCGAGCAATATCCCATTCGTTTGGCTTGGGCGGTGACGATTCATAAATCTCAAGGACTTACTTTTGACCGATTAATTGTAGATGCTGGGAAATCTTTCGCTTCTGGTCAGGTTTATGTGGCACTTTCGCGCTGTAGAACTTTAGAAGGAATTGTTTTGAAATCTAAAATTTCTAGCGATGTGATTTTCAGCGACAGAAGAGTGGCTGAATTTCAAGATGCGACTCATGCAAATGACCGATTAGAAGAAATTTTGCATGCCGAAAAATACGATTACAGCATCAGAAAAGTGCTTCGTTATTTAGATATTTCATGGGCTAAAGAATCTTTGGAAACTTGGAATCAGGCTTCTAAAGAAAGCAAATTTGTAGACAAAGAAAAAACTCAAAATTTATATTTTCTCATCAAAAAATCGGTGGAAAATCTCACAGATATTTACCTGAAATTTGAAAAATTTATTTGGCCAAAAACCAGAAAATTCATCCAAACGCAAGAAAATTGGGAAGAAATAGAAACCAAATCATCTGGAGCGGTAAATTTCTTTTTTACCAAGGTAAATGAAGAGATTTTCAAACCATTTAGAGAATTTTATGCTGAAACAAAAGGCGTAAAAGGAATGAAGCAATACAATGAAGACACGCGAGTTTTTCTAGATGATTTAGAAGATTATTTGAACGATTTAAAGCAGGTTCATTTGTTAGAAAAACCTCTTTTTGACGAAAAAAATGACGAAAAAATTTCGGTGAAAATTGCCAAAGTTCCTTCTCATGTTTTATCTTATCAATTATTTGAACAAGGAAAAACGCTTAACGAAATCGCTTTGTCAAAGGGAGTTTTAGTGTCTACTATTTTTTCACACATGGCAAAAATTGCAGAACAGGGAGTTCTGGATTTTGAAGATATGAAAAGAATTTATCCTATCGAAAAAATAGAAACATTCAAGAAAGTTTTTGATGAAAATCCTCAAGAAGAATTGAAAGATTGGCTAAAAGTCTTGCCAAAAGATTTTGAATTTCACGAAATCAGATTACTTTGGAATTTCTTTTTGAAGAAGAAAAATTAATTCAAAATTTCCTGTAATTCCAGCCAACGCATCTCGTATTCTTCTAGTTTTTCAGAAGCCTTTTCCAGCTCTGCAGAAAGTGTTGCTATTTTCTCGTAATCAGCTTCATTATTGAGTTTTTCAAGAATTTCAGCACGTTTTTTCTCTAATTCAGGCATTTCTTTTTCTATCGTTTCAAGTTCGCGCTGTTCTTTGAAAGACAGTTTCTTTTTTGGTTGCTGGTTGTTGGTTGTTTGTTGTTGGTTTGTCACACTGAGCGGAGTCGAAGTGTCAGACTTTGGACTTCCAATTTCAGTCTTTTTCCATTCTCTATATTCCGAAAAATTCCCAACAAAATCTTTGATTTTTCCATCACCTTCAAACGCCAAAACATGGTCTACAATTCTATCCATAAAATAACGATCGTGAGAAACGATGATGAGACAACCTGCGAAATTCTGTAAAAAATTTTCCAAAACCGTCAATGTTGGCAAGTCTAAATCATTGGTAGGTTCATCAAAAATCAAGAAATTCGGATTCTGATACAACACATACATTAAGTGCAGTCTTCGTTTTTCGCCACCAGAAAGTTTAGAAATCGGTGAATATTGCGTTTGGTCATCAAATAAGAAGATTCTTAAAAACTGCGATGCAGAAATGGTTCTTCCGTTTGCTAAAGGGAAATTTTCAGAAATATTTTTGATGAAATCAATTACTCTTTCTTCTTCATTATATTGTAGCCCTTTTTGCGAAAAATAACCAAATTTTATAGTTTCTCCCGTTTCTATTTCGCCAGAATCTTTGGGCTCTAAACCTTGAATAATATTGAGAAGTGTAGATTTTCCTGCTCCATTTTTTCCTACAATTCCTACTTTTTCGCCTCGTTGAAATGAATATGAAAAATCTTTGAGCAAAACCAAATCTCCATAACTTTTGTTGATGTTTTTGAGTTCCAAAATCTTTTTTCCCAATCTTTTCATTTCAAAATCGAGTTCCAGAGATTGCTTTTTGGTATTGGTTTTCGCAACTTTTTCGGTGTCATAGAACGCATCAATTCTAGATTTTGATTTGGTAGTTCTCGCTTTTGGTTGACGGCGCATCCATTCTAATTCTTTTCGGTAAAGATTATTGGCTTTGTCAATTGTAGCGTTCAAATTATCCTCACGAATCATCTTGTTTTCCAGATAAGTTGCGTAACTTCCGTTATGAACATACAGATTTTGGTCTTCCATTTCCCAAACGGTGTCGCAAACAGAATCCAGAAAATAACGGTCGTGCGTTACCAAAAGTAACGTAATCATGGCCTTTGAAAGATAATTTTCTAACCATTCTACCATTTCTACGTCTAGGTGATTGGTAGGTTCGTCCATAATCAGCAAGACGTGTCTGTGTTCTGCTCTGGTTTCGGTAAGGAGTTTTGCAAGGGCAACTCTTTTGATTTGTCCTCCAGAAAGCGTTCCCATTTTCGCCTCTAAATTGGTGATTTTTAGCTGCGAAAGAATTTGTTTCATTTCGGTTTCTAAATCCCAAGCTTTGTGAATTTCCATTTCTGCCAAAGCTTTTTCTATGAATTTTTGGTCAGTAGAATGAAGCGATTTGTGATAATTTTTAAGCGCTTGAATAGGCTTAGAATCTAGTGTCATCATGAATTCTTCCACAGAAAGTTGAGACTCAAACTCAATTTCTTGGTCGAACAAAACCACCTGAACATCTTTATTAATCACTACTTCGCCAGAATCTGCAATTTCTTTTCCTAAAAGGATTTTCAAAAGCGTAGATTTTCCAGTGCCGTTTTTGGCGACAATCGCAATTTTGTCTCCTTCATTGATGTGGAAAGAAATATTCTTAAAAAGCGTTTTGATGCCGTAAGATTTGGTCAGATTTTCTGCGGAAACGTAGTTCATGTTAGGTTGAGGAAAAGGTTAAGGTTGAGATTGCGAAAGTACAAAAAATGAAATGGGAATAAATTTTATTGTGGAAAGATTTATTTTTTCTTCAAAGCTTCTCCTTCGAAAACAATTCCTTCCCAGCCAAATTTCATGAAATTTCTAATATTTTGATGGTCTGTTCCTTCTGGATTTTTCAAAACGTCTTCTCTGTAAAACTCGCTAAATAATAAAAGCGTCTTTTCTTTAGAAAGTTGGTTGATTTTGGCAAAACTGAAAACTTTGCAAGAGCCATTATTTTGATTGGCTTCGTTTACCGTATTTCCATTGGTGAATTTGGTGGGTGTAAATTCGTAATGTTCATCTATATAGGCGATTACGTTGCTGAAAGCCAATTCTTCTGGTGTGTTTTTTAATTGTTCTACTATCATTCTATTTTTCTTTAATCAAGTTTTAATTCGCTGAAACTCCAAGAATTTCCATTATAAATATTAAGGTCAACTTTTACATTAATTCCTTTTACGATGCCTTTTTCCGTGAATTGCCACATTTTCCACGAGTCTTCTTCCGAAGGAACTAAAACATCATTGTAGTTGGCTAACCAAAGTGGATAATCGTCAAACTCGCCTCGCAAGTAATCTTTGTAATAATGGTAGTAAGTATAGATAATGGGTTTTTCACCATATTTTTCTTCTATGATTTTGCACCAAACCTTTAAATCCTCTATTAGTTTTTCCTTAGATTTTCTTCTGGGAATTCTTTCGATGTCTAAAACAGGTCGTAAATCTCCGCTTTCTAGATTTACACTTTCTAAGAAATTATTGGCTTGTAAAATAGGGTCTTCGTCTGCACGATAAAAATGATAAGCACCTCTTGTAAGATTATTTTCTTTGGCTAATTCCCAAAAATCATCAAAATGTTTATCTTTTTTTCGATTTCCCATTGAAGCTCTCATAATCACAAATTCCAATGGGATAGAACCATTGGCGATAGTGAGGCTGTCCCATTTTATGTCTCGTTTGTGCTGATAATGAGAAATATCGAAACCAAAAATTTTGTCATTATATTCAGTGATGATTTTATTGATTCTGGCGGTTTCTTCTTCGGAATTTTTTAAATTTTTATGTACAAATTTCTCAAAATACATGGCGTAATAAAATGCCACTTTGTCTCTGAGGTAAAGTCCAGTTCCGAGCAAGGTCAATCCTAAAATTGCTAACAAAATATATCTGCGAAAAAGATAATTTTTTCGTCTGGTTTTATGGATTTTTTTTCTTTTAGTAGCTTTTGGATTGGTTTTTGACATAAGTTTTGCAAAAGTAAAATTTTTAGAAAATAAATTCAGTAATTTTGCCAGAATCTTATGGAAATTAGAGATAAAATAATCGTCATCGGTGGTGGTTTTGCAGGATTGCAATTCGCTAAAAAACTTAATGGCAATCGTACCAAGAAATTGGTGATGATTGACAAGGCGAATCATCATATGTTTCAACCGTTATTTTATCAAGTAGCTTGCGGAAGAATTGAGCCTTCTAATATTTCGTTTCCTTTTAGAAAGATTTTTCAGCGTTCTAAAAATATTCAGTTTAGAATGACGGAAGTGAAACGGATTATTCCTTCGGAAAATAAAATTATTACAGAAGACCATGTTTTTCACTATGATAAATTGGTGATTGCAACTGGTTGTAAAACGAATTTCTTTGGAAATCAAAAAATGGAAAATCTGGCTTTTGGTATGAAAAATACACAAGAAGCAATTTCTATAAGAAACCATGTTTTGCTCACTTTTGAAAAACTCATCATTGAAAAAAGTAGAAGTGATGATGGCAATTGGAACATCGTAATCGTAGGTTCTGGACCAACTGGTGTGGAATTGGCGGGAGCTTTTGCTGAGATGAAAAGAGAAATCTTGCCGAGAGATTATCCTAGAATGAATTTTGATGATTTAGAAATTATTTTGGTGAGTTCTACCGAAAAACCTTTGGCGGTAATGAGCGAAGAATCTCAGGAAAAATCTGAACAATATTTGAAAGATTTGGGCGTGAGATTTATCTCAAATGATAGAGTTACGGATTATGATGGCGATAGAGTTTATCTAAGTTCTGGGAATATCATTCCGAGTAATAATGTGATTTGGGCAGCTGGTGTAACTGGGAATATTATTGAAGGATTAACCGAAAATTCCATTAAAAACAACAGGTACATTGTAGACCGATATAATAAAATAGTAGGATTTGATAATATTTATGCGATAGGAGATATTGCCTACATGGAAACCCCGAAATATCCAAATGGTCATCCTCAAGTGGCGAATGTAGCGATTAATCAAGGAAAAAATTTGGCTAAAAATTTCTTGAAAAAATCAGAGAATGAATGGCAACCCTACGAATATGATGACAAAGGAAGCATGGCAACCATCGGGAAACATAGAGCGGTAGTAGATTTGCCGAAATTTAAATTTCAAGGTATTTTTGCGTGGTATTTTTGGATGTTTCTTCATTTAATGTTGATTTTAAGTGTGAGAAATAAACTTGCCATTTTCTTCAATTGGATGTGGAGTTACATTAATAGAGATTCATCGCTTCGCTTAATCATTATCCCGAATAAAAAAAATAAAACCGAACAATGAGAATAGATATTATAAGTGCAGTTCCTGATTTATTAGAAAGTCCTTTCAAAACTTCCATCTTGAAAAGAGCAATGGAAAAAGGTTTGGCAGAAGTTCATTTTCATAATGTTCGTGATTTTGCATTTAACAAACATCGTCAAATAGATGATACTGTGTATGGTGGTGGCGCTGGAATGGTGATGATGTGTGAACCATTAGATTTATGTATTTCTCAGTTAAAATCTGAGAGAGAGTATGATGATATTATTTACTTAACTCCAGATGGAGAAACTTTTAACCAAAAAATAGCGAATTCTTACTCGCTGAAGAAAAATTTAATTCTGCTTTGTGGTCATTATAAAGGAATAGACCAAAGAATTAGAGATTTACACATTACCAGAGAGATTTCGATTGGTGATTTTGTGCTAACTGGCGGCGAACTGGCAGCTTGTGTGGTTGCTGATGCAATTATTCGTCTTTTGCCAGGCGTTTTAAATGATGAACAATCTGCTTTGACGGATAGTTTTCAAGATGATTTGCTTTCTCCGCCTATTTATACCAAACCAGAGGTTTATAAAGGAATGCGAGTTCCAGAAATACTTTTAAGCGGTAATTTTGGGAAAATTGAAGAATGGAGACATCAGAAAGCAATAGAAATTACCCAGCAGAAAAGACCAGATTTATTAAAAGATTTCTAATCATAATAAATTATTTTTACTAAATTTACAATCCGAAAAATTGAGGCAAGGCTATGGAGAATTTTTTGAAAAAAGAACTTGTCATGTTCTATAATGTAGAAAACTTGTTTTCTCCAGACCCTAAACCAACACATTTTTTAGATCCTACCATTTCTGGATTAAGGAATTGGGACGAAAGAAAGTATCAGAATAAACTTCGAAAAATTGCCAATGTTTTTAGGCTAATCGAAGAAAAAGAAGCGGTGCTTCCAATGATTGTAGGTTTGTGTGAAGTGAATAATGAAGAAGTTTTACAAGATTTAATTCAACAAGAACCCCTTCAAAATTATGATTTTGTTCATTATAATTCTTTAGATGAAAGAGGCGTAGACACAGCGCTTCTGTATGATAAGAGAAAAATAGAATTAGTAGATTCTGAAGCTATTTCTTTTATTTTCGAGGGAGTGAATGAAGAGCAAGATGAGTATTATGATACGACAAGAGATGTTCTTTTTTGTAAATTGAAATACAATGATGAATTGCTCAATGTTTTTGTGGCACATCTTCCTTCAAAAAGAGAAAAAGATGTAAACAAACCCAAAAGAGATTACATTCTTCATTCAATTAAAGAAAGAGTTCTCACATTATTAGAAAAAGAAGAACCTGTAATAATTTGTGGAGATTTTAACGATGACCCGATTGAAGAAAATCTAAATAATTTATTATATGACAATGGAGTTGATAAAATCTTAGTGAATCCATACATAGAATTGTACAATAATAAAATCTATTCTACGTTTCACTACAACCAGGGACTGTTGTTCGATCAGATTCTATTTTCTAATCATTTCTTTTTGCCTATTTCTTCATTAGCATTTAAAAGTGCTGTAGTCTTTAATTCAGAAAAATTAAGTAATTGGGACAAAAAGTTTAAAGGAAGGCCTTTTAGAACTTTTGCAGGGACCAGATATCTTGGTGGGTATAGTGATCATTATCCCGTTTATACAATTTTAGAAACAAAAGACAATTAAATTAAAAATGAAAAGCGTTACAGAAGTAGGTTACAAGCTAGATGCAATAGATAAAAAAATAATCTATATGCTCATGGACAATGCCAAAACATCTTTGGCTCAAATTTCTAAAAACATTGGTATTTCTACCACTGCTGTACATCAGAGAATAAAAAAACTAGAAACCGCAGGCGTAATAGAAAATTCTGTATCTTTTCTTAATCCAAGAAAAATAGGTTACAAAGTAGTTTCTTACATCGGCGTTTACATGGATCAACCAAGTCATTTCCAAGAACTGATTAAATCTCTGAACGAAATTAATGAAATCGTAGAAGCTCATTATACTACAGGTAATTGGACGGTTTTCCTTAAAGTACTTTGTATTGATAATGATCATCTCATGCAAATTTTAAGCAAAATACAGAAGCTAAAAGGCGTTACAAGAACAGAAACTTTCATATCTTTGGAGCAAAGTATTAACAGACAATTAAAAGTGTAACGTTATGAAAATCAACACTTATTTAGATTCTACTTATCTAAAAACTCCAGCTCAATCTGGTCTTACCGAAGAACAAACGCTAGAAACGGTAATTAATCTTGCCAAAGAAGCCATCGAAAATGACATTTTTGCAGTAATGATAAGACCTGATTATGTTAAAAAAATGAAGCAATTCCTTACAGAACAAAATTCTAACGTAGTCATCGGTACTGTAATCGGTTTCCACGAAGGAACTTATTCTAAAGAACATAAATTAGCTGAAGCTCAAAAAGCAATCGAAGATGGAGTAGATGAATTAGATTTCGTAATCAATTATGAAGCGTACAAAAATGGTGAAGTAGATGCTGTGAAATCAGAATTTGTAGATTGTACAAAACTTTGCTTAGATAATGGTAAAATTGCAAAATGGATTATTGAAATCGCAGCGCTTACCGATGAGCAAATTGCAGATATTACCAAAAAAATCTCAACTTGGGCTGAAGAAAACTTCATAGCAGAAGATTTACACAGAATATTTGTGAAATCATCTACAGGTTTCTACCAAACTGAAGGCGGAAAACCAAATGGAGCAACTGTAGAAGGAATTAAAATCATGCTAGAAAACGCAGGTTCACTTCCTGTAAAAGCTGCAGGTGGTGTTAGAACACCAGAAGAAGCAGAATATATGATTAACCTAGGCGTAAAAAGAATAGGAACATCTTCTGCAAAAGCATTAATTAAAAACGAAGAAGTTTCTGGAGGTTACTAATCTTTAGAAATTTCCAAAAATAAAAAACCATCGAACTTCGATGGTTTTTCTTTTTTATGATTTAAAAAATTATTGCTGTTTTACTACTTGCGTTACCTTTTGGGTATTGTCTGACAAAGTGTATTTCATTAAATATTTGCCAGGTTTCAGTTTGTCTAATCTAATTTCGGCGGTGTTCATGTTCACCATTGTTTCTGAAACTTGAGTCCCGATAATAGAGTAAAAAGTTACGGATTTTACCTTTAGCATTGGGTTTTTAGCTTTTACAATGATAAAATCTCTTGTAGGATTAGGATAAGCGACTAAAACTCCATCATCAGATTTTTGAGAATCAGAAAGAGGTTCTCTTAATGTTTGTTGAGCTTTTGCTTCGCCCGAAAACATTAATAGACCTACCGAAAATAATATAAAATATAAAGTTTTTTTCATTTTACTTAATTCATTCTTATCTCAAAGAATATACAAATTTATTTAAACGAATTGATATACACAATAGTTATAAATAACTAAATTTGCAAAGTATAAAACAAACTTTGTTCCAAAAATGATAATTTTTTCAAGAAATAGAAGATTACGTACTAACGAAAGCATCAGAAGTCTTGTGAGAGAAACAGTACTCACTACCAATGATTTTGTAATGCCCATGTTCGTAATGGAAGGCGAAAACGCACAGGAAGCTATTCCATCAATGCCGGGAATTTTCCGCAGAACAGTAGATTTAACGGTGAAAGAATGTAAAGAACTTTTTTCACTGGGAGTGAAAGCGGTGAACATATACATGAAAGTTCCAGAAAATTTAAAAGACAATCTCGGAACCGAAGCTTGGAATCCGCATGGTTTGATGCAAAGAACCATCAGAGAAATTAAAAATGCTATTCCTGAGATGATTGTAATGCCAGATGTTGCTTTAGACCCTTATTCAATCTATGGTCACGACGGAATTATTACCAACGGACAAGTAGATAATGATGCCACTAATGATGCTTTGGCAAGGATGTCTGTTTCTCACGCAGAAGCAGGTGCAGATGTTGTAGCGCCAAGTGATATGATGGATGGTAGAGTTGCTGCAATTCGTCAAGCTTTAGAAGAAACAGGTCATACCAACGTAGGAATTTTGAGCTACGCTGCAAAATATGCAAGTTCATTTTACGGACCTTTCAGAAGTGCGTTAGATTCTGCTCCAAAAGATTTTCAGGAAATTCCAAAGGATAAAAAGAGTTACCAAATGGATTTTCATAATTCTAGAGAGGCCTTAAATGAAGTGTACAAAGACATCGAAGAAGGTGCAGACATTATTATGATAAAACCGGGTCTTCCGTATTTAGATATTGTAGCAAAAGTTCGTCAAGAGATAGATTTGCCAATCGCAGTTTATAATGTAAGCGGAGAATACGCAATGTTGAAAGCGGCTGCTCAAAATGGTTGGTTAGATAATGACAAAGCCATTATAGAAAGCCTTACTTGTATTAAAAGAGCTGGTGCAGATATGATTTTCACTTATGCTGCCAAAGAAGCTGCTATTCTTTTAAATCAATAGGGCGCCTTAATCCGCCTTCCGTTCCCGCTTTTTTGTTTTTTTGTCATTCTGAGCGAAGTCGAAGAATCTATAAAAAACAAAAAGAGCTCCACTCAAGTCGGGGCGCAAGTTCAGGATTTTTTAGAACCTATTTTTCTAAAAATAACTTACAGTAAAAAATATAACCAACCCTTTCTGCGTTTTATGTACATACAAAAAACGCAGAAAGGGTTTCGTAATTTGAAAACTTCCATTTTTTTAACTTAAGATTTGCAATTTTAAGACTTCCAACTTCCAACTTCATACTTCTGACTTTTTTCATATCTTTGTCTCTATGATTTTACGTGGCGAAAATTTAATTAAAGAATACGGACCCAAAAAAGTAGTAAAAGGCGTTTCCGTAGAAGTAAAAAAAGGAGAAATTGTAGGTTTACTTGGACCAAATGGTGCGGGAAAAACTACAACTTTCTACATGATTGTGGGATTGGTAAAACCTACTTCTGGCAAAATTACGCTTGACGGAAAAGATATTACCAATGATGCCATGTATAAACGTGCGCAAAAAGGAATTGGTTATTTGGCTCAGGAAGCATCTGTTTTTAGAAAATTGTCAGTAGAAGATAATATTTTGGGAGTTTTACAACTCACCAATAAATCTAAAGAAGAACAAATCCGCAGAACCAATGAACTCATCGAAGAATTTTCTTTAGAACACGTTCGCAAAAACCGTGGAGATTTACTTTCAGGTGGTGAAAGACGTAGAACCGAAATCGCGCGATGTCTCGCAACAGACCCAGATTTTATTCTTCTTGACGAACCTTTTGCAGGAGTAGACCCAATTGCTGTGGAAGATATTCAGAAAATCATTAGAAGTTTGGTGAAAAAAGACATCGGTGTTTTGATAACCGACCACAACGTACAACAAACTTTAGCGATTACCAATAAAACCTACATCATGTTCGAAGGAAACATCTTAAAAGAAGGTGTTCCAGAAGATTTAGCCAATGATCCACAAGTAAGACAAGCTTATTTGGGTGAGAATTTTAGATTTGAAAAATTCTAAACATCCATCATCTAACTTTCAACATCCATCAATTTTATGAAAATCTACACCAAAACTGGCGATAAAGGCGAAACTTCTTTATACGGAGGAACTAGAGTTTCTAAAGCTGCTGCAAGAGTAGAATCTTACGGGACTTTAGACGAACTCAATGCTTTTATTGGTTTGGCAAAAGCCGAAATTTCTGATGAAAAAGTATTGAATCAGCTGCAAAAAATTCAGTTTGATTTGTTTACTGTAGGTTCAGAAGCAGCAACACCAACAGATAAACTGATTTTAGCCAACGGAAAAAATCGTTTAGATTTAATGATTTCTGAAGAAGAAATATCAGAATTAGAACACTGGATGGATGATTTAGATGCAGAATTAGAACCTTTACAATTCTTTATTTTACCAAGCGGTGGAAAAGCTGTTGCATGTATTCACGTTTGTAGAACGGTTTGCAGAAGAGCAGAACGCGCTATGGTTCATCTCAATGAAACCGAAGAAGTAAGACCAGAACTCATCAAATATCTCAATAGATTGTCTGATTATCTGTTTATTTTGGCAAGATATATTTCTAAAATTTCTGGAGAAAAAGAAGAATACTGGAATCCTTCAGAAAGAGCTAAGTAAAACGCTCTAAACAATTATAAAATCTGTGATAAAATCTGCCCTACTTTTCATCAACGGAACGCCTCCTAATGAACTTCCTCATTTGGAAGGTTATGATGTGATGGCTTGTAGCGATGGAGCTTTTCATTATTTAAAAGATAAAAATTTCCCTCTGGATAAACTTGATTTTATTTCAGGAGATTTTGATTCTCATGAAGGCAGTGACGAAAATATTTACCACGAAAAATTCATTCATACTCCAGACCAAGATTTTACAGATTTTCAAAAAGCTTTAGATATTCTCAAAAAAAATGGAGTAAAAAAAGTAGACGTTTACGGAGGAAGCGGTGGTGAACAAGACCACTTTTTAGGAAATCTTCACGTAGCTTTTCTCTTTAAAAATGAAATGGAAATCACTTTTTTTGACGAGTTTTCCAGATATTTTTTCATTCCAAAAAATTTTAAAATTCACGAGGTAGAAGGAAAGATGATTTCGCTTTTGCCATTTCCTTTTGCAGAAAAAATTTCGACTAAAGGTCTTAACTGGGAGCTCTTTAACGAAGAATTGAGCTTAACCAGAAGAGTAGGAACCCGAAATTTTGCCCGAGAAAACACCGTAGAAATCACGTATGAAAATGGTGATGTATTGATTTTTATCGGAAACTAAATTTGTGAATTTTTAACTCAAAAAATCCAATCTTTTTTCGCATTTTTGTAGTCTTAAATTTTTGCAATAAATGAAGATAAAATATGCTGAACTTATTGACCAAACACTTTACTTTCCGCAAGAGGAATTTAAGTATGAGGATCAACAGTTGTACTTTCATGATATTCCTTTGATGGACTTGGTAGAAAAATTCGGAACTCCGTTGAAATTCAGTTATTTACCTAAGATTTCGCAAAACATTCAGCGTGCAAAAACGTGGTTTAAAGATGCCATCAAAAAGAATGGATATAAAAATTCTTACAGATACTGTTACTGTACCAAATCTTCGCACTTTTCTTTCGTATTAGAAGAAGCACTTAAGAATGATATTTCTATCGAAACGTCTTCTGCTTTTGACATGAATATTGTTAAAAACCTATTCGAAACAGGGAAAATTGATAAGACAATAGAAGTGGTTTGTAATGGTTTCAAAACCGATGATTATTTGGCTAAAATTTCAGATTTAATCAATAATGGTTTTGAAAATGTGATTCCTGTTTTAGATAATTACAGAGAATTAGATAAATTAACCGAAAGTATAGATACTACCTTTGACATTGGGATTAGAATTGCTTCGGAAGAAGAACCGAAATTCGAATTTTATACCAGCAGATTAGGAATTGGGTACAAAGATATTATCCCTTATTACAGCCAAAAAATTGCAGAACACCCGAATGCAAGGTTGAAAATGCTTCACTTTTTCATCAATACCGGAATTAAAGATACTGCGTATTATTGGAATGAGCTTTTCAAATGTTTGAGAGTGTATGCAAGATTGAAAAAAATTGCTCCAGAAGTAGATTCACTAAATATTGGTGGTGGTTTCCCAATTAAAAATTCTCTTCAATTTGATTATGATTATGAATACATGGCAAATGAAATTGTGTATCAAATCAAAAAATTCTGTGAAGAAGAAGGAGTAGAAGAACCAAACATTTATACTGAATTTGGTAGTTTTACCGTAGGTGAAAGTGCTGGAAATTTATACAAAATCATTTCTCAAAAACGCCAAAACGACAGAGAAAAATGGAACATGATAGACTCTTCTTTCATGACTACACTTCCAGATTCTTGGGCTATTTCAAAGCGTTTTATTATGTTTCCGCTGAATCGTTGGGAAGATTCTTACGAAAGAGTTTTCTTGGGCGGATTAACTTGTGATTCAGATGATTATTACAATTCTGAGCAACATGCCAATGCGATTTATTTGCCAGTGTTCAGCGATACCAAACCATTATACATCGGTTTCTTTAACACAGGAGCTTATCAAGAGAGTATTGCTGGTTTTGGTGGAGTTCATCACTGTTTATTGCCTCAGCCAAAACATATTCTCATCCAAAAAGCTAAAAACGGAAAATTACAATATGAAGTTTTCAGCGAAGAGCAAAAACCAGAAGATGTATTGCATCTTTTAGGGTATAAATAATTGGTTAATAGAATTTTGATATTGTAGAGTTAATGGATTCTCCTTACGTGAAACCTACTGCGTTTTTAGCAGCTAAGTTGTACTATAAAATGTTTGTTTACTATCATATCATTTAAACAAAAAAATAAAAAATTGATTTATTCAAAATAAATTTAAAAAGCATCAGAATTCTGGTGCTTTTTTGTTGGAATCTCATTTGAATTTTTAAAAATTTTATAAAACTTTATAAAAATTGTATAAAGCAGACCTAGTTTTTATCTTTACATTTGGAAACAATAATCATTAAAATCCTCTCATTATGAAAAAAACGATTAAAATCACTGCTTTAGCTTTCGTGGTTTCTTTTGCAGCCATCTCATGTCAAAAATCTGTTTCAGATGCAGAACTGACTACACAATCTACTACAGCTATCTCTGCGTATCCTGAAACTTCCGTTGAGGTAAAAGATGGAGTGGCACATTTAAGCGGAACTTTTGTTTCTCAAGGAGATAAAGATGCTGCCATTGCTGCGATTAAAAATATTAAAGGAGTAAGAGATGTAATGGATATGGCAAGTGTAGAAGCTGCTGATCCTGTAATGGAGACGATTACAGCGATTGACCAAGAAACCCAACAAAAAGTAGCAGATGCTATTAAGGATTTTCCATCGGTAAAAATGGACGTGGTGAATGGCGAAATTACTTTAACTGGAGAAGTTACAGCAGAACAAGCAAGAAAAATTAAAATATCTGTAGATGCCCTGAAAGTAGGAAAAGTAAATTATGATTATAACGTTAAAAAATAATTACCATGTCATTACAAGATAAATACTCAAAGGTAGTTTCGGCTGCACAGTCCGCTGAAATTAATGACTTAAAGGTAGTGGAGCAAGATGGCATTCTTTACATTTCTGGAAATACTTCTACAAGCGCTGCAAAAAATAAAGTTTGGGATGCTTATGGAGAGATAGATGCCTCTTATTCAGCTTCTGATATTAATATAGATATAGAGATTACAAGTTTAGCTAAAGGAACTCCATTAACTGTAGATACAGAAAATTCTAATTTGAACATCAGGCAGGAACCTTCTATAGAAGGAGTAATTTTAGGAAAAGCTGCAAAAGGCGAAGTAGTAACTCTAGTAGAACAATCTTCTAGTGATTGGTGGAAAATTAAAACCAAAGACGGAGAAGAAGGTTACGCATATGCTAGATATTTAAGAGCTTAATTCAAGTCTCGAATATAAATTTATAATCCCGAATTTTTTCGGGATTTTTTATTTTGGGCCATCCCGAAAATTTATCCAAAGCTTTTGCCAATCAAGAAATTTTCGGGACCGCGCTATTCGTTACAATCTTTTTCGGTGGCGGCAGCAAAGCTGCCGCCACCGAAAAAGGATTTCCACTGCTATCGCTTGTCCAGAAATACCGCTTCAAAACAATTACCAATATTTCATTAAAAAAACTATATTTGTATTCTATAGAAAATCAATATATGAAAGGACAAAACAAACTTTTCTTTGCAATTATCATTGCTTTAGTTTTAGGGGTAATTATTGGTGGAGTAGTTCACACTCAGTTTCCAGAAAATACAGAATCTTTTTCTAAAAATATAAAACTTCTCGGAACCATCTTCATTAGATTAGTGCAGATGATTATCGCACCATTGGTTTTCACTACATTGGTTGTGGGAATTGCAAAAATGGGAGATACTGCAATGATTGGCAGAGTTGGTGGTAAAGCAATGCTCTGGTTTATTACCGCTTCTTTGGTTTCGCTTTTGTTAGGTTTGGTTTTGGTAAATTGGTTAGAACCTGGTCACGTTACCAAATTGCCTATTCAAGATGCCAATTCTGCTAAAGAAATCTTGGATAATTCTAAAGGATTTTCTCTGGAAGATTTTGTGAAACACGTAGTGCCAAAAAGCGTTTTCGAAGCTTTTGCTACCAATGAAGTTTTGCAAATTGTATTGTTTTCTATCATGTTTGGGATTGCCCTTTCTCATTTGGGAGATGAATATTCTAAACCTGTAATCAAATTTTTAGATGTTTGTGCGCATGCTATTCTAAAAATGGTAGGTTATATTATGTGGTTTGCTCCACTTGGTGTTTTGGGAGCTATTGCAGCAGTTGTGGCCACCAATGGTTTCGAAATTTTCAAAGTTTACGCAATTTATTTGAGAGATTTCTTCTTTGCACTAGCTATTTTATGGTTGATTTTATGTATTGTAGGTTACCTCATTTTAGGAAATAGATTATTCGAATTATTAAGAAGAATCAAAGAACCTTTACTTATCGCCTTTTCTACTACCAGTTCAGAAGCAGTTTTCCCGAAATTGGTAACAGAATTAGAGCGTTTCGGTTGTAATAACAGAATTGTATCTTTCATTTTACCATTAGGATATTCTTTCAATTTAGATGGAAGCATGATGTACATGACTTTTGCCTCTATTTTCATTGCTCAGATTTATGGAATCGACATGACAGTTGGTCAACAAATTACTATGCTTTTAGTGTTAATGCTCACTTCAAAAGGAATTGCAGGCGTTCCAAGAGCGAGTTTGGTGATTATTGTGGCGACTTGTTCTATGTTCGGAATTCCGCCAGAAGGAATTGCCTTAATTTTACCGATTGACCATTTCTGCGATATGGGAAGAAGTATGACCAATGTTTTAGGAAACGCACTTGCAACTTCTGCCGTTTCTAAATGGGAAGGACAGCTCGATAATCACGGTGGTGAGTTATAAAAATTTAAATATAAAATTAAAAACTTCGGAACTATCTGAAGTTTTTTTATTGTAAATCAATTCTATCAATTACCATTATTGTTATTTTTATTCATTCCAAATTAATTATTTTTACGTAAATTTGTATCTCAAAAAATTTCAATAAATTATGTTGACGAAAACCAGAGTTCAGGAGTTTCTGAAAGAAATAGAAGTAGATGATTTAGTACAAAACTTCCAAGTAATGGGTGATGATGTGTACATTGATATGATTGCACATTCTCCAGCAATGCACGAAAAAAAGAAGCTAGAAGCAGCCATGAAGCAGGCTTTTGCTACGGAATTTGGTGACCAAGTAGTGCTGAAACTTAAAATTACTTCACCTGAACCTTCACAAGTTCAACAAAACCAAATCAAAGGAAAAGAAATTCCAGGAATTCAAAATATTATCGCCATTGCTTCTGGTAAAGGTGGCGTAGGAAAATCTACGGTAACTGCAAACTTAGCCGTGACTTTACAAAAAATGGGATTCTCTGTAGGTGTTCTTGATGCTGATATTTATGGTCCATCTGTTCCTACCATGTTTGACACCGAAGCAGAAAAGCCAATTTCTGTAGAAGTAGATGGTAAAAATATGATGAAACCTATCGAAAATTACGGCGTGAAAATGCTTTCGATTGGTTATTTCTCTGGAGCGAATCAAGCAGTAGTGTGGAGAGGACCTATGGCAAGTAAAGCATTGAACCAAATGCTTCGTGATGCAGCTTGGGGAAATCTAGATTTCTTATTGATTGACCTTCCTCCAGGAACAGGAGATATTCACCTTTCGATTATTCAAGAAGTTCCTGTAACGGGTGCTGTAATTGTTTCTACACCGCAACATGTGGCTTTAGCAGACGTGAAAAAAGGAATCGCTATGTTTACGATGGAAAGCATTAATATTCCAGTTTTAGGTTTAATTGAAAATATGGCGTATTTTACACCTGAAGAATTGCCAGAAAATAAATATTACATCTTCGGAAAACAAGGCGCTCAGTTTATGGCGGAAGATTTAGGAATTCCAGTTTTAGGTGAAATCCCTTTAATTCAAAGCATCAGAGAAGCGGGAGATGTTGGTAGACCAGTAGCGCTGCAAGAAGGTTCTAAAATTGCAGAAATCTATAAAGAAACTGCACAAAAAATGACAGAAAGCTTAGTGGAAAGAAATAAAAATCTACCACCAACTGAAGCGGTGAAAATTACAACAATGGCAGGTTGTTCGCCTAAGAAATAATTAGGGCAATTACAATTTTTGAATACAAATTTTGAATAAATTATGAATAAAGATAAACTCACTCACGAAGAAATAGTAACCAAAGTAATGGAAGCTTTGGAAAGTATTCGTCCGTTTCTAAATAATGATGGTGGTGATATAGAATTGGTAGATGTTATTGATAATAGAGTAATGGTAAAACTGCAAGGAAACTGTTCTGGTTGTCCTATGAGTTTTTCTACCATGAAACTAGGTGTAGAAAATACCATCAAACAATTTGTACCAAGCATCAAAGAAGTAGTGAGTGTAGAGTAATCTTTTTCACAATAAAATAAATGAAGGCTGCAATTTTGCAGCCTTTTGTTTTTGAATATTTCGATTTATTTTTTGCCTAACCCGAGTTCTTTAATTGCCATTTCGCGCATTTCTACTTTTCTTACTTTTCCAGAAATCGTCATTGGGAATTCTTGTACGAATTTCCAGTATTTGGGAACTTTATAATGGGCAATTTGTCCTTTGCAGAAGTTGACAAGTTCTTCTTCGGTTAAAGAAAATCCTTCTCTTACTTTAATCCAAGCCATTACTTCCTCCCCGAATTTTTCACTCGGAACGCCAATAACTTGAGCGTCTAAAACATTAGGATATTGATATAAAAAATCTTCAATTTCTTTAGGCGAAATGTTTTCCCCTCCTCGTATAATCAAGTCTTTAATTCTTCCAGAAATATGAATGTAGCCTTCTTCGTCCATCATGGCAAGATCGCCAGTATGCATCCATCTTGCGCTGTCTAAAACTTGATGGGTTGCTTCTGGATTATCCCAATATTTCAACATTACAGAGTAACCTCTAGTACAGAGTTCTCCATTTTCGCCTCTGTTCACAATTTTACCCGTTTCTGGATTGATGATTTTAATTTCTAAATGGTCATGAATGGTTCCTACTGAGTGAATTTGTTTTTCAAAAGGAGTTCCAATTTTAGTCTGAGTAGAAACCGGCGAAGTTTCCGTCATTCCGTAGCAAATGGTAACTTCTTTCATGTTCATTTGGTTTTCTACTCTTTTCATCACTTCTGGTGGACAAACTGCTCCTGCCATAACCCCCGTTCTAAGGCTCGAAAGATCATAATTTTTTAAATCCAGTTCATGCAAAGTAGCGATAAACATAGTAGGAACGCCATAAAGTGAAGTGCATTTTTCTTTTTCTACTACTTCTAGTGTAAGTTTTGGGTCAAAACTGTCATTTGGAATTACCATGGTAGAACCGTGAGCGGTACAACATAAATTTCCAATCACCATTCCGAAACAATGATAAAACGGAACAGGAATACAAACTCTATCTTTTTCGGTATAATGAAGTCTGATGCCAATGAAATATCCATTATTCAAAATGTTATGATGAGAAAGCGTAACTCCTTTTGGGAAACCTGTAGTTCCAGAAGTGTATTGAATATTTACAGGGTCGTCAAACTGAATTTGGTTTTCATAATTTTGAAGTTCTTCATCAGAAATGTGAGCCGCCCCTTTTAGAAAATCATCCCAATTTTCATCAAAAAAGACTTCATCTACTAGTGTTGAGGTAAATTCTCGAGCATCATCTACCATTTTTTTATAATTGCTGGTTTTGAAACTCAAGGAAGCAAAAATATATTTGATTTGAGATTGATTCAATACAAAAATCAGTTCACTGGTTCTGTAAGCAGGATTAATGTTAACCAAAATCACCCCAATTCTGGCAGTTGCATATTGCAATAAAACCCATTCATAACGATTGGGAGACCAAATTCCAACTCTATCCCCTGGTTTTGCACCTAGATGTAGAATTGCTTTGGCTACTTGCGAAGTTTGCTCATAAAATTCTTCGTAAGTAGCTCTATAATTCTGATGTGAACAAATTAGAGCATCATTTTTAGGAAATCTTTCTACTGTTTTCTTTAGATTTTCGCCAATAGATTCTCCTAAAAGTGGAATAGAAGAATCGCCGTGAACATAGGATAATTGAGTATTCATTCTTTATATTTTTGTAAGAAAAAAACCTTTCTTTTCAGAAAGGTAGAATAAAGGTATAAAGAATTCTTAAATGATTTTAGAAATGTATATTAATTTAGCAAAATTATAACTATTTCTTTTTCATTTTATCATAAATGCTGTGAATTAATCCATCTGCAACAGAAATTTTAGGAACGAAAATCTGTGATATTTCTGCCCAACCTAATACTTTATTGAAAATTTCTAATGCTGGAACAATTACATCTGCTCTGTCTTCTCTTAGGTTGTGTTTCAGCATTCTTTCTTCTACGGTAAGTTCTTTTAAATCTTTATAAAAAGTTTTGAGCATATTCGCAGATATTGGTTTTCCGTCTTTAGTTTTGCTCATGCTAAAAATTTTGTTGATATTTCCGCCAGAACCAATGGCAACCATAGGTTTTTTGCTCACAATTTTGGTTTTGATTTGGGTTTTCATTTCTTCCCAATTTTCTTTGGTGACTAGATTATTCAGCAATCTAATCGTACCAATATTGAAAGAATGTTCGTATTTCATTTTGCCATTTTCGTAGTATGTCAATTCTGTAGAACCACCACCAACATCAATGTATAAATATCCAAAATTTTTGTCAAGTCCTTCTGCTACGTGATTTTCGTAGATAAGAGTAGCTTCTTCGTCTCCAGAAATAATTTCTATTTCTATGCCCGATTCTTTTTTGACCAAATCTATAATTTCTTTGCCATTTCTGGCATCACGCATCGCACTTGTAGCACAAGCTCGGTAATGTTCTACGCCATAAATCTCCATTAATTGAGAGAAAACTTTCATAGATTTAATGACCATTTCCTTTCTTTCTTTGCCAATTTCGCCAGTGGTAAAAACATCAATCCCTAATCTAAAAGGAATTCTCAGAAGATTCAATTTTACGAATTCTGGCTTTCCTTTTTTAGATTCTTTTACTTCATTGATGAGCAACCTCGCTGCATTACTTCCTATGTCTATTGCTGCAATTTTCATGTTTTATATTTCTTTTGGTGTGTGGAAGAATAGGAAATTTTTCTCTGCGTTTTTAAAATCTTTCCAACTATCGGCAGAAATTTTAAAAGCGACAACAGAGCAAGTTGGCATGTGTTCTATATTTTCATTAGTTAGAGAATTGGCAAAATAAGTAATCCCGTTATTATGAGAGAAAATGGCAACATGATCTAAAGAATCGTTCAGATGTTCTATCACTTCTAAAAATTCTGTAGGCGAAGCATTGTATAATTCTTCTATTTTTTGAATGTTTTTATTCTCGAACACTTCGGCAAAATATCTGCAAGTAGTCAATGCTCTTTTTGCAGGACTGGTCACAAATGCATCTATGGTTACAGAAATTTCTTTGAGGAATTTCGCCATTTTAGGGGCATCTTTGTGTCCGCGCTCATTCAGTGGTCGGTCAAAATCATCTATGTTCGTTGGCCAATCACTTTTGGCATGTCTTACTAAAAGAAGTGTTTTCATAGGGTAGAAAAGTTTCTGAGTTTAAAATTAGCAAAAATTTGAATTTCTACAAGCTGAAAAATTTTAGTAAATTTGCAAACTATGAGTCAAGTAGTTGCTATTGATTACGGAAAAGTGCGTTGCGGAATTGCAGCTACAGATGATATGCAGTTGATTGCTAGTGCATTAACTACTGTGGAAACCAAAAATATATTTTCTTTTTTAGAAAAATATTTTTCAGAAAATAAAGTTGAAACTTTGGTAATAGGATTACCTACTGATTTGAAGGGAAATTTATCAGAAATTGAGACGGATATTTTAAAATTTATAGAAAAAGTGAAAGAACTTTTTCCCGAAGTAGAAATTCATCGATTTGATGAACGTTTTACCTCAAAAATGGCTTCGTTTTTTATCTCTCAAAGTGGGAAAAATAAAAAACAGAGACAAGAAAAAGCGCTTATTGATAAAGTGAGTGCTACCATAATTTTACAGAATTTTTTAGAACAAAAACAAAGATGATTTTACCAATCAGAGCATACGGAGACACAGTTTTAAGAAAAAAAGCCCATGATATTTCGCCAGATTATCCTGAGCTTAAAGAACTTATAGACAATATGTTCGAAACCATGAACGCAGCACATGGAATAGGTCTTGCTGCGCCTCAAATTGGCTTAGACATTCGTCTTTTCATCGTAGATGTAACTCCATTAGCAGATGATGAAGATTATGAAGATATTGCAGATGAATTGAAAGATTTCAAAAAAGTGTTCATTAATGCTAGAATTTTAGAAGAAAGCGGTAATGAATGGAAATTTAATGAAGGTTGTCTTTCGATTCCAGATGTGAGAGAAGATGTAAGCAGAAAAGAAACGATTTTGATAGAATATTTTGACGAAAAATTCGTTAAACATATCGAAACTTTTTCAGATATTAGGGCCAGAGTAATTCAGCATGAGTATGACCATATAGAAGGCGTACTTTTTACAGATAAACTCAGTCCTCTAAAGAAAAAAATCATCAAAGGAAAATTAACTAAAATTACTTCAGGAGATATTCATGTAGGATATAAAATGAGATTTCCGAAGTAACAAACGCTTCAAGTTCGAGACTCATTGAATCACCAAAAAATCTTGAACACAACTCTATTGAACTTAAAAAAATAAAAATAAAATGCAGTTAGAAAAAATAATTTCGATTTCTGGGAAACCAGGTTTGTTTACCCTAGTAACGCAATTAAGATCAGGTTTTATCGTAGAAGATATTTCTACAGGAAAAAAAGCAAGCATTTCTAATACTTCTCAAGTAAGTTTATTAGACAATATTGCTATTTATACTTTTGACCAAGAAGTTCCACTTTTTGAAGTAATGAAAAACATTGCTGAAAAATTTGACTATAAAGAAGCCATTAACCACAAATCTTCTGATAATGAATTAAAATCTTTCATGTCTTCAGTTTTACCAAACTATGACGTAGATAGAGTTTATGGTTCAGATATCAAGAAATTGGTACAATGGTATAACTTATTGCAAAAAGCAGGATATATTAAGCCAGAAGCTTTTGTAAAAGCAGAAGAACCAGCAGTAGAAGACGCTGAAATAGTAGAAGAAAAATCTGTAGAAAAGAAAGCAGCAGCTAAAAAAGCGGCCCCAAAAGCAGAAAAACCAGCTGCGCCAAAAGCTAAAGCATCTTCATCTGCTAAAACTACTGTAAAATCTACTCAAAGAAAACAAGGATAACAATTTATATTTTCCCGCAGATTTCAAAGATTAAGACATTTTATTGGTGTTTTTCTAAGAAATCTGCGGGATTTTTTATGTTCAATCTTTACCTTTGCCTTAACCTTAAACTTATGGTATGAATTCCAAAGAACAAAAACTAGAAGCTTTCTCTAAATTACTCGATATTATGGACGATTTGCGAGAAAAATGTCCTTGGGATAAAAAGCAAGATTTACAATCTTTGAGACATTTGACGCTAGAAGAAGTCTACGAACTTTCTGATGCTTTGCTCGAAGAAAATCTTACAGAAATTAAGAAAGAATTGGGCGATGTTTTGTTGCATTTGGTTTTTTATGCTAAAATTGGTTCCGAAAAGAAGAGTTTTGATATTGCAGATGTGATTAATTCACTTAACGAGAAACTCATTTTCCGTCATCCTCACATTTATGGAAATGTAGAAGTGAAAGACGAAGAAGAAGTGAAACAAAATTGGGAAAAACTCAAGCTGAAAGAAGGCAACAAGTCTATTTTAGCAGGAGTTCCGAAAAGTTTGCCACCGATTATCAAAGCATACAGAATTCAGGAAAAAGTAAAAGGAATAGGTTTTGAGTTTGCTTCTGCCGAAGATGCTTGGAAAAAAGTAGATGAAGAACTAGCCGAATTTCATGCCGAAACCAATCCCGAAAAAAAGGAACAAGAATTAGGAGATGTTTTCTTTTCGCTGATTAATTATGCTAGAATTTCTGGTCTTAATGCGGATTCTGCTTTGGAACGAACCAATCTTAAATTCATCAAACGTTTCCAAACGCTAGAAAAATTGGCTTTAGAAAAGAACCTTAACCTTGCAGAAATGTCTTTAGAAGAAATGGATATTCTTTGGGAAGAAGCTAAGAAAACGGTTTAATTATTTCGCATAAGATTCTACGCTGGTAATCAAATACCAAATGAGAATCAAGGTAAAAACAATCAATATAATGGTTGAAAGCCCGATTAAAAAAGAATTGTTTTTAAATGAATCTTCATTAATCTGTTTTTCGGTTTTTTTATAACGGAAGTATCCAAAAATGGAAATTATAAGTCCAAAAACGACCAGTAAAATCCCAATTTCTGCCGAATAACTTTTGTTGTGAATGATGTTTTGGTTTCCAAATATCAATGAAAATTGTTTCAGAAAAAGAGAGAATTTCACCACTACAAAACCAAACGCCATCACTCCAATTCCCGTTCTTAACCACGCTAAAAAAGTTCTTTCATTAGCAAGGTGGTCATTAAGGTTTTTAGGTTTTTCGGGTTGCATAACCAATTTTTCTTGACAAGTTAGCTATTATTTTTTGATTGAAAATAAATTGGCAGAAGATTTCTTCTGCCAATTCTACATTTTTCTTATTTTAAAATCTCCACTTCAATTACTGAGTTGTTGAAGATTTTTTGGAAAGCTTTGGTATAATCAGATTTTTCTGCTTTGTAAGGATTTTCTAAAAATTTCTGTGGATTTACAGCAAATAATGGATAAGCCGTACTCTGCACTTGAATTTGGATTTTGTGACCTTTTTTGAAAGTGTGCAATACATCTTGAAGGTTAAAAACCACTTCTGTTTCCTGATTAGGAACCAATGCTTCTGGTTTTTCAAAAGAATTTCTAAATCTCGCAGGCATGATTTCGCTTCTTACCATTTGGTGATAATTTCCGTAGATTACGCCCGGTTTTTCTTTCATTCCTTTTTCGTCTGCAGGATAAATATCAATGAGTTTAACGAAAAAGTCTGCATCTGTTCCTGTAGTTGCTATTTTTAATTTTATTTTAATTTCTCCAGCCAAAGTAAGGTCTTCTGCAAGGATTTCTGTGGTAAAAGAAGCTACATCTGGTCTATTTTCCGCAAATCTTTGGTCTTCACTCATGTAATTTCTAGGCGTAAAACCATTGAATTCTTTCAAATTAGTACTGCTCGGAACAGGTTTGTTTGGGTCAGAATAATATTCTGTGAAAGATGCAGAACTTGGAGATTCTGAGCTAAATTGGCCGTTTTCTCTTAAATAAAAAGCAGTTTTTTGAGCATTTTTCGGTGGCCATTCTGCAAATTGTTTCCATTCCTTTTTACCAGTATCAAACATATAGGCTTCAGGAAGGTCAACTGCAGATTTAGTGTTCTTTAAATGATGATTAAAGAACGGAGTTTCTATATTTTTTTGATAAAAAGTTGCAATGCTATCCCCGAAATATACTTCATTATGAAAATGTTTTCCCATTTCATAAGACCAACCACCATGAGAAAAAGGCCCCATTACAATAGAGTTTTTAGCTTTAGGATTGTTTTTTTCAATGGTTTTGTAAATGTGAAGCGGACCTCTCAAATCCTCTGCGTCAAACCAACCGCCAACTGTCATTACGGCATGTTTTATGTTTTTGAGATGAGGTAAAAGGTCTCTTTTTTTCCAAAAATCATCATAATTAGGATGGTCTACAATTTCATTGATGAAAAAATTATCTCTTCCGTAATATTTGTCAATGCCTTCTTTTAAAGTTCCCATTTCATTGAAGAAAAGTGAACCATCTTCAGATTTTGCAGCTAAATTTTTGCTTTGTTCTGTGTACCAAGCAGAATTCTCAGGTTTAGATTTTTGTACTCCAAAAACAGGGAAAGTTCTAAAATATCCCATCATAAAAGCACCATTGTGATGAAAATCGTCAAACCAAAAATCAGAAATTGGAGCTTGAGGAGAAGAAGCTTTCAAAGCGGGGTGATTTGCTAAAGTACCAACTGCAGCGTAAAAACCTGGATAAGAAGTTCCGTATTGACCTACATTTCCGTTATTGTTTTCAATATTTTTGATGAGCCAATCAATCGTGTCATAAGTATCGGTACTTTCGTCTACGTCTTTCTTGGTTTTATGGTCTACTTGAGGCGTCATGTTGGTAAAGGTACCTTCGCTCATGTATCTTCCGCGAACGTCTTGATAAACGAAAATATATTTATCGTTTTGTAAAAATTTATTAGGACCTAGGCTTCTTTTATAATGATCTTCACCGTAAGGCGCTACAGAATAGCACGTTCTCTGCATTAAAAAAGGATATTTGTTTTTAGAAGAAATATCTTTTGGAATGTAGATGGAGGTGAATAATTTTACACCATCTCTCATGGTGATGTACACTTCTTTTTTGGTGTAATTGTCTTTTACAAAAGTGTTTTGAGCAGAAAGCCAAACAATACTGAAAATTGCTAAAAGTGCAAGTATTTTCTTCATAAGTCAAATAAATTTTAACAAAAATAATAATTAATCGTTATTATGATTGCTAAAACTGAATTTTATTTTAAAAAGATGAATTCTTTAACTCCAAAAATGAAAAATAGTAAGAAAATCTAGATTTTTCCCCAAATTAGGACGTCTTTCTGTAATTCCAAACAGCCCAAGAGTTAAAGAAAACGGCCATTCCTAAAATGGAGATAAACTGAGGAATTAAATCTTTGAATCCAGAATTTTTGAGCATAATGAATCGAATGACTTCTATTAAATATGTAAGCGGATTAAGAAGCGTCAATTTTTGAGACCATTCTGGCATGCTTTCAATGGGCGTGTATAAACCGCTCATCATTATAAAAATCATCATGAAGAAAAATATGGTAAACATCGCTTGTTGCTGCGTTTCACTATAGGTGGAAATCAATAAGCCGAATCCTAAAATGGCTAAAAGATAAACTCCTACAAAGAAATAAAGCAGTGGTAAACTTCCGTAAATTTCTATCCCATAGACAAATCTGGAAACCAAAAGTCCCATGGTAAAAGCTACATTTGCCAAAATCCAAAAGGGAATAAGTTTCCCTAGGATGAAAGTAGATTTTTTGATGGGTGAAACATTAATTTGTTCAATTGTGCCAATTTCTTTCTCAGAGACAATGTTTAGCGCAGAAAGCATTCCGCCAACTAGCGTCACTAGAAATGCCAAAATACCTGGAACCAGAGCCAATCTGTAGTTGTAAAATCTATTGAACCAAAGGGTAACATTGAGTTCTAATCCTGCATTTTTTTGAAATTCTACCAATTGTGGGGAGAGTTTTGTTTGAATATTTTGGTTGTAATCTTGTAAAATTTGTGCTAGATAACTTACTCCCAAACCTGCTTTAGTGCCGTTTATTGCATTAATAGCAACCAATACTTTTTGTTGATTTTCCCTCACCAAATTTTGTTCAAATTTTGGTGGAATTTCTAAAATAATATCTGATTTTTCGCTTTCTATGGTTTCAAAAGCTTTTTGGTAGTCTTCACCGTAATATTGTAATTTGAAATAGTTACTTGAGGTAATTTTTTGAATTAATTCCCTTGAAAAACTAGAGTGGTCATGGTCTACCACAGATAGATTGATGTTTTTTATCTCATAACTTGCAGCTAAAGGCAAGATGATGAGCTGCATCATCGGTGCAACGAAAATAATGGCCAATATAGATTTGTTCCGAAAAATTTGTCGGAATTCTTTACGAAGTAAGAAGAGTAGCTGTTTCATTTTAAATTTTAGCGTTTTGTCATTCTGAATGGAGCGTAGCGTAATGAAGAATCTATTCTATTTCTTTATTTAAAAATTTCCAATCAGGATTAACATCTTTTATCAAATTTTCTTTTTTAATTTTGTCCAACCTTTGAGTTGTTTTTCTCTTGCTATTGCAATTTCAACATTTTGATTCGTTCCTCATTTCGTTCAGAATGACAAAATGTAATTTTTTGCATCATTCTAACCTTATTTTAAATTTTTTCACAGCAATCGTGAAAAGAACCATCATCATTCCTGTTAAAATTAAAAGAGATTTCCAGATTACGGCGAGTCCTGTTCCTTTGATCATAATATTTTTAATCATGATATAATACCATTTTGCAGGGATAATATTAGACATCACTTGTAGTGGAATGGGCATATTTTCGATTGGAAACATAAATCCGCTCAACATGAGTGTGGGAAGCATAGTTCCCATCATCGAAAAAAGCATAGCTTGTTGTTGAGTTTTTGAAAAAATAGAAATTAAAATCCCGATAAGTAAATTGGTGATGATGAAAATAGTGCTCACAAAAAACAATAAAATAATGCTTCCTTTTATGGGTAAATCCAGTAAAAAATAACTTAAAAGTAGAATCACTCCAAGAATTCCCATCGCTAAAATAAAGTAAGGGATAGCCTTAGAAATAATGATAAATTGAGGTTTCATAGGTGAAACCAATAGAATTTCCATCGTTCCTGTTTCTTTTTCTTTTACGATGGCAATTGCAGTCATCATCACGCAAACAATCAATAAAACGAGTGCAACAACTCCCGGAACGAAATTAGGCGCTCCTTTAAGTTGAGGATTATAGAGCATTCTAATTTCTGGAGAAACAGAAAACGTTTGCAACGTTTCTTTTTGTTGATTTTGATAGAAATCGAGTACAATATTTTGGAAATAATTCGCGATTTGATTTCCGAGGTTTACATCTGTTCCGTCAACTAAAATCTGCAATTTTGCTTTTTTCCCTAGCGTTAAATTTTCTGAGAAATCAGAAGGAATAACGAGAATTAGCTTTGTTTTTCCGTCTTTAAAAGCGTTTTCAAAGTCTTTGTTAGAAGTCAGATTTTTTTCAATGTCAAAATATTGATTTTCATGAATTTTAGAAACCAATTGTGCTGAAATGATGCTTTTATCTTGATCAAAAACAGCTACTTTGGTGTTTTTAATCTCCGTAGAAAGTGCAAAACCGAACAGCAATACTTGTATAATTGGCATTGCAAGAAGAATGAATAAAGTTCTTCGATCACGCAGAAGGTGATAAAATTCTTTTCGGATAAATGGAAATAACTGTTTCATTTTTTATTTTGTCATTCTGAATGAAGCGAAGCGTAATGAAGAATCTATTATTTAAACAGATTCTTCAATTTATTAAATTACGTTCAGAATGACAAGTGTTTATTTTATTATTAATTATTAATTTTTCATTAATCAGCACTTCTTTTTGCGCCTCTGGCTAATTGATAAAATACTTCGTCCATGGTTCTGGCTTGAAAACTTTTTTTCAAATTTTCAGGAGAATCAATTGCTGCAATTTTTCCGTCAACCATGATGGAAACTCGGTTGCAATATTCGGCTTCATCCATATAATGCGTAGTGACAAAAATGGTAATTCCTTGTTCTGAAGCATCATAAATTAAGTCCCAAAATTGTCTTCTGGTAATGGGGTCTACACCACCAGTTGGTTCGTCTAGAAAAACGATTTCTGGCTGATGAAAAATAGCGACTGAAAATGCCAGTTTCTGTTTCCATCCCAATGGAAGTTCGGAGACCATCTTGTTTTTTTCTTGTTCTAAACCTAATTTTTCAATGAGTTCTTTGCTTTTTTGTTTGATTTCCTTCATGCTTAAACCATAGATTCCGCCAAAAAATTCTAAATTTTCTAAAATGGATAAGTTTTCATACAAAGAAAATTTTTGACTCATGTAACCAATGTTTTTTTTGATTTCTTCAGCGTTTTTGTAGACATCAAATCCAGCAACCATCGCTTTACCAGAAGTGGGTTTAGAAAGTCCGCAAAACATGCGCATTGCAGTGGTTTTTCCAGCGCCATTTGCACCTAGAAATCCGAAGATCTCTCCTTTTTTTACTTCAAAGGAAATGTGGTCTACCGCAGTGAAATCTCCAAAGATTTTAGTGATTTGTTCGGCTTGTATGGCTATGGTATTGTTCATTTTTTAATCAATTGAAAATTGAAAATGGAGAATTGAAAATTTTATTAAATGGAAACCTTATTTAATTTAAGATTGATAATTGAAAGTGAAAAAAATAATTTTCAATTTTCAACTTTCAATTCTTCATTGTTAGAAAGCAATAAAATAAAACTATCTTCTATGGTAGCTTCTATTCTGTTGATTTCAATTTTGTTAAATCTTTTTTCTTGTAAGAATTTCTCAAGAGTTTCCTTTTTAAAATCTTTTTCTTTTTTAATCACCACATGTACAAATTCGCCAAAGGCATATGTGTTTTTAGTGGTTTCGTATTCTTTAAGGATTTTGATGAGTGCAGGAATATTTTCGGTTTTTACTTCGTATAAATCTTCAGGGAAGCTATCGCAAATGTTTTGTGGGGTGTCAATTTTTAAAATTTTTCCGTTTTGCATGAGCGCGACTCTGTCACAGAGTGTGGCTTCATCCATGTAAGGAGTTGCTACCACGATGGTGATGCCTTGTTGTTTTAAGCGTTTCAGCATCTCCCAAAATTCTTTTCTCGAAACTGGGTCAACTCCTGTTGTAGGTTCATCTAGAAATAAAACTTTCGGCTTGTGAATCAGAGCGCAAGAAAGGGCTAATTTCTGCTTCATTCCGCCAGAAAGTTTCCCTGCTTTTCGGTCTTTAAATGGTTCAATCTGCTGATAAATATCTTTGATTAAATCATAATTTTCTTGTATGCTTGTATTGAAAACACTCGCGAAAAATTCTAGATTTTCTTCTATAGTTAAATCTTGATACAGTGAAAATTTTCCTGGCATATAACCAAGAATCTTTCGGATTTTTTTGTAATCTTTAACTACATCAAGTCCTTCAATTTCAGCAGAACCAGAATCTGGATGAAGAAGGGTAGTCAGCATTCGGAAAATAGAGGTTTTGCCACTTCCATCGGGACCAATCAACCCGAAAATTTCTCCATTTTCTACCGAAAAGGAAATGTTATCTACCGCCAGAATTTTTTGTTTTTTTTCGCCGTAAGATTTTGATATGTTTTCTACTTTTATCATTGTTTTTAACGCAAAGTGCGCAAAGAATTATTTTTACAACTCTGAAAATATTTTTTAAGATTGCAAATAATCATCAAAGATGATTAGCAAAGTCCACAAATTTTTTAAATTCACTATTCATAATTAAAGTTTCACTTCTCCGTACATTCCAATTTTTAGAAAGCCATCATTTTTAACATGTATTTTGGTAGCGTATACTAGATTGGCTCTCTCATCTTTGGTTTGAATGGTTTTGGGAGTGAATTCAGATTTTTGTGAAATCCAGTAGATTTTTCCGTTCATTTCTTTGGTTTCGCCATTTCCTGCGTCAACTAAAATTTTTACATTTTGACCAACTTTTACTTTTGCCAATTGATCTCCTGTAATGTAAGCTCTCAGAGTCATTTCATCTAAATTCGCCATTTTATAAATTGGTTTTCCGATGGTGGCAAACTCACCTTTATTCATGTATTTTGTAAGTACAATTCCTTTAATGGGCGAAGAAATAACATTATGTTTTAGCTGTTCATCTATTTGCAAAACTTTCTTCTCGGTAGGATTTTTTTCACTTAAAATAGCCCTATTCTGGATTTTCACTTGTTCTAAAGTAGAAGAAATCTGTTGTTTCAAAATTTCTGATTGTGATTTTGCCGTTGCTATTTGTTTTTGAATCACCACAACATTTCCGTTTAAATCATCTAATTGCTTGCGAGTTGCAGCATCTGATTTTACGAGATTGGCGGTTCTGTTTCTTTCTCTCACTGCATTGTTTAATTGTTCATTCAGCACATCAATTTGAGAATTTTGTGTAGCCAACTGAGATTGCAGAATTGCAATTTGAGGTGCTGCATCATTGGTTTTTTGTTCGATGGCATTGATAGAAGACAAAACTTGTTCTTTTTGTAATTCTACACCTTTTCCGTCAATAAGACCTATGTTTTGATTGGCTGTTAATGCATCTCCTTCATTGAGATTGAGTTCAAGAATTTTTCCTGTAGCTTCTGCCGTAACGATGATTTCATCTGCTTCGAAAGTCCCGGAAGCATCATAATCTTGGTCTGCTCTTTTACAAGAGAATATTGTTAAAACAATTGCTGAAAATATTAATGTTTTTTTCATGTTTAAATTTTTGCAGGATTCTTAATTATTCAATTGAGCTTTCAAATTATATTGTGTCAATAAATATTGAATTTCGTGGGTAATTTTTGTGAGGATTGCTTGTTCTTCGGCGGTTACTTCTCGCAGATAATCATTGGTATTGATAACACCATTTTCTAATTGGGCAAGACTAGCTGTTTTGATGTTTTTTCTTAGTTCAATCAGTTCATTGTCTTTGTCAATTAAATTTTGAATCTTTTCAAGGTCATTTCTTTGTTGGATTTCAATAAAATTTTGGTTAAACAAGAAGTTTTCTCTTTGGATTTCGATTTCTTGTGACTGATTTTCTAACAAAGCCAAATCGTTTTTCTGAGTGTAAAATCCAGAAATCGGGATGTTAAGTCTAATTCCGCCAATATAGAAAATGTCAAACTCATTTTTCAGCATATTGAAGCCCGGTTTTCCGTATCCACCTTGGAAAAATGCTCCTAATTTTGGAGTGTTTTTAGTGTTGATGATTTTTCTTTGCGTTTCTAGAAGTTGTTTCTGTGCATCAAAAAGTTTTAGTTCTGAACGGTTATTATTCTTCGTTAATAGAATTTTTTCAGGAGTTTCTAATTGAGTATTTTCGTCGATATTTTTCTTGATGAAGTAAGAAAGCATTTGCACGAAATTTTGCTTTATGGCTTGAAGTTCAACTTCTTTTTGTTCAATTTTTACCAATTCTGCTTTTAAAACATCTAAATTACTTCTGAAAATAACCCCATTTTTCAATTGAGCTTCTGCTTTTTTGATGCCTGCTTTGATGTCGAGTTTTGTGAATTGCAGTTGAGTCCATTGTTTATTGGTTTGAAGAATCCCAAAATAGAGTTGATTAATTCGCTCTTTCAGTTTGTCTAATTCTACTTCAGTTTGTATGGTTTGAACTTCGGACTGGATTTTTGCTAAATTTTTCTGATTTCTAATGTTTCCGCCATCGTAAATGGTTTGAGAAACGTCTGCAAAAACTTTGTATTGGTCTTTGCTGAGTGGTTCTACATTCACGTTTGGCAATTTCACGGGAAATTGAGTCACATCATTTTGGTAAGTAGCTTGCGCTGTAATGTTGACTTGAGGAAGCCAGCCTTTCAGTGCATTTTCTGTAGTGTAATGCTCTGCTTTTTTAATCAATTCTTGCTTTTTGATTAAAGGATAATTTTCTCGTGACCATTGGTAACATTGTTCAAGGGTAATGATTTCTTGGGCATTGATGAGCCCTATGAATAAGAGGAAAATGTATTTAAGTTTTTCCATCGTGTTAAAGATTTTCAGTTTTTATTTCTAAAAGTTGTTTCATCCAGATTGGAACGAGTTTTCTTCTTTCGCTAATGAATTGGTGGTATTCTTCTTCATTAGTCAGTTCAAAAGCGTTAAAAACGGGTTTAGCTACAAAAGGAAAAATAGTCATCGCTAAGAAATTGACTAAATAATGCAATGGATTTATTTCTGGTCTTTTTTCTTTGATTTGTTTGATGATGACAGAATTTTCAAAAATTTTATTGACAGGAATAATTTTTGTGATGTTAGAGTTTTTTTTCTGAATTTCACTGATTACAAAAAGAGGAAGATTAGGGTTTTTAGACAAAATTTCGAAATACTTTTCTGAAGCCAAGTCTATTTTTTCTTCTAAAGATGTTTTCTCGTTGCTTAAAATTGGGAAAATTTTTCCGAATAGTAGCACTACTTTTATCTTCATCACTTGTTCAAAAAGTTTTTCTTTACTTCGGAAATAGTAATTAAGTAGTGCTAGATTTATTCCTGCTTTTTCGGCAATATCTCTGGTTCTGGTTCCTGCAAATCCTTTTTCGGTAAAGACTTCTGAAGCTGCTTCTAAAATTTTTTCTTCAGTGGTTTGTTCTTGTTCAATCGTCTGTTTTTCACTTTTCATAAAACAAATGTACAATTAAATATTTGATTTAAACAAATTATTTAATCATATGATTAAAATTTATTTTGAATTTTGGCGCGAGCGAAGCGAGCGGAAATTTTTTCAAAGAAAAACGCAACTCATTGCTGAATTGCGTTTCTTTTATTTATATTCTTCCCACCATTTTGGGTAAATTTTGTTGTCATCTTGCCAAAAGACTTTTTCGCCAATTTTTGGAGTGATTACTCGTAAATTCTCTTTGTTGAGTTCGTGGAGTTTTTCGATAGGTCCATACCAAGAATGAAGCGCTAGTTTGAATTTAGAATTATGAACTGCAATCATTCTGTCGGCATTTAAATCTTTCATCGCCTGTAATTGTTCACCAGGAAGCATGTGAATGTATTTCCAAGCAGCGTTATATTGTCCAGTTTCTAGGATTGCCAAGTCAAGTTTTCCGTATTTTCTCCAATTTTTTTGAAGTGATTGTCATAACCAGAATCTCCGCCGATATAAATTTTAGAATTTGGTGTTTCTAAAACAAAACTTGCCCAAATTGCTTGGTCTCTTTTGAATCCTCTACCAGAAAAATGTCTAGCTGGTTCTGCATTAATTTTAAAACCGTTTCCTAAGTTAGAACTTTCGAACCAGTCTAATTCTATAATTTTGGTTGGTTCATAATCCCAAGATTCTAAATGCGCGCCAGTTCCTAAACCTGTGATGACTTGTTTTACTTTTGAACGAATTTTAGTAACCGTTTCGTAGTCTAAATGATCCCAATGATCATGTGTAATCACCAAATAGTCTAATTCAGGAATATCATTTGCGGTGTAAATATCTGTTCCCTCAAAAGCTTTATTGGTGATTTTTAAAGGAGAAACGCTACCGCTGAAAACAGGATCAACTAATATTTTTTTGCCATCGATTTGTAGAAAATAAGAGGAATGTCCCATCCAAACGTAGATGTTTTCGTTTGGTTTTAAATTTTTTAAATCCGTTTTGGTGAAATGTAATTTTTTTTTTGGTACCGCATTTTCAACTTTAGAAAAGAAAAAATTGAATAGAACTTGTGTCATAGAAGTTCCTTCTGCCAATTGTGGAGTGGGATTGAGGTTTTGAAATTTTCCGTTTTTGTAATGAGGAGATTTTAGAATTCTTTCTAATCTTTTTCCAGAAGGTAACTCTCCAAATTGTTTGCCTTGCATAAAAAGAGATGTTCCTATTGCAATAGCTGCAATGAGTATGGTAAATGTAATTATCATTTTTTTTAAGAATTTCATATAAATATTGATACGCTAGAGTTTTTTATTTACTTTAATATTAATAAAATTAAAACAAAAACACAACCCATTTCTGAATTGTGTTTATTTTATGATTAAGACTTGCTAATTAAAGTCCGAATTGTACTTTGAAAAGGTCTGGATAAATACCTATTGCAAGAATTGCTACAATGATGAAAACTGCAATAATATTATACGTAATGCTTACTTTTTCTGAACTTTTAAATGTAGTTTCTGTATGGAAAAACATAGATATAATCAGTTTTAAATAATAAGCGATACTTAGTGCAGAACCAATTACAGCAATCAAAACTAGGAAAGCAGCTCCATTCATCGCTTGAGCAAAAATGTTAAATTTCGCTACGAATCCTGCTGTTAATGGAATTCCTGCCATTGATAATAATGAAACTGCTGTTACAACTGCTAATAAAGGTTCAGATTTTGCCAAACCTTTGAAGGCTTCAAATGAAGTTTCTCTTTTTAGTTTTTCTACCCAAATTAAAGTCATAAATACTCCAACTGTAGCGAGTGAATAAGCGAATAAGTAAAATGCTAAATTATATACAGATAAGCTGTTTGCTCCGAAGAAAATTAAACCTAAATAACCTGCATGAGAAACAGATGAATAAGCCAACATTCTCTTAGCATTGGTTTGTGCTAATCCCATTGCATTGGCTAATAAAAGCGTGATGATAACTAAAACGCCTAGAATGTTAATCCATTCTTTGATGCTTCCTGCAAAAGCAAGATTCATAACCTTGAAGAATGCAAAGAATGCAGCAATTTTTACTACAGAAGCCATGAATGCTGTAATTAATGATGGAGCACCTTGGTAAACATCTGGACTCCACATGTGGAAAGGAGCTAGAGAAACCTTAAATGCCATTGCTACCAACATTAACATAATTCCCATTACAAACATTAAATCTTTAGGATTTGCTACGCTGAAAGTATTGATTACAAGAACATCAAAACTACCTGTGCTTCCATAAATTAATGCAATCCCGAAAAGAAGAAATCCTGTAGCAAATGCTCCCATTAAAAAATACTTAATTGAAGCTTCGTTTGAGCGTAAATCAGTCTTGTTACTTCCAGCCATTACATATAGCGGAATAGATAAGATTTCGATTCCTAAAAATAGTGTTACTAAATTTGTAAAACTGAAAAGAATTACTGCTCCAATTAATGAAAATAACATTAACGAATATAATTCTGATTGGTGACTACGGTGATTGTTAAATGCAAAACCTCCTAAGAAGAAAATTAACAATGTAACCACTAAAGAAATTTTGGTAAATAAAGCCGCATTTTCATTAAAATCAAACATAGATTTGTATTGATTAAAAAATGCTAAATCAGGAGAGAAGCTTACACAAAGTGCAACCAAAAGTCCCAAAATTCCGATATATCTTGCAAATTTTCCTTGATTATAAACTCCAGAAAATAATGCTAATACTGCCGTAAGGAATAAAACTACTAAAACACTCATTATTTATAGATTTGAGATTTAAGATTTGAGATTTGAGATTCTCAAAAAACAAATTCTAAAATTTATTATTTTTTTAACCCTTAATAGAAGAGTAGATAAACTTCAACGAACTATTCACCATTTCTAAAACACCGCTTGGGAAAACTCCTAATACAATTACCACAACAGCTAAACTTGCCAATACTACAAATTCTACATTAGAAATGTCTTTTAAGGTACTTACCACTCTTTCATCACCGGTTCCAAACATGGCTTTTCCATACATTCTTAGCAGATAAACTGCGGCTAGAATAATAGTAAGACCTGCAAAAACGACTACCACTTTGTCATAATCAAAAATAGATTTTAATAAAATAAATTCGCCGATGAATCCATTCGTTAATGGAACTCCCATAGAACCAAGTAATAAAATCATGAAAAGTGTAGCAAATTTAGGAGCCGCTTTAGCGTAACCTCCCATTTGTCTGATGTCTCTTGTTTTAAATTGTTTGATTAAAATATCAGCACAGTAGAATAAACCTACCACATTTATACCGTGTGCAAAAGTTTGAACTAAAGCTCCTTGCGCTCCTTCGAAAGTGAAATTTCCTTGAGCAGTAAGAATAGCAGAAGCAAAAATACCTGCCACCATTAATCCAACGTGTGAAAGCGATGAGTAAGCGATAATTTTCTTAATATCATGGTGTACAATCGCAATAAGCGCTCCGTAAACCACTCCTAGAATAGAAAGAATCATCACGACTTGCCCAGAAGTTCCGAGTAAAGCAGTTGGTGCAATAGGTAATAAATATCTTAAAACACCATAAATAGCCATTTTAAGCATGATACCAGAAAGCAACATCGTTCCTTGAGTTGGAGAGAAGGTATACGTATCTGGTTGCCAATTATGAAGTGGAAAAATCGGTAATTTTACAGCAAAAGCTAAGAAAATTAACCAGAAAACCACTACTTGTTGTACTTCGTTTAGGTTAGCGTTATATAAATCTGTTAGTTCAAAAGATGCAGCATGGTTGTAAACATAAATCAAACCAATGAACATAAATAATGAACCTACAAAAGTATATACGAAAAACTTGGTGGTAACTTTAATTCTCTTTTCTTCATCTCCCCAAAGTCCAGCGATGAACCAAATTGGGATAAGAGTTACTTCCCAAAAAACGTAGAATAATAATCCGTCTAAAGCGGTGAAAACACCTACTAAACCAAACTGCATTAACAGAATTAACGCGTAGAAATTATTATTGTATTTCTTGTTTTCATTGAAAGAAGAAAGTATAATTAATGGAACTAAAATGTTTGTTAATAATAACAAAAGCATACTCATTCCGTCTACACCGAAGTGTAATGTGCTTTTAATATAGGAGGACCACGGTTTGATAATCTCAAATTGTAATGGAGAGTCTACCGTAGGTACATTATTAAATTGTGATAGCATGTAGAATGTTAAAAACATCTGCACGAAAGCAATTCCTACTGCTAAATATTTGCTATTAGAGTTTCTAAACGCAAAAACTAATCCTGAACCAATTAAAGGTAAAAGTAACAGTGCTTCTAACATTTGCTATTGTAATAAAAAGTTAACAATTAAAATTAAACCGATTGCCAAAGACATAATGAGAACATAATTTTCTACATTACCATTTTGGAATTTTTTAAACGATCTTCCAGATTCTACTGCTCCGAAACCTACAAAATTGAAGAATCTATCCATCAGTTTATCAAACATTCTGGTGCCTTTTCCAAGACCTTCTACAGGTTTCACTACCGTAGCATTATAAAGTTCGTCTATTAATAATTTTTTAGCTGAAAGTCTTTCCCAGCCTTTATAATTTTCTTCTGGTTGAGCCATTTTGTTTTTAGTAACATAGATATTTCTTACGATGAAGAATACCGCTGCTACCATTACTAATGTAATCGCCAAAAGAATCATTTCAATATTAAATGGAACTTCTGCATGTTTCGCTCCATATACGTAAAGTGGTTCTAACCAATGCGCTAAATTTTGATATTCACCATGACCTATAAAATGAGGTAAATTAATGAAACCTCCAACCACTGATAATACAGCTAATACTACTAATGGTAAAGTCATAGAGATAGGACTTTCGTGTAAGTGATGTTTTTGTTCTTCTGTTCCTCTAAAATTTCCAAAGAAGGTTAAGAATAACAATCTAAACATATAAATTCCAGTTAATGCAGCACTGAACAATGTTAAGCCCCAAATTATTGGAGATTTTGCCCAAAGTGCCACTAAAATTTCGTCTTTAGAAATCATACCAGACAATGGCGGAATTCCAGCAATTGCAAGTGTTCCGATTAAGAAAGTCCAATACGTTACAGGTATTTTAGATTTTAAGCCACCCATAAATCTCATATCTTGTTCTCCACTCATGGCGTGAATTACCGAACCAGCTCCTAAGAATAACAATGCTTTGAAGAAAGCGTGCGTCATTAAGTGGAACATAGCAGAAGTATAAGCTTCTACACCTAGTGCTATAAACATAAGACCTAACTGAGAAACAGTAGAATATGCTAACACTTTTTTGATATCATTTTGTCTTAAACCGATGAATGCTGCAATTAATGAAGTAGCAAGACCTATTACAAGAATAAAGTCTAAAGTACTCGGTGAAAGATGATATAAGAAGTTAGAACGTACAACTAAATAAATACCAGCCGTAACCATGGTTGCCGCGTGAATTAACGCTGAAACCGGAGTAGGACCAGCCATCGCATCTGGTAGCCATGTAAATAAAGGAATCTGTGCAGATTTACCCATAGCTCCAATGAATAAACTAAGCGTGATAAACATAATCACTACTCCGTCAAATTCAAATTTTGAAGCGTTTTGTGCTACAGAAAGATAATCTAGTGCATTGGTTTGTGAGGCGATTAGAAAAATACCAATCAATAAACCAAGGTCACCAATTCTGTTCATAATGAAAGCTTTTCTTGCTGCTTTACCATATTCTGTATTTTCGTACCAGAAACCAATCAGTAAGTAAGAACAAAGACCTACACCTTCCCAACCGATGAAAAGAATAAGGTAATTGCTTCCCATTACCAAAAGAAGCATGGAGAAAATAAATAAATTCAGATAAGTGAAAAACTTGTAGAAACCTTTGTCATGACTCATGTAACCAATTGAGTACAAGTGAATCAAAGAACCAATCCCTGTAACAATCATCATCATCATTAATGATAATTGGTCTATTTGGAACCCGAAATTCACCTGAATTCCACCGATAGTGAACCATTCAAATGCTTTTACAATAACTGGTGTTCCGTCTGCAGGAAAACCTATAAAAATACTTACAGAAATTAGAAAAGCCGCGAATACTACTAAGGTAGCTAATCCGCCAACCAAAGCTTTTGGTAAGCGCTTTCCGAATAATCCGTTGATTACAAATCCAATTAAAGGAAGTAAAACGATTGCGTAAACTAAATTTTCCATCTGCATTATCCTTTTAATTTATTAAAAATACTTACATCTACATTTCTGGTATTTCTATACATCATAGTGATAATCGCTAGACCTACCGCAACTTCTGCAGCAGCCACTACCATGATAAAGAATACCAAAATTTGTCCGTGTCCATCTCCTTTATAAGCAGAAAATGCAGCCAAAAGTAGATTTACAGAATTAAGCATTAATTCTACACATCCTAAAATGATGATGGCATTTTTACGAACGAGAACTCCTAAAACTCCTAAACAAAACAATGTAGTACTTAAAATGATGTACCAATTGAGCGGTATGTTTTGTAAAAATGAATTGACTTCCATAATTCTATAAATCTTTTTTACCAATTAATACTGCACTTACAATACCTGCTAAAATCAGGATAGAAGCGAGTTCGAATGGTAATACATATTCGTTAAACAATAATTTTCCAAGGTTTTTAGTCAAACCGATGCTGCTATCAATATTTTGAACAACATTCGATTGAGAAAGACCTTTATAAGCTCCTAACATTCCCACGAAAAGGATTCCGGCAGAAAAAATACCGATAAATTTCGTAAGGTTTTGTTTTTTGCTTTCGTCTTTAGCATTAAGATTAAGCATCATTAATACATAAAGGAATAACACCATGATGGCTCCTGTATACACGATAATTTGTACAATTCCTAAGAACTGCGCATTCAGTAAAACATATAATGCGGCAATGCTAAAGAAAGTAACAATTAATGATAAAATTGCATACAAAGGATTTCTTGCAAATACAAAGTAAACAGCACTTGCAACCGCTACTAAAGCGATAAAAAAGAATAAGAACTGTTCCATTTATTTAAGAGCTTTTTTTTGTGATTCTGTTTGTCTTTCAGAAATATCTATTCTGTTTTCCATGCTTTCTACCAAAAGATCTTTGCCGTAGATAAATGAGCCTCTGTTTTGTTCTGGTTTTACAATTCTATCGGTAAGGTAAATTGCAGATTTAGGACAAGCTTCTTCGCATAATCCACAGAAGATACATCTTAGCATATTGATTTCATATACTTCGGCATATTTTTCTTCTCTGTAAAGATGTTTTTGCTCTTTGGTACGTTCTCCCGCAGTCATGGTAATGGCTTCTGCCGGGCAAGCTACCGCACATAATCCACAAGCAGTACATCTTTCTCTGCCTTCATCATCACGCTTCAGAACGTGTAAGCCACGATAAATTTTAGAAAATTCTCTTTGCTCTTCAGGATAACTTACCGTAGGTAATTTCCCAGTAAGAGTCATTATCGCATGTTTTCCGGTAATTCCCATTCCTTTGATGATTGCAGGGAGATAAATTTTCTCTGCAAAAGTCATCTTTTTGTTAGAAGCTACCTTTGATCTATTGGTTAGTTTCATATAAATTAGATTTGAGATGTGAGATTTGAGAGGAGATTTTTCTCTACTCAAACTTTATCTTAAATTTTTAATTTTTTTATAATTTCAAATTTCAAATAATCAATTTCAAATGATTAAATCCATTGATAATGTTGGTTCAAAAGAACTAAAGCTCCAGTTACCAACAAGTTTACTAATGCAAGCGGAATTAATGATTTCCAGCCAAGGTGCATTAATTGGTCATATCTAAATCTTGGTAAAGTCCATCTAATCCACATAAAGGTAAGGATTACGGCAATGGTTTTAGCCAAGAATGCTAAAATACTTGCAATTCCAGCAGCATTTTCTCCCCAGTTTTCACCAATCCATGCTAATCCTGGGAAATTATAACTTCCTAAGAAAAGGGTAGTGATTAATGCTGAAGAAATAAATAAGTTTACATATTCACCGAATAAGAAAAGTCCGAGTTTCATCGCAGAATATTCTGTATGGAAACCTCCTACTAATTCTGTTTCACATTCTGGTAAATCAAAAGGAGCTCTATTGGTTTCGGCTAATGCTGCTACAAAGAAGATGATAAATGCTAATGGTTGGAAGAAGATATTCCATTTCATACCATACCATCCACTTTGAGATTCTGCAATTACCTTAAGGTCTAGAGAACTGTTCATCATGATGATCGCTAATAGAGATAATCCCATTGCTAATTCGTAAGAAATCATTTGAGATGAAGCTCTAATTGCTCCGATTAATGAATATTTATTGTTAGAAGCCCAGCCTCCAATCATAATTCCGTAAACACCGATAGAAACCATTCCCATTAAGTAGAGAACACCTACATCTAGATTGGCTACTTGTAAATCAAAAGATTGTCCGCCAATATTCAGAGATTTTCCCCAAGGAATTACAGCTCCGGTAATAAGTGAAATAAACATTACTAAACCAGGCCCGAAGAAAAATAAGAATTTTTCTGCTTTTTCTGGGATAAAGTCTTCTTTGAAGAAGAATTTTCCACCGTCAGCTAATGGTTGAAGTAAACCGAATTTCCAGCTTCTGTTGGGACCAATTCTGTCTTGCATAATGGCAGCCACCTTTCTCTCTGCCCAAGTAGAGTAGGCTGCTACAGCCATAGATAGGGCGAAAAGTGATACTACAAGTATTGTTTTGAAAAGTATTAAATCCATTTCTTTATGAGATTTTAGATTTTAGATTTTAGATTTTAGATTTTGAGAATCTTTAACCATTCATCTTTCTCCAAATTATTCTAAATTATCTTTTTTGCTAATTTCTTTAGCCGTTTCATTTTCTAACGCTTTTACCACCATTTCTTCTGGTTTTTGGTAATGGTTAAGAGAAATTACAGAATGTCTGCTGATGTGTCTTGGTCCTTCTATGTTCCAGTGTTTTACATCTTTTTTCTCGAATCTACATTCGTTGCAGATAAATTCTTCTACTTCTCCGTATTGGTCTTTTCTGGCAGTTACTCTTACGATTTCGTCTCCTTTCATCCAAAGAACTGCTTTACCAGAACATTTAGAACAAGTACAAGTTGCGTCTACTGGTTTTGTAAACCAAACTCTGCTTGCAAATCTTGCTGTTCTATCTGTTAATGCTCCTACTGGACAAACGTCTATCACGTTTCCAATAAAATCATTATCTAAAGCTTTATTAAGATAAGTAGAGATTTCTGCATGCTCACCTCTGAAAAGAATACCGTGCTCTCTCTTGTTAGTTAACTGATTTGCCACCAAAACGCATCTTGCACACAAGATACATCTGTTCATGTTTAGCTTAATGTTTGGACCTAAATCATCAGCATCATAAGTATTTTTTTCAAAATCATTTCTGGTTTGCTGAAGACCATGTTCGTAACCTAAATCTTGAAGGTGACATTCACCAGCTTGGTCACAAATAGGGCAATCTAGTGGGTGATTGAGTAAAAGGAATTCGGTAACGGCTTTTCTTGCTTCTTGCGTTTTTTCAGAAGTAAGGTTTTTCACTTCCATACCGTCCATTACTGTGGTTCTACAGCTTGCCACTAATTTTGGCATAGGACGAGGATCTGCTTCAGAACCTTTAGAAACTTCTACTAAGCAAGTTCTGCATCTACCGCCACTGTTTTCTAATTTGCTGTAATAACACATTGCCGGAGGTACAGATTTTCCACCAATCTGGCGCGCTGCGTTTAGAATGGTAGTACCTGGTTCTACTTCCGTAGTTTGCCCGTCAATGGTTACTTTAAATTTTTTAATTTCTTCGCTCATTTCTATGTATTATGAATTAAGCTTTAGCTTTATTAATGTCTAATATTATTGTTTTTCAACTACCGGAAGTGGATCTGCATAATGTGCAATTCCATAATTTCTGGTTAAGCATTCTGGATTATTGATATGCCATTCGAATTCATCTCTAAAATGACGAATTGCTGCTGCTACAGGCCAAGCTGCTGCATCTCCTAATGGACAAATGGTGTTTCCTTCAATTTTTCTCTGAATATCCCATAACAAGTCGATATCTTTCATTTCGCCTTGTCCTGATTCTATTTTTTTCAGAATTTTATACATCCACCCAGTTCCTTCACGACATGGTGTACATTGTCCGCAACTTTCGTGGTTGTAGAAATGTGCTAAGGTCATGGTGTGTTTTACCACACATTGGTCTTCATCTAAAACAATGAAACCACCAGAACCCATCATCGTTCCTGTAGCGAAACCGCCATCAGAAAGAGATTCGTAGTTCATATATCTTGGTTCGCCAGAAGCTGTTTTAAGCAATAAATTTGCAGGAACAATTGGAACTGAAGAACCTCCAGGAATACATGCTTTTAATTTTTTACCGTTCGGAATTCCTCCACAATATTCATCAGAGTAGATGAATTCTTCTACGGTGATGGTCATGTCTATTTCGTAAACTCCTGGTTTATTGATATTTCCACAAGCGGAAATTAATTTAGTACCTGTAGAACGTCCTACACCAATTTTAGCGTATTCTGCTCCTGTAATATCTATAATTGGAACTACTGCAGCGATGGTTTCTACGTTATTTACCACAGTTGGACATTGCCAAAGACCTTTTACCGCAGGGAAAGGTGGTTTTAATCTAGGATTTCCACGTTTTCCTTCTAGTGATTCTAGAAGGGCAGTTTCTTCTCCACAGATATAAGCTCCAGCTCCTCTCTGAACATAAATTTCTAAATCGAAACCACTGCCTAAAATATTTTTACCTAGGAAACCTGCTTTTTTAGCTTCGTCAATAGCTTGTTCTAAAATATCTGGAATCCAAGCATATTCTCCTCTGATGTAGATGTAAGAAGTGTTAGAACCTAATGCATAAGATGCGATAATCATTCCTTCAATCAAAAGATGAGGAAGAAACTCCATCAAATATCTGTCTTTAAAAGTTCCAGGTTCAGATTCGTCTGCATTTACAACCAAATATCTAGGCACACCTTCTGGTTTTGCTAGGAAGCTCCATTTCATTCCTGTAGGGAAACCAGCACCACCACGACCTCTAAGACCAGAAGTTTTTACTTCTTCTACAATTTGGTCCGGAGTCATTTTCAATGCTTTTTCTACAGATTGGTAACCACCATGTTCTCTGTAAGTATCAAAATATCTGATACCTTCTATGTGTGCGTTTTTAAGTAAAAGTTTTTTACTCATAACTGTTATTTATTAATCAAGAGCGATTTGTCCTTGTCTGCAAATCTCAAGGATTTCGTCTACTTTTTCTTTAGTTAAATTTTCGTGATAGAATTTTCCAAGTTGCATCATTGGTGCATAACCGCAAGCTCCAAGACATTCTGCAGGTTTTAGAGTAAATAAACCATCTGCAGTAGTTTCGCCAGCTTTGATGCCTAATTTTTCTTTGATATAATTTACGATATCATCACTTCCTCTTAACATACAAGGTCCTGTAACGCAAACTTCTAAAACGTATTTTCCTACAGGTTGCATATTAAACATGGTGTAGAAAGTAGCTACTTCATACACTTCTATTGGAGTAATTTCTAAAACACTTGCTACATAATCCATTACAGGAACGTCTAACCAACCTCCAAATTCCTTCTGCGCTAAGTGAAGCACAGGAATTAATGCAGATTTTTGTTTTCCTTCTGGATATCTTGCAATGATTTGTTTTACTTTTTCTAAAGTTTCTGGTTTAAAAGCAATTGTTTCGCTCACTTCTTTAAAATTTTAAATTTTAAATTCTGAATTTTAGATTTTAAATATCTTTAATTCAAATAATTAACTATGGATTTTTTAGATTAATAATTTTAAATTTATAATCTAAAATTTATAATCTTTTTATCCGTCTAATTCTCCAGCAATCACGTTCATGCTACTCATCGTAACGATTGCATCAGAGATTACGGCACCTTTAATCATTTCTGGATACGCTTGGTAATAGATGAAACAAGGTCTTCTAAAGTGCAATCTGTATGGAGTTCTACCGCCATCACTTACTAGATAGAAACCAAGTTCTCCGTTTCCTCCTTCTACAGAATGATAAACTTCTCCAGCAGGAATATCAGTTTCGCCCATCACGATTTTGAAGTGATAGATTAATGCTTCCATATTATTGTACACTTCTGCTTTTTCTGGTAAGAAAAATTCTGGTACATCTGCGTGGAAATCTCCTTCTGGTAAATTGTTATAAGCTTGGTTAATGATTTTCAAACTTTCCCAAATTTCCTGTTGACGAACCATGAATCTATCATAAGTATCTCCTGCAGTACCAATTGGAATATTGAAATCAAAATCTTGGTATGATGAATAAGGACTTGCTACTCTCACGTCATAATCTACACCAGCAGCTCTTAAGTTAGGACCTACAAAACTGTAATTTAATGCACGTTCTGCACTAATAGGACCAGCACCGATGGTTCTGTCCATGAAGATTCTGTTTCTTTCTACTAAATTTGAAAATTCTTGGAATCTTGCAGGGAAAGTTTTTAAGAAATCTTTTAATAATTCGTGGAATTTAGGAGTGAAATCTCTCTCGAAGCCACCAATTCTACCCATGTTTGTAGTCATTCTAGCGCCACAAACTTGTTCGTAGATATCGTAAATTCTTTCTCTGTCTTGGAAAACGTAGGTGAAACCAGTTAAAGCTCCTGTATCTACAGCAATTACGGAGTTACAAACCAAGTGGTCTGCAATACGAGCCAATTCCATCATGATAACACGCATGTAATCTACTCTTTTTGGGACTTCAATTCCTAGAAGTTTTTCTACTGTCATGTGCCAACCAATGTTATTGATAGGTGCAGAGCAATAATTTAAACGGTCTGTAAGAGTGGTAATTTGTGTGAAATTTCTACGTTCAGCAATTTTTTCAAAAGCTCTGTGAATATAACCTACGGTTTGTTCAGAATGAAGAATTCTTTCGCCATCCATAGTTAACACATTTTGGAAAATTCCGTGTGTAGCAGGGTGAGTAGGACCGAGGTTCAGTGTATATAATTGACCATCTACTTGCTCTTGAGCATCGTATTGGTTAAGTATATTGGATAGTTGATTGTCTTTCATAATAATTTAGATTTCAGAATTTTTATCTACCGAACATAGAGTCGTCTTTGTCAGTTCTGGTTCCATCTTCGAGTGCATATTCTTTTAGAAGAGGGTGATAGCCTAGTTCTTCCATGTTTAGAATAACTCTTAAATCTGGGTGACCTTTAAACGTAATTCCGTAGAAATCATATGTTTCTCTTTCCATCCAATTGGCTCCTGAATACAAGTCTGTGATAGAATCTACCTCGGCATTATCTTTTGGGAAAAAGCTTTTGATTCTTATTCTAAAATTTTCTTGTAAATTATGAAGGTGATAGATTACTCCAAGTTCCTTCTCCTTATGGTCTGGATAATGAATGCCACAAATATCTGTAAGGAACATAAAATTAAGAGAAGACTCTTTAAGGTGATGAATCACTTTTTTAAGCTCTTCTTTTTTTACTTCTACAGTAAGAAATCCATAAGGTTCAGACGAAGAAATCACTGCTTCTGGAAATTCTCTATTGATGGCTTCTAAAACAAATTCGCTTGTCATATTATTAATTTGAAAATTTGAAATCGAGGTAAATTACATCGCCTTCAAAAATTTGTTTCTATTATTGTTTCAAATTTATTTTTGATAAACGCAAGACTTGAAATTCAAATCTTTACATTTTCAAATTACTTAATTCCGTAGCTTTCTAATAAAGCTTTGTATTCTGGTAAATCTCTTCTTCTTAAGCTTTCGTTTTCTGCCAAAGCTTGTACTTGCATGTAGCCTTCTAGAATTTGTTCTGGTCTTGGAGGGCATCCTGGAACATATACATCTACAGGAATAATTTTATCAATTCCTTGTAAAACAGAATAAGTGTCAAAAATACCACCGCTACTTGCACAAGCACCTACAGCAACTACCCATCTTGGTTCTGCCATCTGTGTATAAACTTGTTTAAGAACTGGAGCTAATTTTTTAGAAATAGTACCACAAACCAGTAGGATATCTGCTTGTCTTGGCGAGAAACTCATTCTCTCTGCTCCGAATCTAGATAAATCATAGTTAGGAGCCATAGTTGCCATAAATTCGATACCACAACAAGAAGTAGCAAATGGTAATGGCCAAAGCGAAAACTTACGAGCCATACCGATAATATCGCTTAATTTTCCTGCGAAAAAACCTTCACCTTCAATTCCTGGAGGCGCAGGTGCATTAGTATTGATTACAGGTTTATTATCTGACATTTTTAATTTTTTTAAAGTTTTTTTTGAAAAATCTTACTCTAATGTGTAAAACACTTTAGCGGTATAAATTTACTTATTCCAATCTAAAGCTCCACGTTTTAGTACATAGAAAAATCCTATGAAGAAGATTGCTATAAACGTAGTTACAGCAAGGAATCCTTCAAATCCTAATTCTTTAAAATTTACAGCGTAAGGATAGAAAAAAACAATTTCTATGTCGAATAAAACGAATAAAATAGCGGTAAGAAAATATTTTACAGAAAACGGAGTTCTTGCATTTCCTTCTACTTCAATTCCACACTCGAAAGTGTCATCTTTAGTAGCTCCAGAAGTGTGTCTTTTAGGACCCCAATTGTGTGATGCGTATAAAGTAAATAACACAAAACCTAAACCTACTGCCGCCTGAATAAGAACAGGGATATAATTATCAGGTAAATTCATCTCTATTAAGTATTTCTAACAGGCAAATTTACGAAATATAAATAGAAAAGAGAAGTATTTTTATGACTTTTGTAGATAAAAAAGGGTTTTTCGCAATTTAGAATTAATAAAAATAACTATTTATTTTTAAGATTTTTTAAAACCTTAAAAGCAATGAATGCAATGTACCCAAAAAGAAAACTCGCAAACAAAATATTAATGATAGCGTTAGTTTTCTCATCTTTTACTTGGAAAAACTGATTGTACATCACGTACATGATGATAATGCCAATGTAATAATAAAGTTGAGTTTTCATTTTTAAATTTTTAAAATTCTAAAGTGTAAGTTCTTCGCCTCTTGTGGTTTACAGGATTGTAATCTTGCCAAAGTAACTGGATGTTTTTGTTCTCTTCTAATTCTGGATTGGTCTCTAAAAATTTCACCCCTTTTTTCTTAAAGGTTTTCCAGATTTCTTTGAAAATAATCGCCGTAACTCCTCTTCTTTGGTATTCTGGATGAATCCCGATCAAATAAAAATTAGCTCTTTCGTTTTTTCTTCCAGCGTTTAGTAAATGATACCATCCGAATGGTAATAAACTTCCATTGGCTTTTTGCAAAGCTCTGGAATACGAAGGCATGGTAATCGCAAAGGAAATCAACTTGTCATCCTTATCAGTTATGCAGATAATGTAATCTTTGTCAATAAAACCGAAGTATTTTTCTTTGTAATGCAGGATTTGCTCATCGGTAATAGGAGTGTAAGTCGAAAGATTTTTGTAAGTTTCGTCTAATAATTTAAACATCGGTTCTACCAAAGGAAGAATTTCTTCTTTGGAATTGAATTTTATAGTTTTTAGTTGATATTTTTCTGCAATAAGTTGGCTAAATTTTTCAACTTTATCTGGTAAAACATCAGGGAACATAATTTCGAATTCTACCCATTCTTTTTCTTTCACTAATCCTAATTTTTCTAAATGTTTTGGATAATAGCTGAAATTGTAAATTCCAATCATCGTTGCCAATCTATCAAATCCGAAAGTGAGCATTCCTGCCTTGTCTAGATTGGTAAAACCCATCGGTCCTTCTATTTTTTTGATGTTTTTTTCTTTGGCGTAAGTAATAGCAGTATCAATAAGTGCTTTAGAAACGGCTTCGTTATCTATAAAATCTAACCACCCAAATCTCACTTTTTCTATGCCGAGTTCTTGTGCTTCTTTGTGATTAATCATCACTGCAATTCTTCCTACGATTTCATGATCTCTGTAAGCTAAAAATTGCTTAGCTTCGGAATAGGCAAGAGCAGGGTTTTCTTCTTTGTTCCAAATGCTTTTCTCATCTTTGATTAAAGATGGTACATAATTTTGATTATTTTTGTACAGATTCATCGGAAATTTGATAAAATCTGATAATTGTTTTTCGGTAGTAACTTGAATGATTTTTACTTCAGACATGTTGATAAAAATTAGAAAAACAAAGATAGCGTAAAAGATGACAATGCCCAAGTTTGGCACAGTTTTTACTTCAAAAAGGGTAAATAAATATAAAAAAGAAAATAAAAATATGACAGGTTATTATTTAATTTTAGGAGTGTTAATGCTCGTGAGTTGGTTGGTTTCGGCCAGATTGAAGTCGAAATTCGAACATTATTCTAAACTTCATCTCAGAAATGGTATGTCTGGGAAAGAAATTGCCGAAAAAATGCTTCGTGATAATGGAATTCATGATGTGCAAGTGATTTCGGTTCCTGGTCAATTAACGGATCATTATAATCCAGCAAATAAAACAGTAAATTTATCAGAAGGAGTTTACATGCAGAGAAATGCGGCTGCAGCAGCAGTTGCCGCTCATGAATGTGGTCATGCTGTACAACATGCAGTTGGTTACTCTATGTTGCAGCTTCGTTCTAAACTGGTTCCGTTGGTAAATATTAGTTCTACACTTTCTCAGTTTGTAATTTTTGCGGGGATTTCTGTAATGATTGCTTCTAGAAGTATTCAGAATCCACAAGGAAACACTACGGTTTTAGCAATTGGTGTTTTACTTTTTGCGGTAACTACGCTTTTTGCGTTCATCACTTTGCCGGTGGAGTATGATGCGAGTAAAAGAGCGCTAGCTTGGTTAGAAAATTCTGGAACATTAGGCAGAGAAGAACATGCTGCGGCTGAAGATTCTCTAAAATGGGCAGCGAGAACTTATGTGGTAGCAGCGCTTGGTTCATTAGCGCAATTGCTTTATTGGGCATCAATGCTTTTCGGAGGAAGAAGAGAGTAATCTTATTCTAAAAATTTAAAATTTACATATTGAATCTCGGACAAAAGTTCCGAGATTTTTTCTTTTTCGGACAAATTGAGCCTTGCTGTTATCATACAATCTTCTTGTGCATCGAAATTCAAGACTTTCGCATCAAATTTATTGAGAAGAGAAAAAATGATGTTTTGTTGAGAAAATTTGAATTGAATTTCTAGTTCGGTTTCTAGTTCTTTGGTAATGATTTCTGCGTGTTCCAAAGTATATTTGGTGCTTTCTTTGTAGGTTTTTACCAAGCCAGAAACGCCTAATTTGGTTCCCCCATAATAACGAACGATTACCACTAAAATATTGGTAAGATTATGAGCGAGAAGTTGATTGTAAATAGGTAAACCAGCACTTCCTGAAGGTTCTCCGTCATCATTTGCGCGGTAATTTTCACCATTAATTCCTATTCTGAAAGCATAACAATGATGCGTAGCTTTTGGATGTTCTTCTTTTAAGCTTTCTAAAGCAATTTTGAGTTCCTTTTCGTTATTGACAGGAAATGCAAAGCCGATAAATTTGCTCCCTTTTTCTTTGAGCAAAATATCTCGAACTTCAGATTTTATGGTGGTGTAATTGTATTGCATTACAGATTTCTATAAATAGAAACTACATTATCTCTAAAAAGCTTTTCTTTAGTCGATTTTCCATTAAATTTAGGAGCTTTTGTGCCATTTTCTAATAGGAGGTTTTCATTTTTTATGATGATGGTTTCGTCCCAAAGATTTTGGTCAATAAAAGTTTGTAAAGTTCTGCTTCCTCCTTCTACTAAAACCGATTGAATCTGATTTTCGTAAAGTTTCTGCATCAATTCTTCCGTGAAATTTTCTTTAGAAATTTTAATGAATTTTACATTTCCTTCTTCTTCCTCTTTTTCTTGATTGAAAACCAAAGTAGGAGCTTCATCATTATAAATTTTAAAATTTCTGGGAACTTTTAAATCAAAATCAATCAATATTCTCACAGGATTTCTACCTTCCACTAATCGAGTAGTTAAGCTAGGATTGTCATTCAAAGCTGTTTGAGTTCCCACCAAAATAGCATGTTCCTCGCTTCTGATTTGATGTACAAATTGAGAAGCTAATTCGTTGGATATTTTTGTAGGTTTAAAGTTTTGGTCAATAAAACCGTCTTTGCTTTCAGCCCATTTCAGAATCAAATAAGGACGCTTTTTCTCATGGAAAGTGAAAAATCTTTTGTTTAAATCTCTGCATTCTTTTTCCAAAATTCCAGAAACGGTTTCTATCCCTGTATCCATAAGGATTTTTTTGCCTTTTCCGTTTACTTTATCATGGCTGTCCATTGCACCAATTACCACTTTTTTAAAACCAATTTCTTTTAATTTCAGAGAGCAAGGCGGTGTTTTTCCGAAATGTGCACAAGGTTCTAGGGAAACATAAATCGTAGACTCTGGTAAAAGTTCTGGATTTTGTACAGAATTAATCGCATTGATTTCTGCATGAGCTTCACCCGCTTTTTGGTGAAAACCTTCGCCGATGATGACATCGTTATGAACAATTACTGCGCCAACTAAAGGATTTGGATAGGTTTTTCCAGTCGCTTTTTTGGCGAGTTCTATACAACGTTTTATGTAAGTTTCGTGATTCATTTTATTTGAAAAAAAATTCCGAAAAAAATTCCGGAATTAGTTAGTTTTTAGAGTTACAGAAGGAATGGTCATGGTGATGATTCCTTCTAAAAGTTTATTTCTTTTTTTGCCGATTGATTTTTGAAAGCCTTTAGCATAGCCAGTAGATTTTTCTTTGTAGGCAATAATCATAAAAGTACTTTCTTCGCCTAACAGAGTGTTTCTAAATCTATAAATGTTATAATCTGCCAATTCTTGTTCTGGGGCTTCCGCTTTTTTATCTTTTGGAACATTGGTGGTGATAAAATCTACTACGAATTCGGTTCCATTAGGATTTTCGGTAACATTGTAAGTGCAGTATTTATCCGTTTCGGCTCTTCGGTCGAGTTCTTCTGTTTTTTGATAAGTAGCTTCTTTAGCATCTATATTTTTATTGAAAAAATAAATAGTAATGATAGCAGAAGCATCTTCTATTCTTTCGTCTTCTAAAATGTATTCTTGTACAAATTGGACTTTAGATTTTTGTTGTGCCGAAACCAAAACATATTTACTTTCGTTAAAGGTAAGTTCTGGCACACCAATTAAGTCTTCGGTGTTTTGTGAATAAAAAATCCCCGAAAATAGTAAAAGTACAACAATCGAAAACAGTTTACGAATCATCTTATTCTCCAGAAATAATGTGGTGAAGGCTTTGTTTTAACATTTCTAACTGAGCTTTTTTGTCATCAATCTTATCAAAAGTATCTTTCAATAAAGGATTATCACGAGATACTTTGCCAAAGAAGCCTAGGTTGTTTTCTAATTTTACAATTTCTGCTTCTAAATCAGCCACTTGATTTTTGATTTTTCTAGCTTTATCAGTTAATTGAGATTCAGTAAGACCTTCTTCTTTCAAATCAAATTCATTGATTTTGTTCAGTCTTAATTTCTCTCTCATCGTTTTATTAAACTCTGTATTGATAGCCATTTTATCTCTTGGTACTTTTCCGATGTTGTTCCAAGCAGTCTTAATGTTTTCAATTTTTTCTACGCTTCCTTCTTCGTCGCCAATTTCTTTTAATTCATCTAAAAGCGCGCGTTTTTGTTTGTAATTTTCTTTCCAGTCGTCTGTTACAGCATTGTTTTTAGTTCTGTAATTGTTAAAAAACGTGTTGCAAGCTTCACGGAAATCATCCCAAACTTTATTGGTCATACTTCTAGGAACGTGACCTATTTTTTTCCAGTCTTCTTGTAGTTTTTTGAATAGTGGAACTGCAATTTCCCAATCTTCAGAATTCATATTATCCTGAGCAGTTTGGATAAGTTTCAGTTTTTCTTCTAAATTGGTATGCTGAGAGTTTTTAAGCCCTTTGTAGAATTCATTTTTCTTCGCGTTGAAAGCTCTAAGTGCCAGTTTGAATTCGTTCCAGTTTTGGTTAGAAATTTTTCTAGGAACGCTTCCTAATTTTAAGAAATCTGCTCTTAGACTTTCTACGGTGTTGATGGCGTTTTGCCAATAATTATGATTCGGAGCTTTATCTGGAGAAGTCAGTTTTTTAATCGTTTCGATGATTTGATTTTTCTTCTCAAGAGTAGCTTGTTGTTCACCTTCGATTACGGCTAATAATTCTGATTTTCTTTCGTGAATTTTGTTAGAAATTTCTTTGAATTCTTCCCAAGTTTTATCACGGAATTCTTCAGCAACTGGTTCTGCTTCTTCTTTCCAAAGTTTGTGTAAAAACTGTAATTCGTTTAATGCTTTTTGTACTACAGGTTCGTTTTGTAATTCTTTGGCTCTGGCAATAATATGCTGTCTTTTTTCTAGATTATGTGCATATTCTTGCTCTCTGTATTCTTTATTTAAGTCTAACATTTGATAGAAATTATTCAAATGGTAGAAATAATTATTGTTAAGGTTTTTGAATTCTGATTTTGCTACTTGTCCAGCATGGCTCCATTCTTCTTTAATTTCTCTGATGGCGCGGAAAAGATTGGTGTTTGGTTCAGAATGCGTGTAAAGATTTTTTAATTTTTCTATGATTGAGATTCTCTTTTCGAGATTGTCTTTTTGCTCAGATTCTTGTTTTCTGTGAAAAACATCATATTTTTCTTTGAAAATATTGCTTAGTGCAGAAACTTTTGATTGAAGAGGGTGCTCATAATGTGCATCTGCTTCTTTTTGGTCTTCACTTTCTAGGTTTATTTTGTGAAGAAGCATTTCTTTTACTGCATTAAATTTTTTATGATTAGCTCCTGCATCTTCAGCATTAATCAGTGCTTCTAACTTGGTCATTAATTCACCCGAAGTCATTTTTTCATGTTCGTGGTGTTCTACCATATCATGAGTTTCTTCTTCATGAACTTCTGAATCATGACTTTCTTGAGGAGCAACAGTTTGATTAGCAGTTTCTTCGTTTGGATTTACAATGTTCTCTTGAGCTTCAGAATTAGGGTTATCTGTAATCATAGCAAATTAATTTTAAAAGTAATATGCTTTTTTCAAACACTTTTTTGAATGTTTGAACGCATTTCGGCACTAAATTAAGGGTTTTTTATGAAATATGCAATTTTTTTGAAGGCGATAATTGTGCTCACTTTCAAAAAATACATTAGTCTAAATCTTTGATGGCTCAGAAGTGTTTACAGTTCTTCATTCCAAATTTCCCAAGCTTTTTCGGCTTGTTGTTCTAGCATGAAATAACCGTTAATGGTTTTTGCCCCTTTTTCGGCAGCGTTATTTAAAAATTTAGAAAGAGTAGGGTTGTAAATTAAATCGATAACGAGATGATTTTCTGTAATATTTTCAAATGGGAAGTGAAGCGTTTCTTCTACATTAGGAAAAGTCCCTACTGGTGTACATTGTATGATGATGAGGTTTTCTAAAACTTGATTTTCAGTAAGATTTTGATAATTAATTTCTGTAGTTCTAGAAACGGTAATAAACGGAATATTATTCTTTTTTAATACAAATTGAACGGCTTTTGCTGCTCCTCCATTTCCTAAAACGATGGCAGATTTTTGGTGTGGTTTTTTGTGCAGAAGAAGTGTTTTTTCAAATCCAAATGCATCAGTATTGAAACCTTTTGTTTTCCCGTTTTTGATGGAAATACAATTGATGGCTCCTATTTCTTGAGCTTCTTCGCTCAGTTCGTCTAGATAAGGAATGATTTGTTCTTTGTATGGAATGGTCACATTAAGCCCTACAAGATTTTCGGTCTGAAAAATTTCAGGAATATTCTGAAGATTTTCGATGTCAAATACTTCATAGGAATGGTTTTTCAAGAAAAGTTTTTGAAATTTCTGTTCGAAATATTTTTTTGAAAACGAGTAGGAAATATTTCTTCCTACCAAACCTAATTTTACTGATTTTTCCATAATTCAAAGGTAATAAAAAAGGCTGGAAATGTTTCCAGCCTTGCAATGATTTGTATCAAGTTTATTCTACTAAAAATTTCTGAGCATTATCATCAAATTTTGCAAAATAAATTCCTTTTGGTAAGTTTTTAAGAACTAAGTAATTTTTATTCAAAAAGGGTTTTTCTGCTACTTGAACTAAAACTCCGCTTGTGTTGTAAATCTCTACTTTTTTAATTTTACTTAAATTTTCACTTTTAACAAAAAGCATGTTGTTCTTAATAGGATTCGGATAAATGCTGAATTTGTTAGATTTTATTTCTGAGGTAGCTAAATCGTTATAGCAAGTCCAACTTAAATTATCAAAAGCCACTCTGTTAGAGGTTGTGCTATTATTTTGTATGCTAATCGTTACATTTCCTGAAACATTGATGTTTGAAATGGTAGTGGTAGTTACAGTGTCTGAGTATGGGATTGTTCCTTTTTCAACACCATTAATAAATAATTTAAAACTTCCATTTGTTCCAGAGAATTTAAGTTGTGTAGTTACTGTTAAACTTCCTATTCCTCCTGAAATAGGTGAAGAACTTAATTTGCCATTTCTTACCGTAATTGCTTTATTATTAATTGTTTGGTCGGATCTAGAATCCGTTGCTGTCCATGTAATTCCAGCGCTGGTCCAATTTATGGTTTCATAGGCATTAGGAGTTCCGCTAATTTCCTCGAAATTTTCTGTGCCACAAGTGGTATTATTGTTATTTCCACCGCCACCAGTATTTTCTGTGGTAGTTCCAGTAGCAGTATTACTTTGATTGGATGTATTTCCTGCAGCGTCTTTGGCTTTTATATAAAATGTATATGTTGTAGACGGATTAAGGCCTGTTACAGTTGCGCTATTTGTGGCCGAAGATGTTTTAAGTGTTCCATCAACATAAATGTCATATGCAGCAACTATAATGTTATCAGTGGAAGCTGTCCAAGATAAAGATATTGTGCTAGAAGTACTTCCCGTAACGGCTAGGTTTGTTGGTGTAGTAGGTGCTTCTGTGTCAGGAGTTGTTGTTCCCCATATTAAAGCTACATATTCTGGGTGGTCTATAAATGGGTTTCTATTGCCTTGATAAGTATAAGCTGCATTGTTTCTGTCAATTTCTCTCTGAGATACTGGGTCATTTGTGTGCCATTCTTTTAGAACTGCCAATTCCCAATCTTCTACACCTGGAAATGCGGTATTAGTGAGAATATCATTGTCGCTAAAAGTTGACAGTTTAGATTCATATCTTGTTGCAAAATATAAAATCATTCTTGCTATATCGCCTTTGAATTCATCGATAGGTTCGAATACTGTTCCACTATAGTTAGGTGATGCGCTGGTTCCTCTTTTAGAGCCGTTTTCTGAAACGAAATTTGCAGATCCTACTTTTCCGAATGGAAAATTACTTCTATATCCGTTGACTTTTCCATCAGTTGGGACAATATGGTGAATGTCCGAAACCATTGGAGATGCAGAATTGAAATATCCTTGTGGAAAAACGTGCTCTCTATTATAGCAGTCTCCTTCTACTTTATAACTACCACATTGTTTAGAGCCATGTTGATAGACATAAGGGTCTTTTCCGCTAGGATTTTCTGAATAAATGTCTAATACAGAGCCGTCTTTTTCGTAGTAATTGTCTGTATCTGTCGAGGGATATCCATTATACAAATTATCATAAGACTTCGTCTGGTGACCATTTGTAATGATTTGGCTTAATTTTGTTTTAAGTGCAGCTCCAGTTAAACCAGCTGTTCCGTCATAGTAACCTGTAGGTATCTGTGCGAAAATATTTGCAGCAGAGAATAATAATCCTACAATTAGTAAAGTTTTAATCTTCATAATGTTAAAGTAATAAAAAGGGACACAAAGTTATAATAATTATCAATAAGATAATTAATTATTTTCAATAATGTTCTCTTTATTAATTTTAGAAAAAATCCAAGAAACTGAAATTCCAAAGAAAAGTCCTATTAAAGACACATAGAAATAATTAGGCCAAAAAATTTTTACAGGAAAAGGTAATGTTTCAGTAGCTTTGAAAATGCCAGTTTGTATTTGGACAACACAAATAATCGTCCCCAAAATCAAACCAGAGATTACCCCAAACAGTACAATAAGTAAACCAGTGTTGAAATAAGTCTTTCTTAAATCACTAATTGTAAAACCTAAAGAAATCAATGATTTAGCTTGGTCTTTTTTATCCAATTGAAGAATAATAATAGCACCAGCAAGGTTAAACGTAGTAATAAAAATCACCAAAGCAAAGATGAGGTAAATCATCAGTTTTTCGGTGTTAATCATTTTCCAGAAGGCAGCGTTTTCTTCTGCTTTTGTTTTTATGGTGACTTGATTGCCGAGTTTATTTTGTAAATCTTCTTTTACAGCGTCTGCTTTTTCAGGGTTTTTTAGTTTTATGGCAATTTCGTAAGCAGAATTTTTAGGTAAATTTAGTAACTCCGAAGTCAGTTCAAGCGGAGCGATAATGTAATTGTTCAATTGGTCATTTCCAGGGAAAATTCCAGTAACATAAATATCTCTTTTGTTGAAAATATCTTCTTCTTTATTGATGAATCCTTTGCCAGGTTTTGGCATAAAAAGAGTCGCTACATTTACATCATTAGCTACGGGAATTGCCAATCTGTTGTTCAGTTGAGCTTCCATAATCACTTCATTCATAAATTTAAATGAAGGAAAACTTCCGTAGAAAATGTTTTTGTCAATAGGATTTACTTTTACATAAGCAGAGTCTACGCCTCTTATGTAAGCAATTTCTCCTGTGTTTTTGTAATCGATATAGACTTTTTCTTCAATCAATTTAGAAAAATGACTGATTTCATTTTCAGATTTCAGGGTAGAAGTTACTTTTTGAATATTGGGAATAACTTTTCCTTGAGTGCTTTTTAGGGTAAGATCTGCATGAAGGTTAGAAATAAAATCTTTGTTGAGGTCTTCCAATCCTGAAAAAACCGAAATAATAATAAACATAGCGGCTACAGCAACCATCATAGCAAAAGCAGCCAATCCTGTAATAAAACTTACAGCTTGGCTTCCTTTTTTAGCAATGAGATATCTTCTCGCGATATAAAAAGCGGTATTTCCTTTGGCCATTTTTTATAAAATAGGATTGTCTCCTAGACCTTTTAGTTCTTTTTCTATACGTTCTACATCATCTAATGTAGTGTCTAAATAGAAATTAAGTTCAGGAATAATTCGCACTTGTTTTGCCATTTTCTGACCAATAAAATTTCTGTAGAAAGACTTATTTTCATCTATCTCCTTCATAATTGGCGTTCTAAATTCTTGCGGAAAGATGCTCAAATAAATTTTAGCAATGCTTAAATCAGCCGTTACCTTTACATCAGAAACGGTGATTAGAAAATTTTGTTTGCTCTCTGAAGCGAGTTTTCTAAAAAGTTCAGCAAAATCTTCTTGAATAATCTGTGCTACTTTTCTTTGTCTGTTACTTTCATTCATGTTGCAAATTTAGTATTTTTGTTTGAGATTTTGGGCGTGTCCTTTTCTTTTTGCCAATCGCAAGGTCTTGACCATAAAAAGAAAAGGTCGGTATTCGGCTCCCACTTTTTTCTAAATTTTTTATCAAAACCTATGCCTTTGCAATAAAAATTTAGAAAAAGAGTTCCGCCTACTCCCTCACGCAAACTAAGATTTTAATAGAAATTAAGTAAAAAATTACCACATCATCATGAAAATAGAACACTTAGGAATCGCAATTAAAAGTCTAGAAACTTCAGACAATCTTTTTGCAAAACTTCTTGGGAAAAGCAACTATAAACAAGAATCGGTAGAAAGAGAAGGCGTAACTACTTCTTTTTATCAATTAGGAGAAAGCAAAATAGAACTTTTGGAAGCCACCAATCCAGAAAGTCCTATTGCGAAGTTTATCGACAAAAAAGGAGAAGGAATTCACCATATTGCTTTCGGAGTAGAAGATATAAGAGCAGAAATAGAAAGATTAAAAGCAGAAGGTTTTGTTTTTATCTCCGAAGAACCAAAAGATGGCGCAGATAATAAGTTGGTGGTTTTCTTACATCCTAAGTCTACAAATGGAGTTTTGGTAGAATTGTGTCAAGAAAAACCTTAATTTTTTTTTGAATTTTCCGAAAAAATCTTACATTTGCACACCCAATTGAAATAAAGATATTTTATCATAAATATTTGGCCTTGTAACTCAGTTGGTTAGAGTAGCTGACTCATAATCAGCAAGTCCTTGGTTCGAGCCCAAGCTGGGCCACAAAATCCTCAGAATTTCTGAGGATTTTGTTTTTTTAAAGAGAATTTTTTTTCAACCATAAATGTAATAAAATTTGTTACATTTAAAAATTTTTATATCTTTGCAACAGAAATGAATAATACTCGATTTTCCACAGCGCTTCATATTATGACTATTCTTGGTAGTAAACCAGAAGAATGGCATACTTCTGATTGGTTAGCTGGAAGCATCAATGTAAATCCAGTAGTCGTTAGAAAAGAAATTTCTGTACTGAGAGAAGCAGGTTTGGTTGAAAGCAAAAAAGGGAAAGAAGGTGGCACTAGATTAGGGAAAAACCTCAACCAAATTACAATTGCCGAAATCTACAATGCCGTAAAAAACTCAGAGGTTTTAGGTAAAAAAAATCAACATCCTAATCCGCAATGTGAAGTAGGAAAAGTGATTAATCAGCATTTGGATCTTCTTTTTTCTGAAACAGATGAGGTAGTGGTGAATTTCTTAAAAGAAAAATCTTTGAAAAATTTTATAGAACAATTCAAATAAAATTTTTTAAGCATAAATGTAACAATTATTATTACAATTTAAATTATATAAAAATGAAAAAAGTCGCAGTCATTGGTGCAACAGGTTTTGTGGGCACTCAAGTAGTAAAAGAATTAGCAAATAGAGGATATTTTGTAAATGCTTTGGCTAGAAATACTTCTAAAATCGAAGAATCAGAAAATGTAAAAGCAGTAACTGCAGATATTTATAATACCGCTGAATTATCAGAAATCCTAAAAGGAAATGACGCGGTGATTAGCGCATTCAATCCGGGTTGGACGAATCCTAATATTTTCGAAGATTTCTTAAAAGGAGCGACTAGCATAGAAAAAGCGGTAGAAGAATCTGGCGTAAAAAGATTTATTACAGTAGGTGGAGCAGGAAGTTTATATATTGCTGAAAACCTTCAATTAATAGATACTCCAGAATTTCCTGCGGAGATTAAACCTGGTGCAGAAGCAGCCAGACAGTATTTAGAGATGATTAAAAAGAATGAGAATCTAGATTGGACTTTCTTTTCTCCAGCCATAGAAATGCATCAAGGAACAGCAGGTGTAAGAAAAGGAACTTACAGAACGGCGCTAGAAAATCCTGTTTTTGATGAAAACGGAAGAAGTGTTCTTTCTGTAGAAGATGTTGCGGTAGCTCTAGTAGATGAATTAGAGAATGGTAAATTTGTGAAACAAAGATTTACTGCGGCTTATTAATTCAATAAAAATATTATAAAACTGATTCTTTAATTAGAGTCAGTTTTTTTATTGGTATTCGTCTCTTATTTCTTTACTTTTAGCAAAACAAACTGGCGAGGAATTTTCATTGATAATGATTTCCTTCTTTTCAACAGAATTTTTTTTAGTAGAATTCTTTTTGGTCTTTTTAGGAACTTTGTCTTTTTTCATGACCCAAAATTTTCACTAAAGTTAAATAAAAAAAAGCATCCAATCAAGTGGATGCTCTCTTCAAATTTTATATTTCGATTTTTATAAATTCAGAAATAATTTAGGGTTTACAGGTGTATTGTTCTTATGAACTTCGTAATGCAAATGCGGACCAGTGCTTCTTCCGGAATTGCCAGATTGTGCAATTACTTCTCCTGCTTTTACACTTTGGTTGGCTTTTACATTAATTTTAGAAAGGTGTGCATAAAGCGTTGCTAAACCATTGCCATGACTGATTATTACACAGCTTCCGTAACCACTTTTTTGACCTGCAAAAATCACTTTTCCAGTAGCAGTACACATTACATCGCTACCATAACTTACGCCATAATCTATTCCTTTGTGGAATTGCATTTGGTCTTTTTCAGCAGGAGCAGCGTTTTTTGATGGTACGTTTACATTGCTTTTGTTGATTACATTTCCAGCGCTGTCTTTTTCTATTTTTTCAGATGAAATAGCAAGAGGTCTTGCAGAAGCGAGTAGGATTTTCTTAGACGGAATAGGATTTTTTCTCATCCCAAAATTAGAAGAAAGAAAACCGTTATTTATAGGATGTCCAACAGGAACTTGTTGTAAACGTTTTTCTAATTCTACGAGATATTCAGAATATCTGGAACTCTGATTAGACAGATAGACCGAACTAGATAAACTATCTCTAGAGAGGGCTTCAATGCTTAGATTAGAGGCGTTTTTTGCCTTTAGATAATTGTTGATTGTTCTTACTGTATTATCTAAAGTGGCTAAATCATTTTTTAATTTAAAGAAATCTAAGCTGTCTTTTTGGGTGTTAATTTTTACTAAATTGACTTGATAGTTTTTGTCATCTTTTTCTGAATATAATTTTGCAATAACAAAACTTTGCAGAAGGATAACGAAAAGAAGCGCACCCATAAATAGCTGAACATTCTTCTTTTTTATAAAAAATTTCTTCATTACTTTTTTTCTCAGTTTTTCAATTTTTAGCGACGCCAAAATTAATTAAAATATTTTAAATCAATGTTTTTGCTCATCCAAAAACGATGAATTATGATAAAAATTATGCCAAAGTATTGTTAATAAAAGTATAAATTTGTTAAAAATAATTGATTATTATTGCTTTTATTATACTTGAAACTCAGTAGGTAAAGTCAATCTGTGAAATCTATTTTTGTTAATATGATTTTTTTAAGGTTTAGCTTCTCACTATAATTTGTATCTTTGTTTTTCTACCAAATTTTTTAAAATGGCTAAAAAGAAAGGCAAAACATTGCCAACTGTTGGGGTTGTAGGAAGCGGCAGTTTCGCTACGGCAATTGTAAAAATGCTATTAGAAAATGCGAAATTGGTGCATTGGTGCGTAAGAAATGAGTTTGTAAAAGGAGCTCTAGAATTGCGCGGTCATAATCCTAATTACCTTACTGCGGTTGCTTTTGATGTAAAAAAACTGAAAATCACTACAGATATTAATGAGTTGGTCTCTGAGTGTGATATCGTAGTTTTAGCAACTCCTTCTATCTATCTTGCAGATGCAATAGAAAAAATGACTTGCGATTACGAAGGAAAATTATTCGTTTCTGCAATCAAAGGGATTGTTCCTAAACATAATGATGTGGTAGCGCATTATTTAAGAGATGTTTTTAAAATTGGTTTCAGAAGTCAGGCGGTAATTGCAGGACCTTGTCACGCAGAAGAAGTGGCGATGGAAAGATTGTCTTATCTTACCATTGCAGCAGCAGAAAAAGAACATATTGATTCACTTAGAGAACTTTTTACTTCGGATTATATCAAAGTAAGCTGTTCCAAAGATATTTTAGGCAATGAATACAGTGCTATTCTTAAAAATATTTATGCTATTGCAGCAGGAATTGCAAGTGGATTAGGTTATGGTGATAACTTTAATGCGGTTTTGGTTTCTAATGCAATTAGAGAAATGGAATTGTTTTTAGATGCAGTTTATCCAGAGCACAGAGAAGTGAATGACAGTGCGTATTTAGGAGATTTATTGGTAACGGCTTATTCGCTTTTTTCTAGAAATAGAAATTTAGGAAATCTTATCGGTAAAGGCTACACTGTGAAATCTGCGGTGCAATCTATGAGCATGGTTGCAGAAGGATATTACGCAACTCGTGGAATTTACGAAATTGCTTACGAAAAGAAATTGAAAACGCCAATCATCAACACAGTTTTCAGTATTTTATACGAAGGAAAAGATGCCGAAAAACAATTTAAAAAATTAACGGAAAAATTAACGTAAAATTAATGGCGCTAAAGCCTTATCGCTTTTTTCAAAATTCATTAACTTTACCACACTTTCTAATTTTCATACAATGACAACTAAATACGAACAAATTTCTAGTTCACTTTTTATCAAAAATCGTAAAAAGTTTGTAGAAAAAATGCAGCCTAATTCTTTGGCTATTTTTAATTCTAATGATATCTATCCGGTAAGTTCAGATTCTACGATGCCTTTCGCGCAGCATAGAGATATTTTTTATCTGAGCGGAGTAGACCAAGAAGAAAGCATTTTGTTGATTTTTCCTGATGCTTACAATGAAGAACACCGCGAAATTCTTTTTTTAAGAGAAACCAATGAACATATCGCTGTTTGGGAAGGGGAAAAATTGACCAAAGAAAAAGCTACTGAAGTTTCTGGAGTAAAAACAGTACTTTGGTTATCAGATTTTGATAGAATTTTCTACAATTTGATGAACGAAGCAGAAAATATTTATCTCAATAGAAACGAACATTATAGAGCGGTTTTAGAAGTGCAAACTCGTGAAGACAGATTCATCGAAAGAGTAAAAAGAGAGTTTCCGCTTCATAAAATTTTAAGAAGTAATCCTATTCTTCAGCATTTGAGAAGTATCAAAGAGCCAGAAGAAATAGAATTATTACAAAAAGCATGTAACATCACCGAAAAAGGAGTGAGAAGATTGCTTTCTTTCGTGAAACCTGGAGTTTGGGAATACGAAATTGAAGCAGAACTCATGCACGAATTTTTGAGAAATAGAAGTAAAGGTTTTGCGTATACACCAATTATTGCAAGTGGCGAAAACGCCAATGTACTGCACTATATTGCTAATAATATGCAATGTAAAGATGGAGATGTAATTTTATTAGATGTAGGTGCAGAATATGCTAATTATTCATCTGACCTTACAAGAATGATTCCTGTTAATGGCAAATTTACGGCGAGACAAAAAGAGATTTATAATGCAGTTTTAGACATGAAAAACTTTGCGACTTCTCTTTTAGTTCCTGGAAATAATTGGTATGATTATCATAAAGAATGCGGAGAATTCTACACGTCTAAATTTTTGGAATTAGGACTTCTAGATAAAGCAGATGTTCAAAACCAAGATAAAAATTGGCCAGCTTACAAAAAATATATGATGCACGGAACGTCTCACCATTTAGGTCTTGATACACATGATTACGGAATTCTAAAAGATAAATTTGTAGAAAATATGGTGTTTACCGTAGAGCCGGGAATTTATCTTCCTGCAGAAGGTTTCGGTGTGAGAATAGAAGATGATATGGTGATTCAGAATTCTGGACCTGCTTTTAATCTGATGAAAAACATTCCGATTGAAGTAGAAGAAATAGAAGAATTGATGAATTCTTAAATAATAAAAGGTGTTTCTAAGTCAGAAACACCTTTTTTATGATTTAAAGAAGTTAATTAAATCCATGTAATTTTTTTGATTCACGCCATGTCCGTTCATGTATTCTCTAAAAGTGAAAAATGCACCTAATTCATACAAGAAATCTGCTGCTTTCCTTCCCCAATCTAATGGGATTACAGCGTCTTCAGTTCCGTGTGAAATAAAAAATCTAAGATGCTGAATCTCTTTTTTACCTTTAATGTTTTTAAGGATTTTGGGTTCTGGATATGCACTTAAACAAGCAATTTTCTGAAAATATTCTGGATAAGTAAGCGTCATGGCATACGTAAGAATTCCGCCTTGCGAAAATCCCATCATATTGGTTTTTCCTTCTAACTGATAATGATGTTTTAGATTGTCAATAGATTTCATAATCGCTTTCATAGAATCTACCGCCTGTTCTACATCTATAAATTTTTCAGCATCGTTAAAATCAATGTCGTACCAAGAAAAACCATTATAATCGGTCATTTTTGGAGCTCTATAACTCACGATGATCCAATCTTCTGGCAAATCATGACGAAAAGAAAATAAATCCTCTTCATTACTTCCATAACCATGAATCATTACCAAAAGTTGAGTATTTGGCGTAATATTTTCGGGTTCTCTTACGATAAATTGTAAATCCATATTGCAAAGATAATTTTTTAAATTTTGAAAAGGAGCAAGACGTTTTGTAAATTCTTTCAAACGCAGTCCAGCTTTCCGCTGCAATCTTTTTTCAAAAAAAAAGGATTTTCGCTTCAATCTGGGCTATAAACTGGCTTCCGTTTCTTTTCACTTTACCAATATTTTGCCAAATAAAAAAAACTGACACAAGGTCAGTTTTATAAATTATCAAAATTATTTTTTTAGATGAATGAAGATGGAAATTGCGTTCCTACGGAACGAAAAATCACCAAATTATCGCATCATCACATCGCCAAATTATCGCATCATCAAATTATCACATCAAAATCCCCACTTTCACCATACAAGCTTTCATTTTTTGGTAAGTTCTTTCAATGTCATGGTCTAAACCAATTGAAAATCTAATCAATCCATCAGAAAGTCCCATGGAAATTCTTTCTTCTTCAGGAATTTCAGATGAGGTAGAACTTCCGCTGCAAGAGAATAATGTTTTATAAAAACCTAAACTTACGGCAAGGTAGCCTAAGTTTTCTTGTTGCATCATTTCCATCAATTCATTGGCTTTGTCTACGGTTCCAGCGTCCAAGGTTAATAAACCACCAAAACCATATTCTTGGTGCATCATAGATTTCATAAGTTCATGATTTCTGTGAGATTTTAAACCAGGATAATTTATTTTCAGACCATCTTTTTCGAATCTTTCAGCGAGATACATTGCATTTTCGCTGTGTTTTTTCATTCTGATATGCAAAGTTCTTAAGTTTTTCAAAATACTTGCCGAACGAAAACTGTCCATTGTTGGACCGAGAAGCATGCAACTTCCGTTATTTACATTTTTGGTTTCGTCTATAAATTGTTGAGATGCGCAATAAACGCCGCCAACTGTATCGCTGCTTCCGTTGATGAATTTCGTTAAACTGTGAATCACAATATCTGCACCTAGATGTATAGGCGAAATCTGCAACGGAGAAAACGTATTGTCAACAATCAGCTTTAAATTATGTTTTTTACAAATTTCAGATAGTTTTCTCAAGTCTGCTACTTCTAATAAAGGATTGCTCACGCTTTCACAATAAATCACCTTCGTATTAGGTTTGATGGCGTTTTCTATTGCTTCAAAATTATTGATGTCTACAAAACTTGTTTCAATGTTAAAAGGTGGCAGGAAGTTTTTCAAAAATGCGTAAGTTCCACCATAAATCGTTCTGGCTGAAACAATGTGGTCACCACTTTTACAGATTTGAAGTAGAGTAGAAGTAATTGCGCCCATTCCAGATGCGGTAACGTTCGCTGCTTCTGTTCCTTCCATTTTTGCTAAAGCTTGAGCCAAATATAAATTCATCGGAGATGAATGTCTGGAGTACAAATAGCAACCTTCTGCATTGCCTTCGAAAGTATCGAACATGGTTTTTGCAGATAAGAAAGTATAAGTAGAACTATCAGAAATTGAAGGATTTACACCACCGAATTCCCCGAAGTATTGTAAGTCTTGAATGGCATTTGCTGCATCGAAATTTTCCATAATATTGAATGTTAATGTAAGAAATTTTCCGTCCTTTAGGATTGAGGAAAAGAAAATTTCTGGTAATAAAATTCTAAAAATTCCAACTTTTTTACAATGATTATTTTTAATTATAGAAAATAAATCTGCTAAGTTTTAAATTAATAGAAAAATTTATGATTATATTTGATTTTTGTAAACTTTTGCCAAAAAATAATCTATGGAACTGGACTCAATTGATAAAAAATTACTCTATTTTCTTCAGGAAGACAGCAAACAAACAACTAAAGAATTGTCTCACAAGTTAGATTTGTCTGTGACAGCGGTTTATGAACGCATCAAAAAATTAGAAAAGCAAGGCGTCATTTCTAAATATGTGGCGCTGATTGATAAACATAAGGTGGAGAAAAATTTCATCGTGCTCTGTCATGTGAAATTAACGCAGCACAAGAAAGAATACGTGTTACAGTTTGAAAAAGAGATTATGACATTGCCAGAAGTAACGGAATGTTTCCACGTGAGTGGCGATTATGATTACATCTTAAAAATCTGTGTAAAAAACATGGAAGAATATAGAAATTTCATGGTGACTAAACTCACTACTTTACAGCACATTGGTTCCACGCACAGTTCTTTTATGATTGCCGAAGTGAAAAATACCACTACGATTGAGGTGTAGAAAAACCTTCAAGGATTTTAAATCCTTGAAGGTTTGGTTAGATAAAAAAAACACGCAAATCTGCGTGTTTTCTATTTTGTGAAATTTAGATTTCTCTTTTTGGAGTTGCCATCACTCGGTTCATTTTAATCCAACCTAATTTTTCTAAGAGCAACATAATCATGTACGTGACATCTATTTCGTGCCATCTCACTCCTCCGAAATTAGCTCTTCCGCCGAATTTATGATGATTATTGTGGTAGCCTTCACCAAGCATTAGCCAATCAAAACGGAATAAATTTTTAGAAGTGTCGTTCACTTTGAAATTGACATATCCGTAAATATGGCCAAACCAATTGATAATCATTCCGTGGATTGGAGCCATTAAAATAGCCACAGGTAATAATAACCAATGCCACCAATATTCAGAAAAAATAATAAAGAATACGGTGTAGAAAGCTCCCCAACCAATTCTTGAGTACCATGAACTGGCAAACTTGTCGAATGATTTCCACTGAGGAACGTTTTTCGTAAATTTTTCTTCGATGGCAATTTTTTGTTTGTTGATTTGTTGATAAACGTTTTTCGTTCTCCACATCATTGCCAGTGGATTAGGGTCGTATTTTGGAGAATGTGGGTCTTTTTCTGTATCTGCAAAAGCGTGATGCATTCTGTGCATAACACCATATCCATACGCTGAAAGATAATTAGAACCTTGGGTAATCCAAGTAAGAATAAAACACAGTTTTTCACCAAATTTAGACATGGTGTAGGTTTGATGTGCTGCGTAACGATGAAGGAAAAAAGTTTGAAAAAATAGTCCTGAATACCATAGGACGATGATGAAAATAATAATAACCATTAATAAGAATTTATAAAGGGGCAAATGTAGACATTTGAAAAATGAATGATAACAAAAAACACGCTCTAGAGCGTGTTTTTATAATTTATTTAACTATGTATAGCGTTGTAAATTTTATTCTAGATGGCTTTAACAATGAAATATTGTTTTTTACCTTTTTGTAGCAGTAAAAATTTGCCGTCAATTAAATCTTTTTCAGCAGCTACGAAATCGTCTTTTACTTTTTCTTTGTTTACAGAAATAGCATTTCCTTGTAATTCGCGTTTTGCTTCGCCTTTAGATTTTAAGAAACCAGATTTTTCTGATAACAAATCGATAATGTTGCTTCCTAAAACTTCAGGTTTTGCAACTTCCGCTTGTGGAACTCCATCAAAAATTTGTAAGAATAATCCTTCATCTAAACTCACCAAATCTTCTGCAGTACTTCTGCCGAAAAGGATTTCAGAAGCTTTTAATGCTTTTTCGTATTCTGCTTTTCCATGAACCCAAATCGTAACTTCTTCAGCTAATTTTTTCTGTAATTTTCTTTCATGTGGAGCAGTTTGGTGCTCTTCAACCAAAGATTCTATTTCTTCTTTTGGTAAAAAAGTATAGTATTTAATGAATCTTTCAGCATCAACATCAGAAGAATTCAACCAGAATTGGTAAAATTTATACGGAGAGGTTCTCTTGGCGTCTAACCAATAATTTTCTCCCGCTTCAGATTTCCCGAATTTAGAACCGTCAGCTTTAGTGATTAATGGAACGGTTAATGCAAAAGCTTCGCCTTGCGCTTTTCTACGGATTAATTCTGTACCTGTGGTAATGTTTCCCCATTGGTCAGAACCTCCCATTTGTAGTTTTACTCCGTTATTTTTGTATAAATGTAAGAAGTCGTAACCTTGTAATAATTGGTAGGTAAACTCTGTAAAACTCATTCCGTCAACTCCAGCTTCGCCAGAGAAACGTTTTTTCACAGAATCTTTCGCCATCATATAATTTACGGTAAGATGCTTCCCGATATCACGCACGAAATCTAAAAACGTAAACGTTTTCATCCAATCGTAATTGTTCACCAATTCCGCTTTATTTGGTTCATTTCCTTCAAAATTTAAAAATCTAGAAAGTTGACCTTTTATGCAATCTACATAATGATTAAGCGTAGCCTCATCTAATAAATTTCTCTCCGAAGATTTTCCAGAAGGGTCGCCAATCATACCTGTTGCACCACCAACTAGAGCAATCGGTTTGTGACCGTGTTGCTGAAAATGTGCCAAAACTTTTATCGGAATTAAACTCCCAATGTGAAGTGAATCTGCGGTAGGATCAAAACCAATATAAGCAGTAGTCATTTCCTTATTCAGTTGTTCACCCGTTCCGGGCATCATATCAGCGTACAAACCGCGCCATTTTAGTTCTTCAATAAAAGCGTTCATTTTCTTAAAAATTTTGAATGGCAAAGATAGGAAATTTGTAGGAATTGGGTTCTTGTTTGAAGGTGAGATATGAAAAAATCCTACAGAATTTACTGCAGGATTTTAAATTATAATTATGTTACGTTTTAAAGGTTGGGGATCAATCTCCAAATATCAAAATTATCCCAACTTCTTTTTGTATCGCTATTTCCAGCATTTGAACTGAAATAGATAGATCCATCAACTCCAAAAGATGGTGTAGCATTCCAGGTATTTCCTGTGGTAAGTTGTTTTACATTTCCTCCATTTACATCCATCAAGAAGATATGAGATGAGATTTGTGTTCCTGATTTATTTTTTTCTCGTTTACTGAATACAATCCATTTTCCGTCTGGCGCGTATTTAGGATGAACATAATCAAAATCTCCACTCGTTAGTTGGGTTTGCTGACCAGTTTCCAAATTGTAGATGAAAATTTGAGAAAAGTTACCCACTTTTTTACTAAAGAGGAACTCTTTATTATTTGGGTGTGGATTCGGAGAATCTCCCGCTCCTAATAACGTAAAATTTAATCCGCTAGGATCCATAGTGCAAAGTTGATAGTCTGTTCCTATTTTAGTGCTAAATAATATTTTATTAGTTGCTTTTAAAAAAGAAGCAGAATAATCATCATCACCATTAGAATTAGCAGACACATAATTTATTCCTCCTTGGTCAATTCTGGATTTTGCAATTACTGGTTTAGAAGGTACAGCATAAGTAAAGTAGAATCCTTTACTGTCTGCCATCCAAGAGGGGAACATGCAACCTTCTGTAAGTAGTGGAGTAGTTCCTTGTGTGCCAATAGTTTTAAGATCTATATGAGATCTTTTAGAGCCAGTTTGGCTAGGGTCTATCGTGTGGTATAGTAATTTTTTTCCGTCTGGACTAAGAACTGGAAAGAAATTTTGTAAATTATCATCAGTTACTCTTGTAAGTTCCTTAGCATCTGGAGTAACTGCTGGAGCTAGGTCTACTTGAATAATACTAGTCATTTTTTTTGCGCCACAATTGTGGAGAATCAGCGAAAAAACGAGTATGCTAAAAGCAATTTTAAAAAAAATAATTTTCTTCATAGTCTTTTGTTTAAATGTTTTTTTATTTCTAAGTAATTTAATTTGTTCTTACTGGTCCTGCAGCACTTCCAGATGAATTGTTAGGATTGTTTTTGTTAGAGTTGTTTTTCATTTGCTCATTGAGCATATTTAAATAATTACTTCTTTGGTTCACACTGTTTTGTGGCGCAGCACAATTTTGTAAACAGGTAATTATTAAGTATAACGCAAGTGATAGTTTTAAGGAATTGAGGATTTTCATACTTGTTGTTTTATTTTGATAGAAAAATGAGAATTAAGTAGAATTAAGATATAATTTTCACAAAGTTGGCTGTTTTGATTTCAAAAAAAAATACCTAATAGTAGGTATTTTTATAATTAATTTTTCATTAATAAGACAATTTTATTATATTTATATTGATTTTATTGTTTTTATATTGATTAATTATTATGTTTTTTATTGAAATGTTGATTGGTTTTCATTTTTAATTTCGAATATATAATTTAAAGTTTTTATACATCACGACTATGGCAAAAGAAATAATTAAATTTGATGTCATGAGAAAAACTTGGAATAAAATTTCAAAATTTCATGATGGTTTAGACGTTTCTAATTTTGAGCTTGAAGTAGATAAAAAAATGTTTAATTTGTTTCATTTTGGGCATTACTATTACTATATTTTCAATGCTGCTACTGCAACTATAGAATGGATGAGCGAAGAAGTTAAGGATGTTTTAGGTGTTTCTGAACCCATTACTGCAGAATATATTTTTGAAAATATTCATCCTCAAGATAGAAAACGATTTATAGAACATGAGCATGCTGTTACGAAATTTTTTGAGCAATTGCCTCCAGAAAAAGTACTCAAGTATAAAGTAACTTATGATTATCGTTTAAAAGATTTTTTTGGGAACTATAAATGGATTCTTCAACAAGTTGTAACCATTCAGAGTGATGAAAATGGAGCGGTGATAAGAACTTTAGGAGTTCATACCGATATTTCATATTTAAAAAGAGATAATAAACCCTCGGGGCTTTCTTTTTTAGGATTAGAAGGAGAGCCTTCGTATTATAATGTTGCTGTAGATAGGCTTATTTTTATTCCTTCTGATGAAATTTTCACTTCTAGAGAAAAACAGATACTCGAACTCGTTGTACTAGGCAAAAGTTCAAAAGAAATCTCACAAAAATTACATATTTCAAAGTATACAGTAGATACACACCGAAAAAACATTCTTGCAAAATCTGGTTGTGAAACAGTTCCAGAGCTTATTGCAAAAGCTATTCAGGAATCGTGGGTGTAATTTTATGAGCACACGGTTCTGTATTTTTTCACTTTCAGGCACGCTTTCCGCACTCGCTTTTTAATTTTTCGCCAAAGCTCAATCCTCAAAAAAAATTAAAAGAGCTCAAACAATGCTGCAATCGTGGCTAAAATTCGCGGTCAGTTTTTCTTTTCACTTTTCTTAAAGGTTGTTTATTCAAACCTTCAAGGATTTAAAATCCTTGAAGGTTTATTTACTTTGGAAACAATCGACGCTCGTGAAGTTTATATTGAGCAGGTCGAAATGCTCGCGCCATAAATCTTATAGACAAAATCTAATCATTTTTTACTTAGCTCTTTTTATTTGGCTCTCACAAATTCCTTATCTTTGCATTTGCAATGGAAAAACCAGAACTTTTACAACTCATCTTTTTGGCCAAAGAGAAGAATCAGAAAGCACAAACTAAACTGATTAATCAATTTTGGACAGACGTTTTTTCTTTTGTGATGAAAAAAGTTCATGATGAAAACGCCGCAGATGAATTGACGGTTTCTGTTTTTTCTAAAGTATTGGCAAAATTAGATTTGTATGATGAGAATTTTCAGTTTAAAACTTGGGTTCTTACCATCGCTCAAAACACAGTAATTGATTATTGGCGCAAAAAAAATCGGGAAACCGAAGAAACTATGGACGGTTTTCAGGATTTTAAAAATCAATTCGAAAAATCTCCTGAAGAAATTATGATTTCTGTGCAGGAAGAGAAAAAAATCATCGATGCGGTTGCCAAAATGGACCACAATTATCAAAAAATTATTCATTTGAGATTTTTTGAAGAAAAAAGCATCAAAGAAATTGCAGAAGAACTCAATCTTTCTGTTGCCAATACCAAAGTAAGAATTATGAGAGCCAAAAAAGTTTTGGCAGAATTGTTAAACGAAAATGAGTAAAATCTCTCGCTGATTGTGCAGATTGAGCAGATGAAATCAGCCGAATCAGCTTAATCTGCGAGAAAAATTTTAGATATTTATGGAAAATCAAATTCAAGATACCACTACCAATAAACCAAAATGGATTCGTGTAAAACTTCCTACAGGAAAAAATTACAGAGAACTCAGAACTTTGGTTGATAAATATAAACTGAACACCATTTGTCAAAGTGGTTCTTGTCCAAACATGGGCGAATGTTGGGGAGAAGGAACCGCCACTTTTATGATTTTAGGAAATATCTGTACCAGAAGTTGTGGATTCTGTGGAGTGAAAACAGGTAAACCACTTGATGTAAACTGGGACGAACCTGAAAAAGTAGCACGCTCTATTAAATTAATGAAAATAAAACACGCGGTGCTTACTTCGGTTGATAGAGACGATTTGAAAGATATGGGTTCTATCATTTGGGCAGAAACTGTAAATGCAGTTCGTAGAATTTCTCCGGGAACAACTATGGAAACGCTGATTCCAGATTTTCAAGGAATTCACAAACATATCGATAGATTGGTAGAAGTAGCGCCAGAAGTGATTTCTCACAACATGGAAACCGTAAAAAGATTAACCAGAGAAGTGAGAATTCAGGCAAAGTACGAGCGTTCTTTAGAAGTTTTAAGATATTTAAAAGAAGCAGGACAAAACCGTACCAAAACAGGAATTATGCTCGGTTTGGGTGAAACCAAAGAAGAAGTTTTTGAAACCATTCAGGATGTGAGAAATGCGAATGTAGATGTAATTACGATTGGGCAATATCTACAGCCAACCAAAAATCACCTTCCTGTAAAACGTTTTGTAGAATTGGAAGAGTTTGAAGAATATAGAATTTTTGCGGAACAGTTAGGTTTCCGTCATGTAGAAAGTTCACCTTTGGTTAGAAGTTCTTATCACGCAGAAAAGCATATTCATTAATTGAGTTACGGGATTCGAGTTATGAGATTCGCATTTGGTAACTCGGAACTCGGAACTCGAAACTTGAAATTTTTATGAAAAACGCTGTCCTTATTACGATAGGAAACGAGGTTCTGTCTGGAACTACAGTAGATACTAACTCTAATTTTATTGCAAAAGAATTATCAAAAATTGGGATTTCTGTTTCGCAGATTTTTACCATTTCAGATGAAATAGAAATTATTAAAAATACATTACAAAACGCCTTTCAATTGACTGATTTGGTGATTACAACAGGCGGACTTGGCCCGACTAAAGATGATAAAACCAAGAAAGCTTTTTGTGAATTTTTCAATGATGAAATCGTTTATGACGAAGAAACTTTTCAGCATCTGAAAACCAGATTAGAACGCATTGGAAGGTTAGAAATTATCGAAAGAAACAGAGAACAAGCCATGATTCTTTCTAAGGCTAAAGTTTTCCAAAATCATAATGGAACTGCACCGAGTTTAATGGTAGAAGATAACGGCAAAATAGCGATTTGTCTTCCTGGTGTTCCTTATGAAGTGAAGCCTCTAGTTAAAGACCAAATTATTCCTTATCTACAAAAAGAATTTGAATCTAATTTTTTGAAAATTAAAACCGTTTCTGTGGTGAATTATCCAGAAAGTTTATTGTCTGACGCTTTAGAAGACTGGGAACTGAATTTGCCTAAAAATTTTTCACTTTCGTATTTGCCAATCGCCAATAGAGTGAAGTTGAAATTAACGGCTTCAGGAAAGGATTTAGATGCTTTGGAAATTCAATTAGAAGAAGAAATTTCTAAAATTAGACCATTGCTGAAAGCGCATATTATTTCTGAAAATGGTGACAAAATAGAAGAAATTTTACACGATTTTTTAATTTCTAGAAATTTGTCGATTTCTACTGCCGAAAGTTGTACAGGTGGAGAATTATCACACTTAATTACAAGTGTTTCTGGAAGTTCTAATTATTTTTTAGGTGGAACTTGTACTTATCAAACGCAAAAAAAAACGGAGATTTTAGGTGTTTCAGAAGATTTAATCAAAGAGAAAACGGTAGTTTCAGCAGAAGTTGCGCAAGCGATGAGTTTGGGTTGTCAGGAATTATTTAAAACAGATATTGCACTTTCTACCACTGGTGTTGCAGGACCAAATTCAGATGAGTTTAATTCAGAAATCGGCACTGTTTTTTATTCGATTAGAGTAAAAGATTTTGAAAAAACTTTCAGATTGTATCTTCCTCATTTAGAGCGCAAAGATTTCATGAATTTTGTTTCGCAGAAAGTTTTGCAGGATTTAATTCAGATTTTGGTGAAAGAAAAAAATAGGTGAGCGTTTAAGTAATCAATTAAATTTTAATTAATAAATTAGCATATTGAAATAACTTAATATGGATAACTATTTTGAGACGGCTCAACGAATGCAAAAATCTTCAAAAATTTTATTTGATAATAAAGAGTATCATAATTCTTGTTATCTTTCAGGATATGTAATTGAATGTTATGCTAAAGTTATCATTGGTCTTTCTTATGGGGTTAATTCTAGTGAACTAAAAACGTTTGGTCATGATTTGAAAGAGATGAACAAAGAGTTTTTATATATTTTTAATCATTCTAGCTATTCATCATACATTAAAGATTTAAAAATAAATTTCGGAAAAATAACAATAGGAGCTACTAAATGGAATCCAAATAGAAGATATTCAAATGTTGCAAGCGAATGGACTGATGTCATTGCTCAAGATTATCAAATTGAAATTTTAGTTGCGATGCAAACTTTAGCACAAATGAGAATCGATGGACATATATTAATTTAATAATTAAAGTAATGAGCAATTTTGATACTATAAAAAATGACATAATAGGAAGATTAAAAAATAATTCTTTTGAGAAATGTTTTTTAGTTAGAAATATATTTTCACGTTTTGCAATTTATATTATTTCAAAAAAAGAAATAGATAAATTTAAAGAAGAGATAACTAATGAATTTCAAGATTCTATAGATACAATAGAGAAAATTTCATCAAATGAAGATTTATTCATAGTGAATGATTTGGAGAAAACAAGTCAATTAGTTGAAGGAACTTCTAATGTATACTTTTCGGAAAGACATATTGAGAATACCAATTGGTTTATAAATGAAAAATATGAACTTAACACACCCGTTACTTCTTTTTATTCTTTTAAAGGAGGAGTTGGAAGAACTACTGCAACTGTTTTATCTGCGTTATTACTTGCACGACAAGGAAAAAAAGTAATGATTGTTGATTTTGATTTAGAAGCGCCTGGATTGGCTTCTATTTTTGCAAATCGTAGTGATAATGCCGAAGAATTATTGTCTGTAAATGGCTTTGTTGATTTTTTAATAGATTTTGAATTTAACAAAAGAGATTTTAATAAAATAAATTTAGATGATTATTATTTTAGAAAAAATGAACAAGCATTAGTTGGAAGTAATGGTGGAGAATTATTTATTGTACCAGCAATAGCTACAAATAGTGAAAATTCAATTAATTATATTAATAAATTGTCAAAAGCGAATATCCGTTTTGGTTTAGGAAAAGATTATGCACCTGATATTTTCTTGAAAAAAATGGAAGAAAAACTAAAACCAGATCATATTTTAATAGATACTCGGACAGGAATAAATGATGTAGGAGGCTTGGTTTTTAATCGATATGCACAGAATATTTTCCTTTTATTTTATGGTAATCAACAAAATATGTTTGGGTTGGAAAGTATTTTACCTGAATTGAAGAAATTAAATAATAATGGAATTAAATTTTATTTAGTAAATTCTCCAGTTCCTGCTGATGTTCAATTAGCAGAAGAAGAAACTGGATTTTTTGTTGAAAAAAGTTATGATATATTTTTAAAATATTTTTATGATAAGGATACATTCCCTTCTCAGAATGATGAAACAGCAGATCATTTTCCAATTAATATACCATATAATCAAAATGCGCTTATTTTAAATAATAACAAAAAATTATCAAGCTTAATAGATAGTGTTAATAATCCTTATCAAGAAATTGTTAATTTAGTAATTAATGATTCAAATGAAATCATTGAACCAGATAATTCAATTTCTTTTAATAATAAAGAATTATTAGATTCAATTGTAGGAATACAAACTGGGACATCGGAAAATGAGTTTATTACTGAAGAAGATTTAAAACTAAAATTTTATCCTAGAAAAGATTATAAATATATTTTTGAAAAAGATAAATTTTTGATTTTAGGAGAAAAAGGAGTTGGCAAGACAGCATTGTTTTCTGTTTTGTCTCATCAAAATTATGCCGAAGCATTAGCTAAATATTGCGATATTAGCTCTCAAGAGATTGAAAACACAAAATGGATAATTGGTTTTGAAAAAGATAAAACAGACTTTCCTGATAAAACAAATTTTGAATCTTTAAAAGATTTCACGCTTACTGAATTTAGAAATTATTGGATTATTTTATTAATTAGAACTTTAGATGTTGAAATTTTAAAATCATCTAACTACAACGAAATAATCTCTAATATAAAAACATCTTCAGTAATAGATTTAAAGAACTTAGCAAAGGAAGAGAATATTGCTGAAAAGTTAATGCAAATATTATATGAAGTTAATAATCAGTTACAAAAAAATAATCAATTTTTTATAATTGTTTATGATCATTTAGATGCAGGATTACCAATAGAAAATGATGTTAGAGGAAAAATGGTTAGTGCTTTGGTGAGTTTTTATTACGAAAATATTAATCGTTTAAGTAATTTAAAGTCAAAGATTTTCTTAAGAAATGATATTTTTACCAGAGAAGTAAAAGATGTTACGGATAAAGTAAAGATTCTAAATTATTCTCAAAAAATTGAATGGGAGTATGACCAACTTTTAAATGTAGTATGGAAGCGAATTTATGAACAAAATAAATCATCTTTATTGTTTAATGATCTTAAATTTGATTCAGAAGATCCAACTTTGGGTAGTATTCCAAATTTAACAAATGAAAGTGAGCATAAATCTATTTTAGATCAGATATTTGGAAAAAATATGGGAGGAAATAATAAAGCTTATCCTTATAATTGGATTAGAATTCATATTGAGGATACAAACAATAAAATTCATCCAAGAACTTTAATCAAATTGTTTAGTGAAAGTTCAAATTTCGAGTTACAAGAAAAAGATCATCCTAAAGACAGATTAATTCGTTCTAAAAATATTGAAAAAGCTCTTGAAGAAAAAGTTTCTCCAGCACAAGTAGAAGAATTGAGAGAAGAGTATCCTGAACTAGTTAATGTTTTTAATAATTTGTTTAAAAAGGTTCCTGATGGTAGAACTCCAATGAATGAAAAAGATTTGGAAAGTGCTTTAGAAGAACTCAGTGAAAATTCAAATGAAATTATTGTAAAGTTATCTGATATAGGTGTTTTAAAAGAATATAAGGCTTATTCCAAAACTAAAACAAATAATGAAGATAAAAGATATCATATTCCAGACTTATATTTATATGGTTTGAAGTTTAAACGAAAAGGAACGAGATAAATTTTTATTACATATGTAATAAAATCTAGCTTTCACTTGTTATATCTTTAAAATAATGTAGAATGAAAAAAATAATTTTTGGCTTCCTTGTAGTTTTATCTCAGGTTGCATACTCTCAAACTTCCAAAAATTTTGGAGATTTCAGCGCAGTAAAGGTTTATGATAGAATTAATGTAACCCTTGTAAAATCCAGCGAAAATAAAATTCAGGTAAAAGGTGATGATCCAGATGTGGAAATTGTCAATAAAAATGGGGAACTCAAAATCAGAATGATTCCTACTAAGCTTATGCAAGGCGACAAATCTGAAGTGACTGTTTTCTATGAAGATATAAATGAAATTCAAGCCAGTCAAGGTTCTAAAATTACTTCTGATGGAACAATTGATAGCAAAATGCTCAGCATTACTTCCAACGAAGGTTCTACGCTAAATTTACAAGTAGATGTGAATTTATTAAATTCTAAAGCCAATTCTGGTGGAATCATTAATGTGTCTGGAACCGCAGAGATTCAAGATGTTTTGGTGAATTCTGGCGCACAATTTTACGGAAGAGATTTGGATTCTGAAACCGTTACCATCACTGCAAATGCAGGTGGATTTGCAGAAGTAAATGCTTCTAAAATTCTTAATGCCACAACTAGAGCAGGCGGAAATATAGACGTCTATGGTTCTCCCAAAGACAGAAATACCAAAAATGTTTTAGGCGGAAAGATCACTTTCAAATAAATAAATCTAAGCCAGAGTTTTAAACTTTGGCTTTTTTGATTTTAAAACGTAACAATTTCTTATAAATTTGTACTTATTCATCATTAATTAATCATATATACATGAAAAAAATATCAATCGCTGTGTTGGCTTTTTCAGGAATGCTCATTTTAGATTCTTGTGGCACTCAGAAACAAGCAACTACAGAACCTACACCTGCTCCAATCGAAGAATTAAAACCAGCAGAACTTCCAGAAAACGGAATTGCCATTGAACTGATGGACAAATCTGTTCGTCCGCAAGACGATTTTTACAACTATGTAAACGGAACTTGGATGAAGACTGCTCAGATTCCTGCGGATAAAGCAAGTTGGGGAAGTTTCAATGAATTAAGAGAAAAAACAGATTTGAATTCTCTTAAAATTTTAGACAATTTATTGAAAGAAACTTACGCTAAAGGAACTGAAGGTCAAAAAATTCAAGATATTTATGCTACTTATATGGATATGGATAAGCGTAATGCAGACGGAATTGCTCCTATTAAAGGTGATTTAGCGAAAATTGACGCCATTAAAACGATGGCAGATTTACAAAAATATTTAGTAGAAGCTACCAAAACTGGAGATAATCCATTTTATGGATGGGGAGTTTACGCAGACCTTAAAAATTCTACGGATAATGCAGTTTACATGGGAGATGTAAACCTTGGTTTAGGAAGAGATTATTATCAAAAAGATAATGAAGAAAATACTAAAACCATCGGTCAATACAAAGATTATTTAACCAAATTATACACGGTTTTAGGATATAAAAATCCTGAAGTTGCAGCTCAAAAAGTAGTTGACTTTGAGAAAACTGCCGCTCAAACTTTAATCCCTAATGAAAAAATTAGAGATGCTAATCTTCAATACAATCCGAAGACGTTGTCAGAGTTAAAATCTTTAGTGAAAAATGTAGATTTACCATCTTATCTTAAGAACGCTGGTGTAAATACAGACAGAGTAATCATCGGTGAATTAGAGTATTATAAAAATTTAGATAAATTTTTGAATGCTAAAAATTTACCATTCATCAAAGATTTCTTAAAAGTGAAATTATTGAACGGAAGCGCTTCTGTTTTAGACCAAAAATTGGACGATTTACAGTTTGATTTCTACGGAAGAACTTTGAGCGGACAAAAAGAACAACGCGCGATGAACAAACGTGCACTTTCTACCATTAATGGTGTTCTTGGTGAAGCTTTCGGTAAATTATATGTAGATAAATATTTTACTGCCGAAGCAAAAGCCGAAATGGTAACTTTAATTGATTATCTTAAAAAATCTTACGTTCAGCATATTTCTAATCTTTCTTGGATGAGTGATGAAACCAAAACGAAAGCTTTAGATAAATTATCAAAATTCACCGTAAAAGTAGGTTATCCAGATGAGTGGAAAGACTATTCTAAATTACAAGTGCTTTCTAAAAACGAAGGAGGAACATTGTACGGAAATCTTAAAAATGTTTCTAACTGGGCTTACCAAAAAGAATTAGATAAAGTAGGCAAGAAAGTGGACAAAAAAGAGTGGGGAATGACTCCTCAAACGGTAAATGCTTATTACAATCCGGTAAATAACGAAATCGTTTTCCCAGCTGCTATTTTACAGGCGCCATTCTTTGATTTCAAAGCAGATCCTGCCGTGAATTTTGGAGGAATCGGAGCAGTAATTGGTCACGAAATTTCTCACGGATTTGATGATTCTGGAGCAATGTTCGATGGAGACGGAAACCTTAAAAATTGGTGGACTGATGCTGATAAAAAGAACTTCGAAGAAGCGACAAAAAAATTAGCAGAACAATACAGCAAATATGAACCAGTAAAAGGAACTTTCGTAAACGGTTTATTTACCAATGGTGAAAATATTGCAGATTTAGGTGGAGTTGCCATTGCTTATGACGCACTACAAATGTATCTTAAAGACAAAGGAAATCCAGGATTAATCAGTGGTTACAACCAAGACCAAAGATTTTTCTTAAGTTGGGGAACCATTTGGAGAACTAAATCTACAGAAAAATACATGATTAATCAGGTGAAAACAGATCCACATTCACCAGGTTTATACAGAGCTTTTGGTCCGTTGGTAAATGTAGAAGCATTCTACAACGCATTCGAAGTGAAAGAAGGCGACCAACATTATAAAAAACCAGAAGAAAGAATCAAAATCTGGTAAGAAACCAAATTTTTCTCAACATAAAAACCTCAAAACCACAGAATTTTCTGTGGTTTTTTATTATTTATGAAGTCTATTGAAACAAATTCAAATTTTTATCAACTAATCATAATAAAACTGATGATTTTATTAAATTTGAACAATTAATAATGAACTATATATGAAATCGCCGTGTTGAAAAATACAAACATCAACGAATGTTCAGCGATTGCATATGACCTTAAAAAATAATAAATAACTTCATATGAAAAAGGTACCTTTTCTAGTGATGGCTGCAGCTGCTGTGCTTACAGTAAGTTCATGTGCATCACAAAAACAATTACCAGAAAACGGAATTGCTCTTCAATTTATGGATACTTCAGTTCGTCCACAAGATGATTTCTTCACTTATGTAAACGGAAACTGGGTAAAAACAGTAGAAATTCCTTCGGACAAAGCAAGTTGGGGAAGTTTTAATGAACTTCGTGAGAAAACAGACGAAAACTCTTTAGCCATTTTGAATAATATTTTGAATGAAAAATATGCAGAAGGAACAGAAGGCAAAAAAATTCAAGATTTGTACTCTTCTTTCATGAATTGGGACAAGAGAAATGCAGACGGAATTAACCCAATAAAAGCAGATTTAGCGAAAATTGATGCTATTAAAACGGTAGCAGATTTACAAAAATATTTGGTAGAAGTTACTCCAAATGGTGATAATATTTTCTATATGTGGAGAGTAGGAGCAGACCTTAAAGCGTCTAATGATAATGCAATTTATCTTGGCGGTCCAGCTTTAGGTTTAGGAAAAGATTACTATCAAAAAGAAAACGAAGCCAATACCAAAACTCTTGCAGAATACACCAAATATGTTTCGAGCATGTTGACAGTTTTGGGGTATCAAAATGCAAATGAAACTGCAGCTAAAATTGTAGATTTAGAAAAGAGATTAGCAAAAACTTTATTAACCAATGAAGAAGGAAGAGATGCCAATAAGCGTTACAATCCTAAAACTGTTTCAGAACTTTCTGGTTTGGTTAAAAATGTAGATTTAGTAGGATATTTAAATCAAGTTGGCGTAAAAACCGATAGAGTAATTCTTGGTGAACTAGGATATTTTAAAAACTTTGATGCTTTCGTGAACGAAGCGAATCTTCCTCTGCTAAAAGATTACATGAAATACCACATGCTTTCTGGAAACGCAGGAGTTTTAGACAAAAAACTAGACGATATGCGTTTTGATTTTTACGGAAAATTCCTTCAAGGTCAAAAAGAACAACGTGCCATGAACAAGCGTGGACTGGAAGTAGTCAATGGTATTTTGGGTGAAGCTTTCGGTAAATTATATGTAGAAAAATATTTCCCTGCAGAAGCGAAAGAAGAAATGGTAACTATGGTAGATTATCTTAAAAAAGCTTACCACGAGCATATCTCAAACCTTGATTGGATGAGTGATGAGACTAAAGTGAAAGCATTGGATAAATTATCAAAATTCAAAGTGAAAATCGCTTATCCAGATAAATGGGAAGATTATTCTAAATTAACGGTAAGTCCAGATTCATATTTCCAAAACAGACAAAACATCACGACTTGGAATTATGAGAAAAATTTAGAAAAAATTGGTAAAAAAGTAGATAAAACAAAATGGGGAATGACTCCTCAAACCGTAAATGCATATTACAGTGCTTCTAATAATGAAATCGTTTTCCCTGCTGGAATTTTACAGGCGCCATTCTTTGATTTCAAAGCAGATCCTGCTGTAAATTTTGGAGGAATTGGAGCAGTAATCGGTCACGAAATTTCTCACGGATTTGACGATGGTGGTTCTAGATTTGACGGAGATGGAAACCTTAACAATTGGTGGACAGACGAAGACAGAAAGAAATTTGAAGCCGCTACAGCGAAGTTAGATGCTCAATATTCTGCTTACGAACCAGTAAAAGGAAGTTTCGTAAACGGTAAATTTACTATGGGAGAAAATATTGCAGATTTAGGTGGTGTAAATATCGCTTTTGATGCACTTCAAATGTACCTTAAAGACAAAGGAAATCCAGGTAAAATAAGTGGATTTGACCAAAATCAAAGATTTTTCTTAAGTTGGGCAACCGTTTGGAGAACCAAAGGAACGGAGAAATTCTACATCAACCAAGTGAAAACAGATTCGCATTCTCCAGGAATGTACAGAGCATTTGGTCCGCTGGTAAACACAGAAGCTTGGTATAAAGCATTTGGCGTAAAAGAAGGCGACAAACATTACAAAAAACCAGAAGACAGAATTAAAATCTGGTAAAAGTATAAAGTAGGGATTGAGAAGCTTCATCCTGCTTTCGCTACTCGCTTTTTTCTGCGGCGGCGAAGCCGCCGCAGAAAAAGAGCTCAAACATACCGCTCAATCAGGGCTATAAAACCACCGAATTTTCGGTGGTTTTTTTATTCTGACGAAAAAAATTATATTTGAAATATTAAAAATGCAATTCTCTCATGAAAAATCTTGAAAATCTTCAAACGTATTTGCCTTTAGGTTATTTATATTTAGTCATTCTTGGAATTATTAAAGAGAGTATTCATTTTTTTCAATTGGGGATTAATATTTTGAAATATTCCACCTTGATGGACGTTCTTTTGAGTCCCATTGCAGATTTAATGTCTCATCCATTGATTTTTGTATTATTCATCGTGTTTATTGGAGGCTATTACGCTTTACTAAAATACGCTTACAACTCAAAAAATGAAAAATTATTTCAAAATTTCATGGGCAAAAATAAGCGCAAAGAAGATTTTACCATCCATGATTTTTACCAAAAAGTAGCAAGTATTATGATTTTTACAATGGCTTCCTTTTTTGTAGGAATAGGTTTTGCAGAAGGTAGATTCGAAGCAAATAATGCCATGAAAGGTGATTTAAAATATAATTATAAACTCAATTATAACTCTGGAGAATCAGAAGTAGTTCACTTGGTCGATAACAATAGTGTCTATTATTTTTATTTTTCAAAAGGGAATAAAAACATAAAAATAGCGCCAGTTGGAACCGTCAAAAATCTAGAAATCATAAAAAATAAAAGATTAGAATAATCAGAAACCACCGAATTTTCGGTGGTTTTTTGTTCCCCTCTTTTAGAGGGGTGGCAAAATTTGACAAAATTTTGACGGGGTGTTGCTTCATATTTTTATAAATTTACAACTATGAAATTTACAGTAGAAAAAAATATCGTTTTAGAAAATCCTGCAACCAAATCTTTTTTGGTTGATGCTTTTGTTCCAGAAAAAGAAGGGAAATTACCACTCGTGATTTTTGCTCATGGTTACAAAGGTTATAAAAATTGGGGCGCTTGGAATTTGATGGCGGAAAAGTTTGCTAAAAACGGATTTTATTTCGTGAAATTTAATTTCTCGCATAATGGAACTTCGCTTGATAATCCGAGTGATTTTGCAGATTTAGAAAGTTTCGCACAGAATAATTATTCTAAGGAATTGAGCGATTTAAATTTCGTAATAGAGCATTTTAGCAAAGATAATCGAGTAGATGCAGAACATATTACTTTAATCGGACATTCTAGAGGTGGCGGAATTTCCATTATTTCTGCCTCAGAAAATTCTAAAATCAAAAATCTCATCACATTAGCAAGTGTAGACACGCTGAAAAGATTTCCTGTTGGTGAAAAATTAGAAGAATGGAAAAATCAAGGCGTTTACTACAATTACAACAGCCGAACCAAGCAACAAATGCCTCATCATATTCAGTTTTTAGAAGATTACTTAGCAAACGAAGATAGATTTTCTGTAGAAAATGCTGCTAAAAATTTTAAAGGAAATTTCTTAATTATTCACGGTTCAGAAGATGAAGCAGTTCCCTATTCTGCTGCCGAAAATTTACATTCTTGGGTTGTAAACTCAGAGTTAATTCTAGTAGAAAAAGGCAATCATACTTTTGGAGCCAAAGAACCTTGGTTAGATTTTAAATTACCCACTTTGCTGAATGCTGTAGCGAATGATTGTATTAAATTTTTGAAAAAATAATTCTATAACAAAGGCGGACTTTAGTCCGCCTAATTTTTAATTCCTCTTTGGATTTAGCCAAAATTTATTTTAAAAGAACTTTCCAAGCTTCTTCTATTTTGCTTTCTAAAAGCAGTTTTTGCGCTTCTAGATGTAAATTTTCATCTGCGGAGAAATTTCCTTCAGGTAGTTGTTCTACATTCGCCAACATTCCTAAATCATTTCCTGTGAAAATTTTAGAATTTCTAATTTCTGAAGGCAATTGATCAAAGCCAATTCCTTTCGTAACCAATGGTTTTGGAACTTCGAATAGTGTTTCTGCACTTGTTCTTCCGTACCAGTTTCCGCCCAATCTAGAAACTAAATCCAGTTTCTTTTGGTCTAAATTTCCTTCTTCATTTAAAAACTCTTCTCTAATGTGAATTTTTAAAACTTCGCAGATGACTAAATTTCCAGCGCCACCTTCGTTTCCAAGTGGTTTTACTTCGATGACTTTACATTCAAAATTCACGGGTGATTCTGCAATGAGTGGTGGTTTTACCAATTCTGATGGTTTTTTAGTTAATCCAGATTTAATAAATTCATCTACACCTGTTTCATATTCTGTAGATGAAAGTGAAACTTGCTGAACCATATCAAAATTCACATTTCCAATCACCACTTCTGGAACTTCTAGCACATTATGAAGGGTGTCTTTTGTAGAATTATCTCGAACTCTTCTCGCAGGAGAAAAAATCAGAATCGGTGGATTAGAACTAAATAAATTAAAAAAACTAAACGGCGAAAGATTCACATTTCCGTTTTTGTCTATGGTAGAAGCCAGTGCAATAGGTCGCGGAGAAACAGCCGTTTGCAAAATCATTTGCACTTGCGTTGGTGATAATTCTGATGGATGGATTGTTTTCATTTCTATTTATTTCTATTTTAACACATTAGTCATATTAGAGTTTAGTTTTTTTGAAAATATTTAGAGCACATGAGTTGAAAATCAAAGATTTTCATCTAGGTAAATTTTCAAAATTTCTACTAACAAAAGTTTCCGTTCCTTCGTTATATAAATTGTAAACATTAAAATTAACTAATATTGCTTTAGGAACTTGTAATAAGTTCATATAATTCATGGTTTGTGCCTTATGAATATTATGAATGTCATTCACGGATTTTAATTCTAATACGATTAAATTTTCAATTAAAAAATCACATTTCACTTTGCAATCTATTTGTTCTCCTTTATAATTAAAAGGAATTTCTAGCTCTGATTTGAAACTTATATTTCTTAAAATAAATTCTTTTTCAAGGCATTTATGATATACTACTTCATACAAACCGGGGCCTACTAATTTGTGAACTTCTATACAAGCACCAATAATGTTATAGGTGAGTTCATTTATTATTTTTTGGGTTATTAGCATTTTAGTTTTTTTAGTTTTTTTTCACTTTGAAAATATCGTTTTCAAAGCCTCATGTGTTCTACATATTCTCAATTATTTATGTATATCTGATGTGACTTATGTGTTAAATTTTTCACTTTGTTAATGACATTAAATGTAAATCATTTATTTTTTCATTTTGAAAATGTAGCTTTCAAAGCCTCATGTGTTCTAATTATTTTCAATCATTTTTCTTAATCTGATGTGACTTATGTGTTAAATTTTTCACTTTGTTAATGACATTTAAATGTAAATCATTTATTTTTTCATTTTGAAAATATAGCTTTCGAAGCCTCATGTGTTCTAATTATTTTCAATCATTTTTCTTAATCTGATGTGACTTATGTGTTAGAAAACTTTACTTAGCTGGCAAAACTTTTCCTCTCACTTCTCCGAAACCTACTCTTATTCCGTCTTTTTCAGAGAATCCTTTCATAATTATAGTATCGTGGTCTTCTATAAATTTTCTTTCGCTTCCATCTGAAAGTTTTAGCGGGTTTTGTCCGCGCCAAGTCAATTCTAGCATAGAACCAAAACTATTCGGTTCATTTCCAGAAATCGTTCCAGAAGCATATAAATCGCCAACTTCCACATTACAACCATTGATGGTATGATGTGCCAATTGTTGCGTCATATTCCAGTACATGTATTTGTAATTGCTTTGGCAAATTAGGTTTTCTTCGCCGTTTTCTGGTTGCAAATACACTTCTAGGTTAATGTCGAAATTTTTATCTCCTTCAAATTTTAGATAATCTAGAACTTCAGGTTCTTGCTTAGGTGATGCAGTTCTAAAAGGTTCTAATGCTTCTAAAGTCACCACCCAAGGTGAAATAGACGAACAGAAATTTTTTCCTAAAAACGGACCAAGCGGAACGTATTCCCAACTCTGAATATCTCTTGCGCTCCAATCGTTGAAAATCACCATTCCAAAAATAGCGTCTTCGGCTTCTTGGGTAGAGATGCTTTCTCCAATTTCTGTATTTTTATTCAATACAAAAGCCATTTCTAACTCAAAATCTAATTGTTTTGAAGCACCGAAAATTGGTTTTTCTGCATCTGCAGGTTTCATTTGACCTTTTGGTCTGTGAAAATTAATTCCCGAAACCACAATTGACGAAGCACGACCGTGATAACCTACTGGTAAATGTTTCCAGTTCGGGAGCAATGCATTTGCAGGGTCACGAAACATTTTCCCCACATTGGTAGCGTGTTCTATACTGCTGTAAAAATCTGTGTAATTCTGTACGTGAAGTGGCATCATCATTTGTACTTTATCTAAATCATAGAAACATTCTTCTATGGTTTTTTCGTCATGAGAAAGCGATGAACCTTCTAATAAAAGTTCCTGAATTTTTAAACGAACAGCATTGGTTACCGGTTTTCCTAGTTCTATAAATTCATTGAGCGTGTATGCTTCGAAAACGTTTTCATTTAACCCTTCTATTTCGTCAAAAAATCCGTAATCGTATAAAGTAGCGAGATCTATCACCAAATCGCCAATTCTGGTACAACAAGCGATGTATTCTCTGTTAAAAACCGCTACACCAAAAGGAATATTATGAATAGAAAAATCTGAATTTTGTGGATAATTTATAAAAGATTTCATGTCTTAAAATTTGTTTTAAAGATATAAAAAAGCCCGAAAACAAAAGAATTTCGGGCAATATTTCAATGTTTTTTATTTTACCAAAGCAGTGTCAATCCACTTTTCATTATTATTCATGTTGATTAAAAAAAGAATACCGTCTCTTTCTTGAATCATGAAATTGTACGTAAGCGGAATGCCAATTTTTTGACCTTCTAAAACATCTGCTCTTACAGAAATGTAATTGTTATTTCTAACGAAATCTCCAGAATACAGTTTGGTCGTTTTGCTCTGAGCAGAAGTATCGTTGATGAGCTCTACAATGTTGATATTTTTATCAGCTAAAAAACTTACAACGTATTTGTAAACCACAGTTCCTTTATTTTGAATCAGGACAAAGGTTTTTCCTTCTAAATTTACATCCAGTACTCTTTTTTCTACCTCTCTTTCGCGTAAAAGTCGGTCTAGTTTTGCATTAATGTCTTCGTAGTCTCTAGTATTCGTTTTTTGAGAAAATGAAAAAGCGAATGAAAAGATGGTGAAAAATAAAATTATTTTTTTCATATGTAGACATATATTATTTTTAAAGGTCATATGCAATCGCTGAACATTTATTAGCGTTGGTGTTTGCTAATCTTGGCGATTTCATAATTTATAGGTTGCCTCTTCTGGCTTGTTCTCTTTCTAAGGCTTCAAATAATGCTTTGAAATTACCAGCTCCGAAGCTTTGCGCACCATGTCTTTCTATAATTTCGTAGAAAAGAGTAGGGCGGTCTTCTACAGGTTTTGTGAAAATTTGTAAAAGATAACCTTCTTCGTCACAGTCAATTAGGATTCCTAAATCTTGAAGTTTTTTAATGTCTTCGTCTATTGTTCCCACTCTTTCTGGAACCATTTCGTAGTAGGCTTCTGGTGGTGCTGAAAGGAATTCTACTCCTCTCGCTTTCAATTCTGTTACCGTTTTTATAATGTCTTTAGTCGCTACTGCAATGTGCTGAACTCCTTCTCCTTCGTAGAAATCTAGATATTCTTCTACCTGAGATTTTTTCTTCCCTTCTGCTGGTTCATTAATTGGGAATTTAGCAAATCCGTTTCCGTTGCTCATTACTTTTGACATGAGTGCAGAATATTCGGTGTTAATTTGCTTATCGTCAAAACTTAAAATATTTACAAATCCCATTACTTCTTCATACCATTTTACCACTGGAATCATTCTGTCCCAACCTACATTTCCTACGCAATGGTCTACATAAAGCAATCCACAATCCGAAGGGTTATAATCTGATTCCCATTTTTCGTATCCTGGCATAAATGGACCCTCGTAATTTTTTCTTTCGATGAACATGTGAACGGTTTCGCCGTAAGTATAAATTCCAGACATTTTTACCTCGCCGAATTCATCTTTTAGCGTTTTTGGTTCCATGTAAGGTTTTGCACCACGATTTGTGGTTTCTTCGAATGCTTTGTACGCATCATCAACCCAAAGTGCAAGAATTTTCACTCCATCACCATGTTTTCTTTGATGCTCACAAATTGGTGAGTCTGAAGATAAACCTGAGGTAAGAACCAATCTTATTTTTCCTTGTTGCACTACATAAGAAGCTCTATCTCTTACTCCGGTTTCTGGCCCTGCATAAGCTACGCTCTGAAAACCGAAAGCAGTTTTGTAATAATGGGCTGCTTGCTTAGCGTTTCCTACATAAAATTCTATATAATCTGTTCCATTTATTGGAAGAAAATTCTCTGCCTGCGCTATTTTTTCGGCAAAAGTAAGTGTGCTCATTTTTCTCTTTTTATTTGGAGTTTGTTATGTGCCAAATTACAAATATTGTGTGATGCGAACAAAAAAAATAAACAAAACCTATCTTTTTGATAGGTTTTATGATGTTATAATGCGTGTGATTTAAATCGTTCGAAGCAGAATTTATCGAGCATTTCTCTGTCATCAGGATGGGCAATGTCAATGAGTAGTTTTGCGCGCTGTCTCATGTTTTTTCCGTAGAGATAAGCTACTCCATATTCTGTTACCACATAGTGAATATGACCTCTAGTCGTTACTACACCAGCTCCTTCTTTTAGGTAAGGAACAATTCTAGGAACTCCTTTTTTGGTTCTAGAAGTAAGGGCAATAATAGGTTTTCCACCTTCAGAAAGTGCAGCTCCACGAATAAAATCCATTTGTCCGCCAATTCCTGAATATTGATAAGTGCCAATAGAATCTGCACAAACTTGACCTGTTAAATCTACTTCTATAGCAGAATTTATGGCTACTAATTTTTTGTTTCTTCTAATGATAGAAGGATTATTAACGTGAGTCACATCCATAAACTGGAAGGAAGGATTGTTGTCTATGAAATCGTATAATTTCTTTGTTCCAAAACAAAATGCAGTAATGGTTTTGTTGAGATGTGTTCCTTTATATTTATTGTTTACTACGTCATTCGCAACTAAATCTATGATTCCGTCACTAATCATTTCCGTGTGTACGCCTAAATCTTTGTGATTGTGTAGAGAACTTAGAACCGCATCTGGAATCGTACCAATTCCCATTTGAAGCGTAGATTTATCTTCTACCATTTCGGCAATGTATTTTCCGATGGTTCTTTCGTCATCAGAAACTTTCGCAGCGTAATCTACTGTTAATAAATCGGTTTCATGCCAAACCATTTTATCAATTCTTTTAACATGAAGCATAGAATCTCCTAGCGTTCTTGGCATTTTAGGATTTACCTGTGCAATCACATATTTTGCAGAATCTACGGCACTTCTCGCTACATCTACAGAAGTTCCCAGTGAACAATAACCATGCTGATCTGGCGGTGAAACCTGAATAATGGCTACATCTAACGGAAGAATATTATTTTTAAATAAAATAGGAATTTCACTCAAAAAAACGGGAACAAAATCTCCTCTGTCACTGTTTACAGCTTCTCTTACTGGTGCCGAAACAAAAAGAGAGTTGATGTAAAAACTGTCTCTATATTCTGGTTTTGCAATTTCTACTTCACCTTGAACGGTGATGGAAACCACTTCTACATCTCTTAATCTATGGGCTTGTTTTGCTAATTCCGAAATCAAATAATTAGGAGTACAAGCACTCCCGTGAAAAAATATTCTTTGGTTGCTCTGGACAAGTGATAAGGCTTCTTCTGCCGTGACGTAATTATACATAATATAATCGTTTTTATGTTTCTAAACTTTTCAATTTTCTCTATTTCCCAAAGTTACATTTTTATGAAGAATGTACAAGATGAGATTTATCAAATAAAGTTGTGATTTTTTGATAATATTGACCTGTTTTTGTGCTAAAGTGCATAAAAATAGGAATTTTTAACCCATAAAATTTTTAAATGTTTATTCGGGTTTTTACTCTTGACTTCTGTCGTGTAAATAATTTTCTTCAGTGTCTAACCAACTGGTAGCGTAGGTTTTATCTTCCACTTTCATCGCTTCTTCTGTAATTTTCAGTGGTCTGAAAGGATCTATCATTACCGCATATTCTTCGGTGAATTTTTTGCCAATGCTTCTTTCCATTGAGCCAGGATGAGGTCCGTGAACAATTCCGCCAGGATGAAGCGTAAAATCCATTAAGTCAATATAATTTCGGCTCATAAAATCTCCTTCAGTGTAGAAAAGAACCTCGTCTGAATCTATATTCGAGTGGTTATAAGGTGCAGGAATCGCTTGAGGATGATAATCGTACATTCTCGCCACAAAAGAACAAATCACAAAATTATGCGCTTCAAAATTCTGATGAATGGGTGGTGGTAAATGCACTCTTCCTGTAATCGGTTCAAAATTTTTGATATTGAATTTATAAGGGTAGAAATAACCGTCCCAACCTACCACATCAAAAAGATGCGTAGCGTAAATAAAATCCCAAATCAGGTTTTCTTTTTTTATTTTAATGAGAAATTCTCCTTTTTCGTCTTTGGGTTCTACAAAAGTGGGAGCGATAATATCTCTTTCGCAAAAAGGCGAATGTTCCAGCAATTGCCCGAACTCATTTCTGTATCTTTTTGGCGTATAAATCGGGGAGTGTGCTTCTAAAAAGAAAAAGACATTTTCAGTAGTTTCTAACTCTACTTGATAAATCGTTCCTCTTGGAATGATAAGGTAATCACCTTTTTCGAAGTCTAAATTCCCAACAAAGGTTTTCAGCGTGCCTTTTCCTTCGTGTATGAAAAGCAGTTCATCACATTCTGCATTTTTATAAAAATATTCCGTAGATTTTTTAGGCTTTGCCAAGCCCATTTTTAAATCGTTGTTTAACAACAAAACTTTTCTACTTTCTAAATAATCAATTTCGGGAGTGATTTGTACACCTTTAAACATTCGCGGCGTGATGTTTCGGTCTACTGCAATTTTTGGAGTAACATCTTTTGGCGTTCCAATAGATTTAATCTGTGTAGGTCTGTGAATATGATACAGTAACGAAGAGATTCCGTGAAAACCTTCAGTCCCAAAAAGCTGTTCGTAATAGAAATTCCCTTCCTCGGATTTAAAAATGGTATGCCTTTTTTGCGGAATTTTTCCTAATGTGGTGTATCTCATTTCTACTGGTGTTCTGATTTTCCCAAATATAATAAAATTTAGAAATCTCACTCCATAAAAAACTCCCGATGGATTTCGGGAGGAGAAATGGTATTAGTTCAGTCGAAAAATTTAAGTGTTGATATAGTGGGTAAGATTTTCGATGACGTCTTTTTGGTGCAATAAAACTTCGTCTAGAAGGTCTTTTACAGAAATTAGACCGATGAGTGTTTCATTTTCTACCACAGGCAAATATCTCACATTGAGTTGAGTCATGATTTCCATACATTTTTCGATGGGGTCATTTTTAGAAAGTTTTGGGAGGTCTGTTCTCATAATTTCTCTTACGGGAAGTTGCTTAGAACTTTTGTTGAGAAGCACAACTTGTCTTGCGTAATTTCTCTCCGAAAGAATGCCGAGATATCGTATTCCATCCATTACGATAACAGAGCCTATGTTTTTGTCTGCCATTAATTTTAAAGCTTCGAAAACGGTTTTTTCAGGTTCGATGATGGCGAGTTCTCTTGATTTTCTATCAAGAATGTGTTTTATAGTTCTCATATTCATGTGGTTTTAGTGTGTTTCTAAAATTAATAAAATATTTTGAATATGAAATAGTTAGCAAAAAAAAATCTAAAATTTTTGAGAAAATATTTTGCTAGAAAGTACTTAAAATGATGAAAACTTATCTGCTATTGCGATGTACATAGCTTGTGTAATTTTTTTTAAAACGCAAAGATGTTTTAATGATTTATTTGCAATTTTAAGTGAGGAAAGTATACAAATCAATTCGTTTTTTAAAC
>NZ_JASMRM010000003.1:170446-193239 GCF_041431305.1 Cloacibacterium sp. Arc13
CAATTTTAAGTGAGGAAAGTATACAAATCAATTCGTTTTTTAAACGTAGGCTTAATCCAATTCGCTAGCGAATTTTACCTTTGCTTGCTTAATTTTTTTACTTTAAAGTTTTAAAAACTTTGCGTTTCAAAAGGATAAAGGATTGATTTTTATTTAAGTCAAAGAAATTCCGCCAAGATTTCCGCTGCTCATCATTAGGAAAGCAGTATTTGATTTTTCTAAATTTAGCCAAAAATTTTTTAACTTTTTGTAAAACGCAAAGATGTTTTAATGATTTATTTGCAATTTTAAGTGAGCAAAGTTGACGAATACATTCGTTTTTTAAACGTAGGCTTAATCAAATTCGCTAGCGAATTTTATCTTTGCTTGCTTAATTTTTTTACTTTAAAGTTTTAAAAACTTTGCGTTTCAAAAGGATGAAGGATTGATTTTTATTTAAGTCAAAGAAATTCCGCCAAGATTTCCGCTACTCATCATCAGGAAAGCAGCATTTGATTTTTCTAGATTTTGCCAAAAATTTTTCAAATCATCCGCATTGGTAAAAACCTGTAAATTTTCCTTCCCGAAAGATTCTTTAATCAATTCAGGCGAAATAGGAGTCATGTTTTTAATTTTCAAAGCTTCCAAATCATAGAAAACCACCGCTTCATCAAGTTGGGCTAAAGTATTTTTGTATTGAGGCAAAAATGCTGGATTCAGAGAAGAGTAGGTGTGAAGTTCTAGAACGCCTATTTTCTTCATGGCAGGAAATTGTTCTGCAAAGGCTTCTACAGATGCTTTTACTTTGCTTGGTGCGTGTGCAAAATCTCTGTACAAAATCACATCATCATTTCTTTTTACCTTTTCTAAACGTTTTGATGCGCCAGAGAAACTCATCATAGCTTCGTAGAAATCTTCGTCTAAAATGCCCAATTGATTGCAAATAAGCCTTGCTCCTTCTAAATTCAGTAAATTGTGCTTTCCGAAAATTTTAAGCGGAATTTGCCCCATTTCTGTCTCTACGGAAGTTTTTCCGTTTTTGGTTTCGTAGTTGGGCGTTTTGTAAGGCATTTTTCTGAAATAATTCTCCGCTTCGTCTACCAGTTTTACTAAGTTTTCATCTTCTTCATTGTACACTAAAATTCCACCAGAAGTAATGTTTTGAATGAAATTTCTAAAAGCGTCTACATATTCTTCTTCCGTTTTAAAAACATTGATATGATCCCAAGAAATCCCAGAAATCAAAGCGATATTCGGATGATAATGCAAGAATTTCGGACGAGAATCTATCGGCGAAGAAAGATATTCATCTCCTTCCAAGATGATAAAATCATTTTCCGAAGAAATTTTAACCATGCAGTCAAAACCATCTAACGGTGCTCCAACCATAAAATCTGTGTCGAAATGATGGTATTGCAACGTATGAAGAACCATCGAAGTAATGGTGGTTTTCCCGTGAGAACCTGCAATCACCACTCTGGTTTTTTCTTTGCTCTGTTCGTATAGAAATTCTGGATAAGAGTAAATTTTAATGCCCAATTCTTGAGCTTTCAAGAGTTCAGGATTCTCTTTTTTGGCGTGCATTCCTAAAATGACTGCGTCTAGATTTTCAGAAATTTTCTCAGGAAACCAACCTAAACTTTCAGGAAGAAGTCCGTTTTTTTGCAATTGAGAAAGAGAAGGTTCAAAAATAGCATCATCTGAACCTGTGATTTGGTAACCTTTATTTTTGAGCGCTATGGCAAGATTGTGCATCGCAGCACCGCCAATTGCAATGAAATGAATGTTCATATTTCAATTAAAATTAAAAAGAGCCAGGTGAAAAGAGCCAAGTAAAATTTAATAAAATAAGTTTACTCGTCTTTTTTCTCTTGTTTTTTGCGCTCCTGATATTCTTTGTCGTAATCGTGTAACACGTTATGTTCAGGTGTTTGCTCGATGGCGTGCATAATTTTGTTAAGAATATCTTCCGCTTTTTCGTTGTCGTAATCTATATCTAGTGGCGCTTTGAACTGCATAGTAGGTTCTACACCTGTCACTTTTACTCTCAATCCTTTTTTGTCAAATGCTCTTCGGAATCCATTGATTTTGATAGGAATAACGATACAACGCTGCTGCTGAACGAGTTTAGCTGTTCCTTTTCTACCTTGTGCAAAAGCAGAAGTAGTACCTTGCGGAAAAGAAATCACCCAACCATTATCTAGCGCTTTCAGAATATTTTCTACTTCTCTTAAATCTACCATTCTGTTCACATTTTTTCCTTCGGCGCGCCAAGTTCTTTTTACGGTAATTGCTCCAGCCAATTTAAAAATTCTTGCTAAAATCCCTTTATTCATGGTTTCTTCTGCGGCTACGTAGTAAAAATCTACTTTTGGATTGAGCAGGTAAATAGGATTTTTGATGGTGTTCATATATCCGTTATTCACGGCACAGAAAACGTGGTACATTGCTGCTACATCAGCAAAATACGTTTGGTGATTAGATACGAATAACACATTGTTTTTCGGGAGGTTTACCAAATGCTCGGTTCCTGTAATTTTCAGTTTGTTGAACCCATTAAATCTTCTGTAGGAAATCATTCCCAAGATGAAGATGATAAATCTCTTTAAAAAGTAAATATTCCCGAAAGAATCTGTAAAAATGCTTTTCTTCGCCATTTTCAAGCAGCTATTAAGCTCGATTTTTATTAAACACAAATGATTTTTCTGCGCTATTAATTTTTAACCGAAAAAGTGACAAAAGCTATATTTGTTTTAAAGTTTCCTAAAATGAAAAAGATTAAACAATGCTTTTTCTTCTTTTGAAAGACTTATTTTCAAGCTTTTCTTTTGTGGCTTTTGTGGTTTTAAAATTTTTTGATAATGAATTAAACATCAAAATGCAGATTGCAAATTTAAACATTTTTTAGCAACTCGTTCAATTCACTCAAAATCATAGAAGTGGCGCCCCAAATTTTATGGTTTTGGAAATCAAAATAAGGAACTTTATATCCATTGGTTCGTGGCAATTCCATGGTTAAAGGTGGTTTTGGCAAATCTCGAATCACAGAAAGTGGAACTTCTAAAATTTCTTGAACTTCGGTTTGTTGGTGATTAAAATCTGGCCAAGATTCGGTGTAAGACAGAAAAGCATACACGAAAAAATTACTTGGCGGAATATAAATAGGAGATAGTTCTCTCACGATTTTGATTTGTGAAGTGGTAACGCCTATTTCTTCCCAAGTTTCACGGATGGCGGTTTCTGCAAAGTCTGCATCGGTGTCATCTTTTTTACCACCAGGAAGCGAAATTTGCCCAGAATGTCTGTCATTCTCATTGTGGGTTCTGTGGATGAGTGGAAAGTGCCATTCTCCGTTTTTGGGATAGAGTAAAATATTGACGGCGGCGTATTTAGGATTTTTGGCCAAAATTTCTTCTTGCGTGAGCAAAGAACGATAAGGTGGCGCATAATCTTTTTGCGCATCAAAACCACCCAACTCTGCATCTTGCAACTGCTGTAAAAGTATTTCTAAAGAATTTTGCATTGCTCAAAAATAGGGAATTTTTAGCAGAGCTTATTTTAAAGGATTGTTAAATGTTGATAAGATTTTTTATGACTCAAGTTAGAGTCTGAGTTCAGTTTCCTTTTACATTTGTTCGTGGTTTGTTCGTGATTTAGGGTACTTTTCCGAGGCTGATTCGAAGGAAACACGAAGGAACCACGAACAAACCCCAAACTTGACTGCTCTTTTACCCGAAATTGAGTAGAAGTTCTTTTATAGAAAAACCTCTGCGAAAGCAGAGGTTTTTGGGTTTTATTGAAAGTCACGGATTATAAATCTGGGAGATGGGGTGATTTGGTATTATCTAATAATTGAATAGTATTTTGCTCGCTCTTCCTTGAATATTTTTAATTGTTCTACTTGTTCTTTATATTGTTTATATAATTCGTTTTTAGATTTGGTTTGTTCGGGAAATGTCAAAGAAAAAGCATCCATATCATTCGTATGGATTGCGCTTTCGGGAACAACTTCCTTTATTTTGTCCAATGCTTTTAAATAATAAGTTTCACTGATTTCGCAAGCTGTCAAACTCAATCCTGCATTATAACAAGCAATCGCAATCGTTCCACTTCCCAAATGCGTATCTAAAATTTTATCACCTTGATTAGCGTACATTTTCAGAAGCCATTCGTAAAGCTCAACTGGTTTTTGTGTTGGGTGAATTTTATTTCTATTTTTTCTTACACTAAACCTAAAAATTTTTGATGGTTTGTCTAATGATGACCAAGCCATTTCAGCCATTGAAAAGTTATTAAGTGTTTCAGGTTGGTTTTTGTCCCAAATAATAAATCCTTTATTGTATGGACTTCTTGCCCAAATCTGTCCAAAATAATTTCCTCCCCAAATAATCTGATTTTTAGAAACTCGAAATAACTCATTAAAATAGTCATCATTTGGTTTTACATCCCATTGACTGTATTCATCCATGTTAAATTTATGGTCTCCTCCTCTTTTTGTTTTGTTCAAAATTCCATAAGGTGGGTCAACTATGGCAAGGTCAAAATAGTTGTCGGGATACCTAGCCATTAATTCCATATTATTCTCTCTTGTAATTGTAATCATAGTAGGTTTTATTTATGTGTCGCGAACTTTGAAATGGTCAAGTCCGAAATGTTTTTACTAATGTCTTTTCCAAGATTATTGACGATAATGCTGTCAAAATCTTCATAGTCTATTTCTCTTATGTCATTGTCAATATAGTTATACAGATATTCCGAAAAAGTATTTGATTGTATTATTACAATAGGATTGTTTCTAATATCTCGAATTACACCGGGAACATATCTAGGGGTGACAATTATACTGTATTCACCTCCAATTTTTTCTCGATGCTCACCCAATCGATTTGCATTAGCTTGTAATAATTTATTTTTAGTTGATTTAGCCTCTACAGCAAATTTTTTCTTTTTTGTTTTATACAAACATTCTATATCAGTATTACCTGCACCTCCCACTTTATTAGCGGAAACGTTATAAAATTGATTAAATCCTTCAACTAAAGCATCTTCAAAAAGATAAGCTTCTGCCCCTTCATTGTTGTTTGCGTATTGTTCAATAAGTTTTGGGAGATTAAGTAATTCAAATTTAAAGTCGTCAATAGCTTCACTAATTTCAATCAAAAGAGTTTTCGGATAGAAACTGTAAATTTCTTTGATAACATCAATTTTCAGACGTTCAGGGTCGTTAAGTAGCAATGGTTTATCTAAAAATGAGAATTCGTTTTCTAATTGTTCAACTAATGATTTTAGGTTTTCGGGTATTGAAACTTCGTTTCGCGTTATTTTTCGGAGAGTAGGATGCTTTGTAGAATCCCCATGTTGTAGTTTACAAATTATATCTCCTTCTTTCTTAACCAATACTCCTGCTAGTTCCAAAAATTTAGAATGGTAATAATCCCATTCGTAAGCAGAGTTTACATATGCGTGTCTGTCTTCTTGAAATTTTTGAGCAAGTTCTTCATCAGAAAGTTTGCGTAATGCCAACAATTCACTTACTAATTCTTTGTAGGTTGTTTTGTTTGCTTCCTTCAGAAAAACAACCGAATAAGCAACTTCAAAAGCATAAAGTTTATATGAGAGTTTTGACTCTGAAAGCAATTTATAAATGAGACGAAATGGATAAAGCTGAAATTCGCTATCTGTTCCGCTGTGAGGGTGTTGATATTGAATAGCCCAAAGCATTGTAAGAAATATTTTAGCTATTTTATTTTTATCTTCAACGTGTTTCAAAAACAAGTTGCCAAGCGGACTAAATAAAAATCTGTCTTGTCCATCAACTTTAGCTTGGTAGCCAAACATAAAGTAAGAAAGCTGATTAATTTTATGATTTATTGCATCTAACGGTAAGTCGGGATTTCTTTCGTTATACAATCCCAATTCACGCAACTTTAAATTTAACTGCGTTTTCTCGTCTGTTGAAATTCCTGTTTTGGTGTAAGACTTCAAAAATTCAGCAACCACACAAAGTTTATCAAAATCACTCGTATGTCGGTACAAAATCCATTTTTTACTATCAATTCTTAAAGTCATATTATTGATTTATTTGAGAAACAATGTTTTTAATAAGTAATGGCGGAATACATTCGCCAATACATTTTCTGATAAGCAATTCGGGGGTATTGTCGGGGATATTCCAATCTTGTGGTAAAGACGACAACAGCATCAATTCTAATGGTGTTAAGACTCTTGCATCAGAATAAGTTCCGTTTTTCAGTTTTCTACCAGGATGCACGTTCAGTTGCGAGCTGATAGCATCATTTCGCATTGTAATTGTAGGTGCAGGTTCATCCCAATTAATTCGTCTGTATGATGTATTGTAACTTTTGATTTTTTCTCCATTTGGTTTTACAGGAAAATATTTTTTGTTTTCAAACGCAGTTTGTCCTGTTGGCGTGTGTTTCATCCACAGAATATGACTATCCGAATGTTTTCGAGCAAAGTGCCATTTTACATTTGATTTTTGTCCTGCTTCAATACTTGGTAAAAAACCAATTTTTTCCTCTACGGTTATTTGTTTTTCAGATTTGATTGGTTGTCCCCATTTTTTACCTTTTCGATACAATTTTATAATTGCTCTTGTTCGTCTTTGAGCAATACCAAATTCAGCTGCATCATAAACATTTGCTTCAATGTTGTATTCTTTGCCAAAAAGTAGATTTAGAATTTCAACTACTTTTAATTGTTGATTTTTGTAAGGTAAAACTAATTTGAAAAATGTCGGAACATTTTCAATCAAAACAAAGTCTGGCGATTTTAGTTTAATAAAATCAATAATTTTGAAAACAAGATAATTTCTTTCGTCATTGATCATTTGCTCAATATTTCTGTTTTTTCCTGCAACGCTCATTCCTTGGCAGGGCGGTGAAGCAATCAGAAAGTCTAGTTTTTCGGGAGTATTTTTTACGAGTGATTTAAAAACGTTTTCGTCTAAAATGCTTCCAGCAATCATTTTAGAATTGGGATATAGTGCCTGATATAATTCGGCTCTTTCTTGAATCAACTCATTAGCGGCAACAATATTTATTCCTACTTCTTCAAAGTAAGTTTCTGCTATGCCTGCACTTGAAAATAGTGATGCTCCTACCATTGTTAAAACTTGAGTGTACTTTGTTGTTGGTTTTTAATTCTCATATATTTTGCTTTTTCTTCGGCAGCTAAGAAAAGCTTTTTGGTTTCTTCCTGCGGATAAATCAGTTCTGCAATTCTTTCACTTAAATATTCGTGTTCTAATCTTTTTAAGTCAAGATTGAAAAATGATGAAAGTTTTGGTATTATTTCAGACGGAACATTTCTTTTACCGTTTTCAATTTTTGATAGGGTAGATTGGTCTATATCTAAAGCAGCAGCAAGCTTAGTTAATGTCAAGCCATTATCTACTCTTAATTTGTGGATGTATTCTCCAAATGTTTCTTTCATAATCTTGAAATTTATTTCTTGACACTTTTGGCAAACTTAGTGATTTTATACTAGTTGACAAAGTGTTTAATAGTGTTTCTGTGAAAATTTTGAATTGTTTACGAGGAGGATGTGCTTAGGAAGATTTAGGATAAATTAGATATTGTTCAAAAGCTAAGGATTTGTGTGGTGGCTTATTTTGCTAAACGTTGGCAAATTCTTATTTTTCAGTAATTTATTTTGCTGAGAGTTTAAATGCCACGTCAATCAAATAGACGAAATTTAATTGTAAAAAACCTTGTAATTTAAAGTTAATTATTTGATTTTCAAACTTTTATTCTCTAATATATATAAACAAAAAAAATCGCTGCATTACTGCAACGATTTTATAATTTTTTAGAAATTTTCTTCCTCTCTAACTCTCCTCAAGGAGAGCACCGAAAATTTCATTTGTTATTACTCATTAATTCGAGTAGCTTACGAGTTCTTTTTTGTCTGCATCATAGAGTCTGTACTCCAGATATTTAAAAGAATCTCTTGGGATAATGGTTACCCATTTTTTGTACTTGATAAACCATTTCATTTGTTGGCTCATCAATCCTTTTGTAAGATATGCTTCTACAAACGGATGCGTGTGTAGATATAATTTGCCCTTGTTTTTGGTAAAGAAATCTTTGATGGTTTCTTCCATGCGTTCTACCACAAAAATAGGAGCCAAGATTTCGCCGTCTTTGTTCGGGTTTTCTTCTTTGGTGTCTATTTGTTTTTCTGGTCTTACACGTTGTCTGGTGATTTGTATCAAACCAAATTTACTCGGCGGTAGGATTTTGTGCTTTGCTTTGTCGCGTTTCATTTCTTCGCGCAAGTGTTCGTAGAGCTCTTTTCTGTGGTCAGGATTTGGCATGTCTATAAAATCTACCACAATAATTCCTCCCATGTCTCGCAGTCTGAGTTGTCTTGCAATTTCTGTAGCCGCCATTTTGTTCACGTTTAGGGCGTGTTCTTTATTGGCGGTGCCAGAAGAAATGTTGTTCCCCGAGTTCACGTCTACTACGTGCAGTGCTTCAGTGTGTTCTATCACGAGGTAAGCACCTTTAGAACTTGGGATATTTACGTGTTTTCCAAAAGATTGTTTCAGCTGTTTTTCTACATTGTAATATTCCAGAAGTGGAATGTGAGAATCATAAAATTGTACAATGTTTTTTCGTTCTGGAGCAATGACTTCAAGGTAATTTTTCATATCGTTTACCATTTGTTCATCGTCACAAATGATAGAAACGAAATCTTGATTGAAATTGTCTCTCAAAATAGCCGAAGCTTTGTCTTCTTCACTAAGAACTTTGGCAGGTGTTTTATTTTTTTGGATATTTTTGAAGCAAACGTTCCATTTATCAACCAATTGGTTCATGTCATTATGGAGTTCTGCAACTTTTTTTCCTTCTGCTACTGTTCTGATGATTACACCGAAACCTTCAGGCTTTATGCTTTCTATAAGCGTTTTGAGCCTAGCTTTTTCTTCGGCGCTTTTAACTTTTTTAGAGATAGAAACCTTATTATCAAAAGGGATGAGTACTAGAAATCTACCGGTTAATGAAATCTGGGTAGAAATTCTGGGACCTTTTGTAGAAATAGGTTCCTTGGTAATTTGCAATAAAACTTCGTCTTGAGCAGCTATCACTTTGTCTACAGTGCCGTGCTTGTCTATTTCTGGCTGAATTTGGAAGTTTTTAAGCGAAGAAGTTTGTTGTCTTTTGGATACCGTATCCTGTAAAAACTTGCGATAGGTAAGATACTGCGGACCTAGATCCTGATAGTGCAAAAAAGCATCTTTCTCGTAACCTATATTTACGAAAGCAGCATTGAGATTAGGAGCTAATTTTTTAATTTTTCCCACAAAAATATCGCCTACTACAAAATCTGTATTCTGCTGTATCTCGTGGAGCTCGAATAATCTACCGTCTTCAATAAGGGCAATTTTAGAAGCATCATCTTCATAAGAGATTATTAATTCTTTCTTCATTTTCTAAAATTTCTTTTTAAAGTTTTTAATTAAAACAAAAATATAGTTAGTGCTCATTATAAAGATAAAAACACCAACTATATTATATTGTATCTAAACAGAAAAGATTATTTTTTCTTATGTCTGTTTGCTCTTCTTCTTTTCTTTCTTTTGTGGGTAGCCACCTTGTGTCTTTTTCTTTTCTTTCCGCTTGGCATAGTTAGAAATTTTTAAAAGTTAATATTTGAATTTTTTTTGAACCTAATTTATAAATTATTTTACAGCAACCTTAGTTTTAACTTTTTCTACGAAAGTTTTAGAAGGTTTGAAAGCTGGGATGTTGTGAGCAGGAATGTTGATAGCTGTATTTTTAGAAATATTTCTACCTGTTTTTGCTGCTCTGGTTTTGATTACAAAAGAACCGAAACCTCTTAAATATACGTTATCTCCATTATACATAGAAGTTCTGATTTCTTGCATAAAAGCTTCGATAACTTTTTGTGTATCATTTTTTTCTATTCCTAATTTGCTTGAGATGGTGTTTACCAATTCTGCCTTTGTCATTTCCTTTTTTGTTTTTATTTTTGGTGTGCAAATATAAAAAATATTTTTTGAAAAAGAAGAACAAATATACTGATTTTCTAAACATTGGTTTAAAACTCTTGAAATGGTATGATTTGAATGCGAGAGATTTACCTTGGCGAAAAACGAAGAATCCTTATCATATTTGGGTCTGCGAAATCGTTTTACAGCAGACTAGAGTAGAGCAAGGCAAGAATCATTACCTGAATTTTGTAGAAAGATTTCCTACCGTAGAATCATTATCCAGTGCAGAAATAGACGAAGTTTTACTCTATTGGAAAGGTTTAGGCTACTATTCCCGAGCGATTAATCTGCACAAAGCAGCACAACAAGTAATGGAGGATTTCGGAGGAGCGTTTCCAGACTCCTTTTCTGAAATTTTAAAACTAAAAGGCGTAGGAAAATATACAGCAGCTGCGGTTTCCAGCATTTGTTTTGATGAAAAAGTTCCTGCCATTGATGGGAATTTCTACCGAGTGCTAAGTAGAGTTTTTGCCGATGATTTTGATGTTTCCTCGCCGAAAGCGTATGCTTATTTCTATGAATTGGCTTTACTCATTATGCCTGATGAAAATCCGGGGAACTTTAACCAAGCGATTATGGATTTGGGTTCAGAAATCTGTAAGCCCAAAAATCCACAGTGTGACATTTGTCCGATTCATGAAAATTGTTTGGCCTACGAAACAGGAAAAGTACTGGAATTTCCTGTGAAATCTAAAAAAGTAAAAGCGGTAGATTTAAAATTACACTATTACTATATAATGTGTAATGATAAATTTCTCATCAAACAGCGAGATGATTCCTTTATTTGGAAGAAATTATATGATTTTCCCGAAAGTATTTCTCAGGAATTGGAAGATGATATAGTGGAGGAAAAAACGGTGTATCATAAACTTACGCACAAAAACCTTGAAATCAGTATTTCTAAAGTGATTTTGCAGGATAAAAAAGTTTTTAAAAACTACGCTCAGAAGCATCAATTGCAGATTACAGATTACGAAAATTCTCATCAAAAGTCTTTTCCGAAACCTTTAGAAAATTATTTGAAGAAAACGTTTGAAAATTAAATCTTTAAACTTGATTTTCGAGAAAATTCTTCCACAAAAAATTCTTACTTTTGCAGAATGTTTAAAAAATTAGCAGTCATTTTGTTAGCGTTTTCTGCATTGGCTTGTAGTGAAGAAGCAAAACCTAAACCCAAAGGTGAATTGCGTCTAGAATATCCACAGCCTCATTATCAAGCATTTACTAATCCATGTGCTTATACTTTTGAATATTCAGATTTTGCAGCAATAGCAGATGCTAAACAAGCATGTTGGTATAATTTGCGTTATCCCAAAATGAAAGCCAATGTTTTCATTACGTATTTTCCGGTGAAAAATGATTTTGATGCGCACGTAAAAGAAGTAGAAAAAATGGTTTATGGACATACTATTAAAGCTTCAGCTATCGAAACCAAGTCTTTTTCTTATCCAGGGAAAAAAGTGTATGGAAATGTGTATGAATTAAAAGGAGAAAGTGCTTCTAATATTCAGATTTTTATCACAGATAGCACCAGACATTTTGTAACCGCGAATTTATATTTTAATACAAGACCAAAACCAGATTCACTCGCACCTGCAGTAGATTATATTAAAAAAGATTTGCTGCACATGATTGATACTTTCCAGTGGAAGTAGTTTGAGTGGAAGTAGTTTGAGTGGGAGAGTTGGAGAGTTGGAGAATGGGAGAGTTGGAGAGAAAAAAATAATATATAAAAACAATAAATAATATCTACATATGAAATTATTAGCAGTAGGAACTGTAGCATTTGATGCCATAGAAACGCCTTTTGGTAAAACTGATAAAATTTTAGGAGGAGCAGCTACTTATATAGGTTTAGCCGCTTCTGTAATGAAAACAGACGTGAGTTTGGTTTCTGTAATTGGTGGAGATTTTCCACAGCATTACTTGGATATGATGACTTCTAAAGGAATCAATATCGATGGAGTAGAAATGATTAAGGACGGGAAAACATTTTTCTGGAGTGGGAAATATCATAATGACCTTAATTCTAGAGATACTTTAGCTACAGAACTGAATGTTCTAGAAAATTTCGACCCGAAAATTCCAGAATCTGCAAAAGATGCCGAAGTTTTACTTTTAGGAAATCTGCATCCTGCTGTACAATTAGCCGTGTTAGATAGAATGGAAAAACGTCCACAATTGGTGATTTTAGATACCATGAATTTCTGGATGGATCTTACTTGGGATTTATTATTGGAAGTAATTGCTAAAACAGATGTTATTACCATTAATGATGAAGAAGCGCGTCAACTTTCTGGAGAATATTCTCTGGTAAAAGCTGCACAAAAAATCCACGATATGGGACCAGAATTCGTGATTATCAAAAAAGGAGAACACGGAGCATTGTTATTTAATGATGGTAAAATCTTCGCAATTCCAGCATTGCCATTAGAAGAAGTTTTTGATCCAACTGGAGCTGGAGATACTTTCGCAGGTGGTTTTGCAGCGTATTTGACTAAAAAACAAGAATTTACTTTCGAAGAAATGAAATCTGCATTAATTGTAGGTTCTGCAATGGCAAGTTTCACGGTAGAAAAATTCGGAACTCAACGTTTAGAAGAAGTTTCAGAAGCCGAAATGATTGGCAGAATAAAACAATTTAAAGAACTTACCACTTTCGAAGTGAAACTTTAAAAACGTTTTGAAAACGCAGATTACCATGAATTTTCAACTTTTATTAAACGCAAAGTTTATAAAATTGAAATAAAATATCAAGAGAGCAAAGTTAGATTCGCTAGCGAATTGATAAAGCGAACGCTTAAAACGAATTTATTCGTACTCTTTGCTCACTAAAATTGTTCATAGGATTAATAAAATCTTTGCGTTGCATAAAATTTAGATTGCAAAATAATTTTAAGAAATAATTAACTCCCTTTTAAATTTTATTTGAAAGGGATTTTTTTTAGCTTTGAGGCTGTAAATTTTTGGAAAGATGAACGTTAGGATTTCCAAAAGCAAATGAAAATTGAAGAAAACATGAAAAAAACGTTAAGTTTAGTCCTCTTTTTAGCTTTTTTAAGCTATCAATCACAGTATCTTATTATAGGAAAAGACAGTATTTCTGTAGATAAATTCAAAACCGAAAATAAATATGGTTTAGAAAATTCTGGGATAGAAAATACCGTGAAAACGTATGTAGATTTTAAGTTGCTCCAGAATTTTGCTCTAGAAAAAAGAGCAGATACTTTAGGCTATTTCAAAAAAACAATGGCCGAAAAAGAGCAAGAACTAAGAGAAGAAAGCTTTTATCCTAAAGAAATCATGCAGTCTTCGCTTCAACAGTATTTTTCATCCAACTTGATTGAAAAGAAAATTCAGGTTTTCTATGTAGAAAAAACAGTTGACGATAAAAATGATTACAATCAAATTTATAATGACGTAAAATCAGGTAAAATTACCTTAGAAAAAGCGATTATAGATTACACTAAACAGAAACCAGAGCCATTTTTTGTGAAATCTGGCAATGTAGATGTAGAACTGAACAAGCAACTAGAACTTTTGCAGCCTGGTCAGTTTACGCAATTGGTCAATAGTGCTACAGTTGCGGCTTTTGCGAAGTTGGTAGACAGAAGACCGTCATTAGGTTATATTATTTTTGGAATGATTTCTTATCCTAAAAATGAGGAATCAGAAAAAATGAAATCTCAAATTTTTGAAGCGCTGAAATCTGGAAAAAAATTCGAGGAAGTAGCACAATTATACGGTTCTACCAATACTGAAAAGAAAAATGCAGGTGTAGTTATGGGTTCTCCGGTTTTGCCAGACGTAGTTTATGAAGCCTTCAAAAATAAAAAACAAGGAGAATACACCGAACCTATTTTAATTGGCGAAAAATATTTTGTGTTCAATTTGTATTCGGTGGTTCCTTATCAAAGTTCAGAAAAATACAATCCTATGTTCATTAGAGACATGATGGATTCGCCTTTTGCAGATGTGGCGTACAATAAATTGATAGAATCTTTGGTTAAATCTACAGATTACAAAGAATTCCCAGATTTCAAAAAAATTAAGAAATCATATCAGGATTATTTGGCTTTTAAAAATGATAAAGCAGTTTTGTATCAATTCAATAAAGATGTTTTCACTTTTGGTGATTTGAAAACGCTGTTGTCTGAAAATTTTAAAAATGCAGATAAATTAACGAAAGAACAATGGTCTGCTTTCCTTGATTCTAAAAGAGGAAATGATATTTTTGTCGTTTATTCTAGAGATTTTGTAAAGAAACCTGAAATTAAAGAGCAATTGTTAAAAACTCAACAAAACTTATTGGCAGATTTTCTTTTCAGTGAATGGATTGAAAAGGAACTTACCAACAAGCCAGAATTATTGGATGATTATTTTCAAAAAAATCAACAAAAGTATATTTGGGAAAAAAGAGCTGATGCAAGAGTGGCGATTTTAACCGATTTAAGCATAGAAAAAGATATCACCAAAGAAATTAAAGACGCTAAAAATTGGGACGCTCTTAATAAAAAATATTACGGAAAGCTGAATGATAAACAGCAACTCATGGTGCATTTCGAAAAAGGAGAAATGTCTGAAAATGCAGAAGTTTTCCAAGTGAATAAAGTTCCTTTCGAAAAAGGGATTCAAAAAGTGAAACTGGGAGAGAGATTACTCATCATCGCTATTGATGGGATTTTGCCGAGTTCACCGATGACCAAAGAAGAAGCCATGGAGGAATTAAGAGCAGATGTGAGAGAAGCCATTTTAGCAAAAACGATTGCAGAACAACGCCAGAAAACAAAAATTGTAATAGAACCAAGTTTTAATGCTGAACTTGAGAAGAATTTTAAGAAATAATTATAATAAAAATTATAGGAAATCTCGCAGAGAATCATAATTTTGCAAATCAGTTAAAAATTTAACAATGATTAAAAACATGAAATATTTATTTGCATTGAGTTTTTTGGTAACGCTCATTTCTTTTAATGCAAATGCACAAGTGAAAAAAGGAGATTTGGTAGATGGAATTTCTGCAGTGGTAGGAGACGAAATCGTATTAGAGTCAGATATTTTAGAACAACAAAATTACGCTATTCAACAAGGGGTTGCACAAACTAATAAGTGCGAATTTATGGAGCAGATTTTGAGCAATAAACTTTTGATTTATAAAGCGAAAAAAGATACTCTTATTCAAGACAGAACGGCTGCAATTAGAGCACAAGCTGGTGATAAATACAATCAGATTTTATCTCAGTTTCCATCAGAAAGAGCGATGCTAGATTCTTATAAATTCCGTTCTTCTTACGAAATGAAAAATATTATTGAGAAAATGGATATTGATAACTACTATGCTCAATCTAAATATGCGCTAATCACCGATAAAGTAAATATAACGCCTAATGAAGTAACCGATTTTTACAACGCTTTCAAATATCAGTTGCCACAAGTAAAAGATGAGGTAGTGCTTTCTAAAATTGTAATGTTCCCAAAACTTACAGATGCGCACAAGCAAGAAATTATCGATAAACTTAAAAAAATCAAACAAGATATCTTAAACGGAGAAACTTTTGAAAATAAAGCGAGAATCTATTCTGATGATCCAGGTTCAGCTGCAAATGGTGGTTTGTATACCAACATCGGAAGAGGGAAAATGGTGAAGATTTTTGAAGCTACTGCGCTTAATCTTCAAGAAGGAGAAATTTCTGACCCTGTAGAATCTGAATTTGGTTTCCATATCATTCAATTGGTGAAAAAATCTGGTAAATTGTACGATGCAAGACATATTCTTTTAAAAGCAGAACCAAATGCTGAAGAAATTGCCACTGCAAAAGCAGAAATGGAACAAATTAGAAAAGATATCCTTGAAGGAAAAATTACTTTCAAAGATGCTGCTTACAAACATTCTGATGATAAAAACACTAAGTTTAATGCAGGTGTAATTCCAGCAGAAGACGGTTCAGACAGACAAGAAAAAATTAATCTTCCAGCAACTGTTGCTTATCAAATTGCAGGGGTAAATAAAGGAGATTTAACAGAAGTTTTCATGGATGAACTTAATCAGAAAAAAGCGGTAGTTTTAATGAAAGTGAATGACATAATTCCTGAACATTCTCTAGATATTGCTACAGATTTCGAAAGAATTAAAAGTTTTGCCCTTGATAAAAAGAAAAGAGAAACTTTAGAAAAATGGGTAAAAGAAAATCTAGCAGATACTTTTATCTCATTAGACAATCGTTACAAAGATTGCCAGTTTAAAACCGACTGGAACAAAGCAGCAATCGTAAAATAATTTTAAAAATTTCCCACAAGACAAATCCCGAAACTTTTCGGGATTTTTTATTCCCCTCTTTTAGAGGGGTGTCAAAATCTTTGATTTTGACGGGGTGTTTTAAAATGATTATCTTTAAACAAAAAAAATTCATGAACAGAATTACTCAACTTTTTAATATTAAATATCCCATTATTCAAGGAGGAATGATTTGGCATTCTGGCTATAAACTCGCTGCTGCGGTTTCTAATGCTGGTGGATTGGGTTTAATCGGCGCAGGAAGCATGTATCCAGATGTTTTGAGAGAGCATATACAGAAATGTAAAAACGCTACGGATAAACCTTTTGGCATAAATGTTCCGATGTTATACCCTAATATTGAAGAGATTATTCAGATAATTTTAGAAGAAAAAGTCCCTATCGTTTTTACATCGGCTGGAAATCCGAAAACGTATACTGAAATTCTAAAAAAAGAAGGAAGAAAAGTTGCGCATGTAGTATCTTCTGTGAAATTTGCAAAAAAATGTCAAGAAGCAGGAGTAGACGCAGTCGTGGCTGAAGGTTTTGAAGCAGGAGGACATAACGGAAGAGAAGAAACTACTACACTTTCTCTCATTCCAAATGTTCGTAGAAATATAGAAATTCCGCTCATTGCAGCTGGTGGAATTGCTGTAGGAAGCCAAATGAAAGCTGTGATGATTTTGGGAGCTGATGGTGTTCAAATCGGTTCTAGATTTGCCGCAACCGTAGAAGCAAGTGCTCATGAAAAATGGAAGAAAAAAATTGTAGAAACTCAGGAAGGAGATACGCAATTGACTTTAAAAGAATTGGCGCCAGTTCGTTTGGTGAAAAATAAATTTTTCTATGAATTAGAAGAAATTTATAAAGAAGGAAAAGATATTGAAGCTTTACAGGAAAAACTTGGGAAGCGAAGAGCGAAACGAGGAATGTTCGAAGGAGATTTAGAAGAAGGTGAGTTAGAAATTGGGCAGTCTTCTGCTTTAATCGATGAAATTCTAACGGTAGAACAAGTTTTTCAGAAATTATTGAAAGAGTTTAAGCGGGCGGATTTTTCTAAATTTTAAAAATTTTGATAGAAATAAAAAACGCTTTCAGGGTTTTAAACCCTAAAAGCGTTCGTCAAAACAAAGCCAGCGCTCCCAATTTGGGAGCGCTGGTTGTACAAAAAAATATGAAAACTCTGATTTATTATTTTTTATAATGCTCTAATGCAGCATGTAATTGCATAAAACCACCACCGTTATAGATGTTCTCTAAGCCATTCTGAGCTAGAAATTGGCAAGCTTGTCCGCTTCTTCCTCCACTTCTGCAGAAAATGATTTTTGGGCCTTTCATTTCCTTGATTTCGTCTAATCTTAAAGGAACAGTTGCTAAAGGTATATTTACAGCGCCTTCTATTGCGCCGTCCATCTGTAATTCTTCTGGTTGTCTTACGTCTATTAAGTGATATTCACCTGAATTTAAAATTTCTTCAAAAGTCATTTTTTATTTTTTTAATTATTATTCATTCATTTTTACAGGGCAAAAATAGAAAAAAACTTAACTTTGCACTGTAATTTATGTTACAGACTAAAAATTATACCAAAATCATTGAATAAAATCGCAAAGTCGATAGAAGAATTTATAAAAATAAAATCTTTTTAAATTACTAGAAAATCATTGATTTTCCAAAATAAAACAAACGAAGTTTGTTAAAACTTTGCGTCTTAAAACGTAAAAATAAAAAAAATATATTTGCGCCTTTGCGTTAAAATTAATGAATTATTCTCAACTGATTAAGCAAAAAGCCGAAAAATTCGGGTTTCAATCTTGTGGAATTTCTAAAGCAGAATTTCTGGAAGAGGAAGCACCACGTCTTGAAACTTGGCTTAATAAAGGCTATCACGGCGAAATGAAATACATGGAAAATCATTTTGACAAAAGGTTGGATCCCACACTTTTGGTAGATGGTGCAAAATCTGTCATTTCGCTTTCTTATAATTATTTTCCTAAAGTAAAAATAGATGAAATCAATAATTTTAAAATTTCTAAATATGCTTACGGAGAAGATTACCATGAAGTGATTAAAGATATTTTAAAAAATATGGTGGCGGAACTTCAGGAAGAGATTGGTGAGTTTGGTTTCAGGGTTTTTGTAGATTCTGCTCCTGTTTTAGAAAAAGCTTGGGCTAGAAAATCTGGTTTAGGTTGGGTAGGAAAAAATGCGAATCTGATTACCAAAAAGCATGGTTCTTTCTATTTTTTAGCCGAAATTATTTGTGATTTAGAGCTAGAGTATGATTTGGCGGTTACAGATCATTGTGGGAGTTGTAGAGCGTGTATAGATGCTTGTCCTACTCAAGCTATTGTTTCGGATAGAATTGTAGATGGCAGCAAGTGTATTTCTTATGCTACAATTGAGTTGAAAAACCAAATTCCAGATTATTTTAACGGAAAAATGGATGATTGGATGTTTGGCTGTGATGTTTGCCAAGACGTTTGTCCGTGGAACCGATTTTCTGCACCTACTTTACAAGAGAAATTTGCGCCTAATTTCCAAAAACTAAATTTTAGAAAAAACGAATGGAAGGAACTTACTCAAGAACTCTTTTCTGAAATTTTTAAAAAATCTGCGGTCAAAAGAACTAAGTTTTCTGGATTGATGCGTAATATTTCCTTTCTGCCAAAAGAAAATTGATTTTTTGAAGAGAGCGTGTCTCAATCAAAAAATCAATTTTTATAATTTTTATGAATTTCATAATAAAATTAGCTTTATATCTGATTATTATCATAAAATATGATATTGATATATATTAAATTTATAAAGAAACTAAAGGACCTTTAAGGATTATTTGAAAATTACCAATAAATACTGAATTATTGCCAAAAAAAAAGAGAACTCTGTTACAGAGTTCTCTTTTTGTACCCAGTGCCGGAATCGAACCGGCACATCTTTCGATACTAGAGTTTGAGTCTAGCGCGTCTACCAATTCCGCCAACTGGGCATTAAAAATTGGTGGTGCAAATATAAAATAATTTTAATGTAAAAAAAGAAAATTTCTAGAAAATATTTTCTTAAAACGCTATTTCTAGTCCATCATATGCAGGATGCACATTCTCTGGTGTCATCGCTTCTATCTCGTCATGGAAGCCAAATCTATTGCTAATATGAGTAAGGTATGTAGTTTTGGGTTGTAGTTTTTCTACCAATTCTAGAATTTCGGGTAATATATAATGTGCAACATGTGGTTCATCTTTTCTTAAACAGTTAATAATAAGAACGTCTAGATTTTTCAATTTTTTTTGCTCTTCTTCCGAAATGAAACTGGCATCAGTAATATAAGCAAGGTTTTTGAACTTATAACCTAAAATCGGAAGTTTATAATGTATCACTTGAATAGGAGTAATCTCTGTATTTTCTATAATAAATGGTTCATTTTCTATTTCTGTGATTTCAAAACTCGGAGCGCCTGGATATTTATCTTCTGTAAAAGCATACTTAAATCTATTTTGAATTTCTTTTCCTACTCTGGATAAGCAGTAAATAGAAATATCTTTTCTTTTTTGGAAAATAATGGGGCGTAAATCATCCAATCCTATAATATGGTCATTATGTTCATGTGTAATTAATAAGGCGTCTACATTGCTTTCTTGATTAGTGAGCATTTGTTGACGAAAATCTGGACCACAATCAATGAGAATCTTTTTCCCTTCATCATCCGTAATCATGACAGATGACCTTAGTCTTTTGTCTTTAGGATTAGTAGATAAACAAACAGGATGAGTAGATCCAATCACGGGAATGCCTTGTGAAGTACCAGTTCCTAGAAATTTCAACTTCATTTTTGGGTTTTTGTGAGATTTTGGTAAATTTACGCAAAATTTTATTCATGTCTGTAATTAAGCAATATCTTACACCCAAGCAAAAGGCTTTAGCCATCAATTTAGATCCTAATATATATGGTACTTTTGCAGAAATTGGTGCGGGACAAGAGACGGTTCGTCATTTCTTTAGAGCGGGAGCTGCTTCTCAAACGATTGCAAAAGCAATGTCTGCTTATGATAAGGATTACAGTGATGCTATTTATGGTAAAGAAGACAAAAATAGATATGTAACCCAAAATAGACTGAAAAAAATGCTTCGTCATGAAGTAGGTCTTATCCAAGAGCGTTTAGATAACGAAGAAAATGCTCATCGTAAATTTTTCTCTTTTGCAAATACAGTAACTACCATTAATTATCAAAAAACCTTTTTAGGTCACGGTTGGGTAGGAATCATGTTTCAGGCGCAACCTGGTCAAGAGTACAGCGAAATTGTATTGCATGTAAAATTTAAAGAAAATGATGCTACGCTTCAGCAAGAAACGCTAGGAAATCTTGGCGTAAACTTGGTTTATGGAGCATTTCATCTATATGACAATCCTAGAAGATTAATCAAAAGTTTGTATGATGATATTTCGGTGGATAAAATTGAAATAGACATGATTGATTTTCAAGGACCTGCTTTTCCTTATGTGGATAATCGATTGATGAGTCTTCAGTTGATTAAAAATTCTATGACTGAAGCGGTAATCTTCAATTCTGAAGGGAAAAACATGCTTCCAGCGGATTTATTGTATAGAAAAGATGTTTTTGCGGTAAGAGGAAGTTTCAGACCGGTAACTTTGGTGAATGTAGATATGTTCGAAAACGGTCTTAAAATGTTCCTCAATGAAACAGAAGGAAAACCAGAAGACACCGTTATTCTTTTCGAAATTACCGTTTCTAATCTTAAAGCTTCCGGAAATCTAGACGAAAGAGATTTCTTAGATAGAGTAGATGTTTTGGCGAAATTGGGTTATACCGTGATGATTTCTAATTTCTCAGAATATTATAGATTAGTAGATTATTTCACTTCTTATAATGTAAGGTATACCGGAATTGCGATGGGTGTAAATAATTTATTGATGGTTTTTGATGAAGATTATTACAAACATCTTTCTGGTGGAATCTTAGAAGCATTCGGTAAGTTCTTCAAAAAAGATATGAGAGTATATCTGTATCCTTATAAAGATCCTAAAACACACGAATTGCTCACATCAGAAAACTTAAAAGTGAATGACAATCTTAAAGAATTGTATAAATATTTTAAACATAACAGAAGAATTGTAGATATTAAGGATTATAATCCAGAGCATTCTGAAATTTATTCTAGAGAAATTTTGCAGAAAATTTTGAATAGTGAATCAGGTTGGGAAGAGCAATTGCCAGATGGAGTAGCAGCAATGATTAAAGAAAGAGGAATGTTCGGTTACAAAGAAGATATTACATTCGAAGAATATTAAAAATTTAAAAATTATGGAAATTAAAAAAAGACTTTCATCTATTATTGAAAGCCCAAGTCACAATACCACCGAAAAATTAGAGAAAATTTGTCATCTTCTAGACCAGGAGTTTGATTATTTTAATTGGACTGGTTTTTATTTTAGAAATGGCGATAAAGAAGAATTGGTTTTAGGACCTTATGTTGGTGCAGTTACAGATCATACTGTAATTCCTTTTGGAAAGGGAATTTGTGGACAAGTTGCTGTGTCAAACGAAACTTTTGTAGTGCCGGATGTTTGGGAACAAGATAATTATTTGGCTTGTTCGCTAGAAACCAAAGCAGAAATTGTAGTTCCTATCATTAAAGATGGTGTAAATATTGGTCAAATAGATATAGATTCTCACAAAAAAGACCCTTTTACAGACGAGGATAGAGAATTGCTAGAATGGTTATGTGCGGAATTGGCAAAGATTTTATAAAATTCTATAAATAGAAAATTATTCAGAAGCAGGAGTAGTCATATTCCTGCTTCTTAGTTCAGTAATCATGTTTTTGATGACATTTGCGGTGCCTATTTTTATAGAATTTTCTGCACTGCCGAGTAATCTACCGCTTCCTTTATAAGTATCATAAGAATTTTCTATCACCAATTGTCCGTCATTATTGTACATTTTCATGCTCACAATGACTTGATTAGAAAAAACGTATTTTCCAAGTCCAACTTTAAAATATTTTACCTTCGGAACGATGGCTATTTCTGCGCCGTTATTTAGGCAAGATTCTTTAATCATGTTAGCGTCTATACTATCATATTTAATGTTAGCATTATTAAGGTGCATGATTTTGTAATTGCCGTAATTTTTCAATTCGTCAGAAACAGCACTGTAAATAACATTATTGGTGGGTTCTTTAATTTCTTCGAAATTAGGATAAACTTCTGGGTCGAAATAGACAATTCTATCTACGTGTTTTAGCTTAATAGAATGGTTAAGCTTCACCAAGGTGCTTCCTAAATTTTTGCAACTTATGATGATAAGGCTTGCCGCTAAACCACAGAATAGAATTTTTTTCATATCAAAAAGATGAGGCAAATTTACGCAGAATTTCAGTAAGTTATTTATAAAATTTAAGAATTTGTCAATACTGTCCTAAATAAAAATTATTAAAAATAGAAACAGCCTAAATACCTATTTTACATTTAGCTTTACATTTAA
>NZ_JASMRM010000004.1:0-167705 GCF_041431305.1 Cloacibacterium sp. Arc13
ATTAAATGTAAAGCTAAATGTAAAATAGGTATTTAGGCTGTTTCTATTTTTAATAATTTTTATTTAGGACAGTATTGAATTGTTACTAATGATTTAAAATCGCTTCATATACTTTATAGTAAAATATTAAAAAAAATTGACAAAATTGAGGTTGATGATCAAATTGCAGATTACAAAAATCAAATAATAACTGACTTCATAGACTATGTTAATATAGCTTTAGAGCTTTCATTGACTTTAAACCCAATTATTTCGAATTCAATTATCGAGAATCAAAATTTTGTTAGTGATAAAGAAAAATTTATTCAAGCTATATCAAATTTTAGAAAAAGCCTTTTAACAAGGCATCATTATTTAGTCTATCCTTTTTTAATTCTTACGAATTACTATACTAATACAAATAAATCTGTGTTAGCAAATGGTTTGTTTCATAAATTATTAAAAGATGATGACTTTGATTTAGATTTAAAACTGATTGAATTTAGATGGAAAATTCCAAGATGGATTTACTTACAAGAAATAAATTTCTTTTATATACTTCAAAGTATCAAAAGTTACAATTTAGAAGATAATTTATTTTATTCAAAAAGAGAAGACACATTTATCAATAAATATATTGAAGATTCTGAAACACTATATAAATCTGTAAATAATAAAAGTATTTCAAAATCAATTCAAAGTTTTAAATATAAACAGTATACAGATAAAGTAACAGATAAAATAAAAATTTTCTCAGACATTATTTCTGTTTCCGAAAAAGAAAAAAGCATTTCAAAAATCAACATTGGTCTATCAAATTTCAAAGTTATTTATAATGAAATTGAAAAAGCAATTTCCGATAAATCAAAAGTTTATAAAGAAAAAAGAATTAAACATATTAAATTACTAAATCAAGCGGAAGAAGAAAAAGTTGATTTACTCATTTTACCCGAAACATGTGTACCTATCGAATGGCTTTATTCATATTCTGATGAAGGAAGACGTAAAGAAAGAGCTTTTATTTTTGGTATAGAACATTTCACATACAACAATTTTTGTTTTAATTTATCAATTTGCATTTTACCTTTTGAACAAGGTAAAGTAAAGGACTCATTAATTATTCCTCGTTTAAAAAATCATTATTCTCCAGGAGAATCTAAAGAAATATTAACTTATGGAAAATCTATCCCAAAACCTTTAACGGCTTTTTATCATCTAATAAAATGGAGAGGAATACAATTTACACTATATAATTGCTATGAACTTGCAGATATATTACATCGTTCAATTTTCAGATCTGAACTAGATATAATGTTCGCTATAGAATACAATAGAGATATAAACTATTTTAGCAATATCGTTGAAAGTGTATCTAGAGATTTACACTGTTATTTTGTTCAAGCTAATACATCTGATTATGGTGATTCTCGTATTATTGAACCTAGAGATACAAATAGAATGAATCCTGTAAGAGTTAAAGGTGGACAAAACAATGTTGTATTAAAATATGAAATCAATATAGAAGAATTACGCAAATTTCAGTCAAAGAGATTACCATTTCAATTAGACGACAAATCATTTAAAACAACACCACCTGATTTTGACCATGATAAAGTAAAATCACGTGGTAAATAAACTAGCTAATAAGAATATTACAAAATGACATTTTATGTGCAAAATTTAAAGTTAGTAATTTTATTATTGCATAAACCATTTATAATTCCATTTTTTAATTTATTAAATAATATAATTTTAATACTTAATTAATATAAATATATCAATGTTTCTCAAATAACAAAAAGGCTTACTGAAATTCAGTAAACCTTTGTTGGATTTATAAAAAAGTAAGGGGTTTAATTGTTTTTTTCCTTTAAGGTGTTGAAAATGATTAGAATGGAGATTAAAATGAGTACAGAGATTCCAAATAAAAATTCATTGGCAAAGGGAATGGCTACATATTTTATCGAAAAAATGCCCATTAATCCCAATAAAAATTCATTTAGAAAAACACTCAACAAAAAATATTTTAACCCAGCATTTAATCTTGGGCTTGTTTTAAAATTTTGAAGGACTTGACTCAATAAAAAAGTCGCAACGCACATCAGTAAAATCAAGTGTAAATAGGCAATCACCACGTTTCTAAAACCGAACGCAAATTGAGAAACCGCTGGAATGACAGAACCCAACTGCAATAAAATTTTCACCGCAAAAGCAAAGCCTACATAGATGAAAACAAATCTCTGTAAAGCATTGGTAGTGGTTTTTATCTTTGGCCATTGGTTTTTTATCCATTTGAAAAATACAAAAGCGCCATGAGTTTGAACAAGTGTTGCTAAAACAATTACCAAATAAATGAAAACAGGCAGTTTCAACCATAAAACCGATAAACCGAAGCCTATGAAACAACCTATGAACAACAACCCAAATATCATTTTGTTTTCTGTTGAACTGATTAGAATTCCTTTTTCTTTCAGGTGATAAAAGAGCAATCCTAGACATGAAAAAATAAAAAATCCGTTGTACTGAAAATGCAGATAAAAATAGGTAGACGCTAAATATAATTCCTGTACCACGTTTTTACTCGCCATCATATAACTCAATGTAAAAACGCCTAATGATGACAATACCGCAAAGAAAAAAGCCGCTAAAAACCAAATTTTGGAAGTTTCCTGAAGGTTTTTAAGGTCTCTGTACAAGAAAAAATAGTACACAAAACTATTCAGCAAAGCGATGGTGGAAAAAATGATGGACAGCCAAAAATATCCTGCATAGAGAAAACTCAGCAGCATTCCGTAAGAAGCGAAAAAATTAACCCCAATCAATATTTGGTATTTATTCATCTGAATTCCGATTACGGTTTTGCTCAAATATTGCGCTACTAAAATGTAAATGCACGAAGTGATGAAGCCGTAAAAAGCAAAATGAGAATGCGCTTCTTGCAGATGTTTTTGTTCTACAAAAGGCAAAGAAAAGGCAATTTTATAGCGCATCAACACGCCTAAAATCGCAACGATTACAAAACTGAAAACTGAAAACTTAAGTAAAAATGCTTGATTTTTCATGCTCTAAAATTAGAACATTTCAACCACTTATTCTATGATTGTAATCACAGCGACTAGAAATAAATTTTACCATTTCTGATTTCTAACTTGCCGTCTCTTTCCATTTTTTTTACAGTTCTGATGATGGTTTCGGTTCTGAGACCCGTCATATTCGAAAGTTCTTTTCGGGTGATGTCAATCAGGATTTTTTCTTCGCCACAGCTTTTTTGCTTTTTATAATCGCAGAGTTGGCTGAAAATTCTGTTCTCAGGATTTAGGAACACAATATTTTTAATAGAATTGCTTTTGTTGATGGATTTTTCGGCAATAGACTTGGTAAATTCTATGAGTAAATCTGGTTTTTGTTTGAGATAATTGAGGAAATTATCTTTGTTGATTTTATAAACTTCTGCACATTCTGAAGTCACCACTACATTTCCCGGAAAAGGCCTCCCTAACAGAACAGCTGGCTCCCCGAAAAAACTTTGGTCAAACACTTTGTGTTGCAAAAATTCTTTTCCTTCTTCGGTAAAGTGAAAGACAGAAAGTTCTCCTTTTACCAAATAATAAAACGAATGCGAATGACTTCCTTCACTGTGAATTAGGTCATCTTTTTTGTATTTTTTTAACTCAGCATTTGTGTTAAAACTAAATTCTTGATCTATAATAAAACTCATCTCAAACCATTTTAACTTTCTGCAATTTACAAAATATAAATGACCTTTACTAAAGAATTTTAAAAAGACCGTAACGGTCTTATTTCGAGATAAAAAAGCGCTCAATTCTACAAATTGAACGCCTTTTTAACAAAAATTTTAAAACAATTTCTTATCTCCAACCGCCTCCTAAAGCGCGGTATAGTTCTACTCCTGCTTGTAATTTGGTATATTGAGCATTGGCAATATTGATTTCGGCATTCAATTTATTCACGTTGGCATTCAGCACTTCTAAATAATTTGCCATTCCGTAATTCACCAATTCCTGAGAAAACTCTACCGATTTATCATACGCTGATAATTCTTTTTTCTTAAAAGCGATGAATTGGTCTTGTGCATTGTACATTTTCAAGGCATCTGAAACTTCATTTCCAGCATTCAGAATCGTTTTTCTAAAATTAAGATAAGCTCTTTCCTGATTGGCCAAACTTACTTCGTAATTGGTTTTGATTTGTCTTTTGTTCAAAATCGGTTGAGCCAATCCTACCAAAACATTGGCAAAAACAGAATTGGCACTGAATAACTTGTCAATATCTACCGATTGCACTCCAGTACTTCCTGTGATTCTAAGGCTAGGGTAAAACTGTGCTTTCACAGCATTGGTGAGTTCAAAAGCATTGATGAGGTTAAATTCTGCCTGTTTCACATCAGGACGATTCGCCAAAAGTGCACTTGGATAACCTACGTCTGTATTGAGTGCAAAATTCTGTGTACTGAGTGACGTTCTTTCGATTTCGTGAGATGGTTCACCCATTAACAAAGAAATGGTGTTCTCTAGCATCTGAATTTGAACGTCTAAAGTCACCAAAGAAGCTTCGGCGTTATACACCAATGCTTCACTTTGTTGAACCGCCACTTCCGAAACTATTCCTGCTTCTTTTAATGCTTTAGTGGTTTCTAAATTCTTTTTGCGAATTTCTATGGTATTGCTGAAAATTTTCTTCTGTTCATCAAAAGTTAAGAGTTGATAATACGCCGTCGCAATAGAAGCCACCAAATTGCTTTTTACATTTTGATGCGCTGCAACAGAACTCAGATATGCAGCATATTGCGCTTTTTCCTGTCCTTTTAATTTTCCCCAAAGGTCGAGTTCCCAACCAAGATTTGCAGTAATATCAAATTGATTGATGTATCTTCTTTCTCCCACAATTTGCCCAAACTGGGTATTGAGCGAAGAAGTATTAAAAGAATAATCAGGTCCCACTGAAATGGTAGGTTGATACGCTGCTTTTGACTGTTTTAGATAGGCTTCTGCACTCGCAATATTTTGCAAAGCGATTCTGATGTCTAGATTATTTTCTAAAGCTTTGGCGATGTGATTTTGCAAAACAGCATCGGTAAAAATTTCTTTCCAAGAGAGATTTGCCATGCTTAGACTGTCTTTTGGCAAGGCATCTGTTCTGAAAAGCTTTTCGTCTACCACATCGTTAGCTCTTTGGTAATTCTGTCTTGTGTGACAAGACACCACCAAAAAACTCACGAAAAATATAAGAATGATTTTATGGATTGTTATTTTCATAAACTTCGTTTTTAAATTATTCAGACAGATTAATCTCTAGTTTTTTAGGCGGTGTGATTTTTTCTTGTAAATATTGGAAAATCACGAATAATACAGGAATTACCACCAATCCTAAAAATGTACCTATCAATAAACCTACAGCTGCTCCTGTTGCAATCGAACGGTTTCCTACTGCACCAATTCCTGTTGCGAAAATCAGAGGTAATAAACCAAAAATAAACGCAAAAGAAGTCATTAAAATCGGTCTTAATCTCGCTTTAGCAGCATTGATGGCAGACATGACTAAGGTTTCTCCGTGATGACGTCTTTGAACGGCAAATTCTACAATTAGAATGGCATTTTTCGCCAATAAACCTACCAACATGATTAAGGCAATCTGGAAGTAAATATTGTTTTCTAAGCCTGCTAATTTTTGACCTAAAAACGCTCCCATCACTCCTAATGGAAGGGAAATAATCACAATTAGCGGTAAGATATAACTTTCATATTGTGCGGCTAAAATGAAATATACAAATACTAAACTCAAGAGGAATATCAACAGCGTCTGTGAGCCAGAAGCTAATTCTTCTCTTGACAAACCTGTAAATTCTACCTCATAGTTTTGGTTGAGTCCACCTTCAGCCACTTCTTGTACCGCTCTAATTGCGTCTCCGGTACTGTAACCCGGTGCATTAGACCCAGTAATTTTCACGGAAGTGAATAAGTTGTAACGGCTTACTGATTGTGGACCATAGGTTTTTTCTAAGGTTACAAACTGAGAAATCGGCGCCATCACTCCAGATTTGGTTTTCACGTATAAGGCATTTAAACTTTCAGGAGATTTTCTCGCATCTGGTAACGCTTGCACCATTACTCTAAACTGTTTTCCATATTTGGTAAAATCTGCCGCATAAATTCCACCGATGTAACCTTGCATGGTATTTAAAATATCCGTCACCGAAACGCCAGATTGCTCTGCAACGGGAACATTAATCGACATTTGATACTGAGGATACTTGGTATTAAAAGAAGTCTGCGCAAATTCAATTTCGGGTCTTTCTATGAGTTTTCCGATGAATTCTTGCGTCACTTTATCCAAATCAGCATAATCACCACCCGATTTATCCAGTAAAACCGCTTCAAAACCTGCACTGCTCCCAAAACCTGGAACAGAAGGCGGTTGGAAAAACACTACTTTCGCATCTGGAACCGTAGCTGCCATTCCGAAGAGTTTTTTGGTAATGTTTTCTATTTTTTCGTCGTCACCGGTTCTTTCTTCAAAAGGCTTTAATCTGATGAAAGCCAAACCATTATTGCTACCGTTTCCTGATAAGAAACCTCTTCCCGTAGAAATGGTTACGTTTTTCACTCCCGGAATTTGTAAGGCTTTTTGTTGAATTGCTTTCAAAGCATTATAGGTTCTTTCCATGGAAGCTCCTGCAGGAAGTTGAACATCTGTAAAAATGATTCCACGGTCTTCATTCGGAACGAAACCTTTTTTCATGGAAGCATTTGCCCACCATAAAATTCCCATGGTAATGACAAAAATAATAACGGTCACTTTCTTGTGTCTGATAAGATATACAAAAGCTCTTCCATAACTGTCTGTAGATGCTTTGAAGCCTGCATTAAATCTGTGGAAGAATTTTCCCATGGTGGTTTTTTCTTCGTATTCTTTATCGTGATGTTGAGGTTTCAAAAATAAAGAACACAACACTGGACTCAATGTTAATGCGTTGATTGCTGAGATTAAAATCGCCACGATTAAGGTAATCCCGAACTGTTTATAGAATACACCGGTAGGTCCTTCAATAAAAGTCACGGGAATGAAAACGGCAGCCATTACCAAAGTAATCGAGATAATTGCTCCGGTAATTTCGTGCATGGCTTCTATGGTTGCTTTTTTAGCATCGCTGATGCCGTGTTCCATTTTGGCATGTACTGCTTCTACTACTACGATGGCATCATCTACCACAATACCAATCGCTAACACCAAGGCAAAAAGCGTCAATAAATTCAAGGAATATCCCAGAAGATTCAGGAAGAAAAACGCCCCTATAATTGATACGGGAACTGCAATTGCGGGAATCAATGTAGAACGGAAATCTTGCAAGAAAATAAATACTACGATGAATACCAAGATAAACGCTTCAATTAAGGTATGTACTACTTTTTCGATAGAGGCATCCAGAAATTCATTGGTGTCAAAGTTTACGGTATAATGAATGCCTTCTGGGAAGTCGCTTTCGGCTGTTTTAAGGTAAGCTTTAATATCGTTGATGATGTCTTGTGCATTAGAACCCGGCGTTTGAAAAATCCCCATACTGATGGCTGGAGAATTTCCGTTTTCTCCTCTTCCTGTATAAGATTGCGCTGCCAATTCTACTTTAGCCACATCTTTCAGCATGAGGTTTTGTCCGTTTCCTAAAGACTTAATGATGATGTTATCATACTGTTCTTTGCTGTTGTATTTCCCAACGTATTTGATGATGTATTCAAAAGAACTTCCACTGTTTTGTCCGATAGAACCTGCTGCCGCTTCTCTACTCTGTTCGTTTATCGCTGCGGTAACATCTGTAGGATTCAGTCCATAAGCTGCTAGTTTATTGGGGTCTAGCCAAATTCTCATGGAATAATTCTTCCCACCCATTACGTTGGCATCACCTACTCCATTAATCCTTTTGATGTTTGGAATAACATTGATATTCAAATAATTCTGAAGATAAACATCATCTATTTTTTTATTTTCTGAGTAAAAAGAGAGGTACATCAGCGCACTGGTTTGTTGTTTTTGTGTTACCACTCCAGAACGCGTTACTTCACTTGGTAAAAGCGGTGTAGCTCTGGCTACTCTATTCTGCACGTTTACCGCAGCAATATCTGGGTTTACTCCTTGTTTAAAAAATATCTGAATGTTCGCCGAACCATCATTTCCCGCAGAAGAAGTAATATAGCTCATTCCTTCTACCCCGTTGATTTGTTCTTCTAAAGGCACTACTACACTTTTCATCACCGTTTCTGCATTGGCTCCTGTATAATTCGCCGATACGCTTACTGTAGGAGGTGCGATATCTGGATATTGAGTCACGGGTAAAGCCATCAATCCCAGCACCCCTAAAATAACGATGAGAATAGAAATTACGGTTGATAAAACCGGTCTGTTGATGAAATTCTTTATCATTAGAAAAGCGGTTTTATAGATTGTACAATGCTATCAAATTTTGCAGGTTTTGGAATAATTGCCGTTCCTGGTTTTAGTCCGCCAATTCCTGCAGCTACTACTTTGTCACCTTTGTTTACGCCAGATTTAATGATGACCATATTATTAATTCTGTCCTGTACTTCAATCACTGTATTTTTAGCGGTATCTTTTTCTACTTTGAATAGGTAAACCATGCCTTGCTGTTCATAGGTAGCACTTTCTGGAACCACTAAAGTATTGTCATAGAATTTAGGAAATCTGATGGCTCCACTGTTTCCGTTGGTGAGCAATTTAGAAGGATTAGGAAAACCTACTCTGAACTGAATGGTTCCTGTAGCTGGGTCAATTTGACCTGTTACCACTTCTATTCTTCCTTTTTCTGGATACAGACTTCCGTTGGCTAATTCCAATTCTACGTTGGGTAGATTTTTGATTTTCTCAGGAACAGTAGCTCCGTAAGATTTTTCTAAGAAATCTAAATATTCTTTTTCATTCATTGAGAAATATGCATATACAGAACGGGTATCTGAAATGGTAGTCAATGGTGTAGCATCCGAAGGCCCTACCAAACTTCCTACTTTCAGTGGCAGTTTTCCTACAATTCCTGAAATAGGCGCTCTGATGATGGAATAATTGATATTCGCCTGTACTGATTTATAGTTGGCAGATGCTTGTTGCTGAGAAGCCACTGCTTGTGACAGTTGCGCTTGTGCTCTGGCTAAATTTGCTAAAGCCGTCTGCAATTGTACATTGCTGATGATATTTTTTTCTACTAAAGGTTTTAATTTATTCACCTCCACTTGCGCAGCATTTACGGCTGCTCTCGCCGCAGAAACATTGGCTTGTGCCGCAGTAATTCCAGATTTTGCAGCATCTGCATTTTCACTTAGCATGTTGGTTTCTAGTCTGAAGAGCGGTTGACCAGCCGTTACATATTGGCCTTCATCTACTAAAACCTGAGTAATATATCCTTGAATTTTTGCACGAACATCATTATTTACTACTCCTTTTATCGCAGCAGGATAGACATCATATCCTGTTACGTTTCTGGTTTCTACACTGATTACGGGATAAGGTTTTGGACCGTCTTTTTTTTCTTCTTGTTTTTTACAAGAAATGACTGATAGAATTGATAAGATGAGGAGTAAAAAAATATTTTTCATATGATTCAATTTTTTCATAATTTATAATTTGTCTAATGTTTCCTGAATATTGGCAATGTTTTTTTCTAACAGTGATTTGTACAATATATAACGTTTGTCATACTCAACATTGTCTACGCGAGTTCTTCTAAACTCACTTAATTGGTCTAAAATTTTTATCTCTCGTTTCATTCGCGTTACAATTTCTTCGAATCTGATGTTGATAAATCCTTCATTAATGAGGAAATACCGCTTTCTTTCATCCATTTTATTGAGTGATTTGATGAGTTCTGCATTGAGCAAGAAATTAATGCTAGAAGAGATAGAACTTTTGCTTGCACAGAAAGTTTCTACCAATTCATCAAAGCATAAACCCTTTCTTTCGAAGTCGAAAGCAAGGTAAGCGTAAATTTTTGCAGAAAGTGGTGGCATATCAAAGAGTTGACCATAGAAATCTACTAATTCTTGATATACTTGTGGTTCTATTTGTAAACTATTTTTCATTTAGAAATGAATTGAGGCGCAAATTTACCAATTAGTTCGGAACTAAACGAACTAAAATAGATAGATTTTATCAATTTTTTTGGTGTGTAGGTGATGAAGTTATGGGTTATGGGTTATGGGTTATGAGTTATGAGTTATGGGTTATGGGTTGTTTTATAGAAATAATGAAAATTTATTTTATGTTTAGAAAATTAAAAAATTTTAGAAAGCAATTTTTTATTCATTTCGTTTTGTAAAATATTTTTTAAGAATATTTTTGCTTTTCCATTATAAACCAGAATCTCATGATCCGAACTTATTTTAATTCTTATCATCTATTTAATGAAGAAGAAATTAACCAAATTGAAGAGCTTTCAGTCAAAAGGAGTTTAAACAAATTGGATTTTTTCATGAAAGAAAATGAAATTTGTAAAGAAGTCGGATTTATCGTCAGTGGTTCCTTGCGTTCTTTTTACACCACTCCCAGTGGAGAAGAAGTTACGTATTGCATTCATTTTCCTCAGCATGTTATCACTGCTTATTCTTCCTTTATTACTGGAGAAGCAACTCAAGAAAACATACAAGCGATTACTCCTGTAGAACTTTTGGTTTTTCCTAAGAACCTTATTTTGGAATTAGAAGCCCAAAGTCATCATTGGACCAAATTCCTAAAAACGATTGCAGAAGAGCAATATATCGCACTTGAAAAAAGAATTTTTCAACTCCAAAAAACAAGTGCTAAAGAAAAATATATGGATTTACTTACCAATCATCCCGAATATATTCAGCAAATTCCATTGCAATACTTGGCATCATATTTAGGCATTACCCAAAGACATTTAAGCAGAATTAGAAAAGAAATTACTTTTTAGACAAATGTCCTACAAAAGTAATTACCGTACTCCTATTTTTGTCTTTCAATTTATATCAAGCAAAAAATGGGTAAAAAAGTATTGATTATTAATGGGCATCCTAATGGAGGTTCATTTAATTTCGGAGTTGCCACTGCATATGAAAATGGGGCACGTTCGGTTGGGGCTGAGGTAAAACATCTTGTAGTTTCAGAATTAAAATTTAATCCAAATTTAGAATTTGGTTATCAAAAAAGAACGCCATTAGAACCAGATCTTATCGCAGCTTGGGAAGCCATACAATGGGCAGAACATCTGGTTTGGGTTCATCCAGTATGGTGGGGTGGTTTACCTGCCATTATGAAAGGATTTATAGACCGTCTGTTTTTGCCAGGTATGGTTTTTCAATATCGAGAAAATTCTATCCAGTGGGACAAATTACTGAAAGGCAAAACGGCTCATATTATCACAACCTTGGATCAACCTAGTTGGTACTATCGTTTGGTTTATGGTAGACCCAGTGTGAATCAATTAAAAAAATCTACTTTAGAATTCTGTGGAATATCTCCAGTAAAGGTTACTTACTTAGGAATTGTAAAAACTTCAGATTTTAACGTTCGAAAAAAATGGCTTGAAAAGATAGAACAACTCGGGAAAAAATTAAAATAACCTCATCATGGTATTGTACAGCATAATGAAGCTTAAGGATACACTATCTTTTTCATGTAGAATAAATTTTGTTTCTTTGGAATTTATTTCACAATAATTTTGATTTCATTAAGAATAAAAATGCTTTGTTTACTGTTAATGAATGAGATATTAACTTTCTCTCCAAGTCTTTATGTTTTACTTTGGTCAAAATTTTGGATTTTTTATTGGTTCATTACAAGAAAATATCACTCACAAGCATTATGCATTGCAGGTGAGTGTTTCTTTTCATTCTTCATTGCGACTACAAGTAAAAGGAAAGGATGAAATTTTTGGTCAGGCTTTTCTCATCAATTCAAAAGTAGAGCACCAATTGCAATGTGAAGGTCTACAAATAACTTTACTGATAAATCCTCTCAGCAGTATTGGACACCAATTATTTTTGATTCTTGATACATCAGAATTTTCTATTTTGCCAGATCCCATTACGCTTCTCTTTCAAAATTTATTAAAACAGTACACTACCGATCTTCCTCAAGAAGAAATAGCACAATCTATTTCAGATATTCTCCGAGAATACTCCTGTCTTTGCGAAAATGAAAACCATGTTCAAGATGATAGGATCATAAAAACGCTTTCTTTACTGGAACATCACTTTGATGAAATACTAAGTTTGGAAGCGGCAGCAGCGTTTTGTCATCTCTCTCCTCCTCGTTTTTTACATTTATTCAAAAAAAAAACTCAACTTAATTTTAGAAGATATCAACTGTGGAATAAGACCATCAAATCTTTACCATTTTTGGCTCACCATTCTATCACCCATACAGCTCATGCGTTTGGTTTTACAGACAGTTCCCATTATACCAGAACTTTCAAAGAAACCTTTGGCTTTTCACCTAAATTTTTTGTTTCTAAAAAATAGCCAGTTTATACAATTTTAAGACTTTGAGGATTCTGAATTTTGCAGTGTAAATGATTACATGGTAAAATATTCAAATGATTAAATCTCTTAAACACCTCTTATTATGAAAGCTTATTTAAAAGAAACTTCTATTCTAAATTATTCCTCACCTTCAATTCAATCATTCATCAAAAGTAAAAATTGGTTGGCTTTACCTCCTGTAGAAAGGGTAAAAACAATTTATAACTTTGTAAGAGATGACATACAGTTTGGTTACAATATATCTGATGACATCTCTGCCACGCAAGTATTACAAGATGGATATGGACAATGCAACACCAAGGCTACTTTACTTATGGCGCTTTTGCGGGCAGTGGGTATTCCTAATCGCATTCATGGGTTCACCATAGACAAAGCTCTACAAAAAGGTGCTATCACTGGTGTCTGGTATTTACTTTCTCCCAAAAACATTTTGCATAGTTGGGTAGAAGTCTTTGTTGAGGAGAAATGGTACTCTATGGAAGGTGTTATTCTAGACAAGGCTTATTTAAGCCAGCTCCAACAAAAAAATCAAGATTGTACAACTTCATTTTGCGGTTATGGAGCTTATACAGATGATTTAAAAAACCCACCTATAGAGTGGAATCTTAACCATACTTACATTCAAGACAAAGGCATTAATCAGGACTTTGGAATTTTTGATACTCCCGACGATTTTTATGCAAAACATCAACAACAAATGAGTTTTTTCAAAAAATTTATTTTTCAAAAGTTTGTAAGAAATATTATGAACAAAAATGTAGCTACTATTAGAAATCGTTCTTAAATTTGTAAAATCCCAAGAAAGAGAGTAAATTTCCTTCTCGGTACTTCGCAAATCCGCCGAACTGTTATTTGTCAGCATTAGAGACACGTCTTAACCAAGAACCTTTTCTTAAATTATAAATTAATATTTAACAATCAACATTTATGAGCGAACAAAAAAGAGACAACAATGATAGAAAAATTGTTGGTATATCAGGTCTCAAAATGAATAACTCCTCAATAACTGAAACTAAAATTTCATCTTCAAATCCCGAAAGCGGAAACGTTGGAATATTTGACACTGAAATGACAGATTCTAAAATTTCAAAATTAGTTATATCCGACAAACAACTTTCAAAAGAAAACAAAGAAGAGTTAAAAAGTTATTGTATTGAAGATGCAGAAATAAATGAATTAAATGAAATTATTCAGGAAAATAGTGGTGATAAAAATTCATTAAAAAGCAAAGTATTAAAATGGGTTGGTAATGTAACTTCATCGATGGTAGCGAAAGGGCTTTATGATAACATTCCAAAAATTATTGAATTTATTGGTAAAATTATTTAATAATAATGCCGAACGAACAACAGCAATAAAAATTCCACATCTCTCATTTAAACACATAAAAAAGCCAACTTATCGTTGGCTTTTCTTTTTACAATGTTTTTTTAGCATTTATGGAATCAATGTAGAATTTTTCACTTCAAAAGTAGATTTTGTGGTGTACGTTTTTCCGTAACGGTCTTTGGCTCTTACTTCTACTTCGTGGGTTCCCAATTCTAATTTTCTAGAAAAAGGAGCCGTCCAAATGTGCTTAGAAGCTTCTGGATTACTTGGTCTTCTTCCTGTGAACAGTTCTTGTGTAGTATCCCATTTCAATACATCATTGGTGTAATCTGGGTCTATCGATTCGGTATAATCCATTTCTTTCCATTCACCATTATCTATTCTGTATTCCACCTTATCATGTTTGCTTCCCATAAAGAAATTGGCTACAATCCTTGCTGCATTTTTCGTTTTGAAAGGAATCACTTTTGGTACCCAAAGATTGATTTGATAATCTTCTGGTTTTCCTGCTACTTTATACGTGATTTCGTACTGATTGTCATTGAAACTCACAAAAGAATATCCTCTTTCTGTTCCGTCTCTCATCACCGATTTTGGTACGCCTAATTCATCTACCGTTCCAGAATACCAATCTCCAGAAGTGGTTCCTGCATTGAACTCATGAATCGGTTTGATGCCTTCCCAACCTTCTTTTTTTCCGTAGAACAATTGGGTTTGCTTGTGTGTATGTGCAGACATCATCAATACATTTTGGAAAGGCTTTAAAATCTCAAACAATCTTTTTCTGTCTTCCATTCTAAAGTGTTTATCTCCGTCATTTTCTGGCGTCAACTGAATATGGAATGAAAACACCACCAACTGATTAGGATTTACGTTTTTCAAGTCGTTTTCTACAAAATCCAACTGGTCTTTTCTGAACCCGCCCCAATAGCTTTTTCCATCTCTTGGGTCTGGATACAAAATATCATCCAAAACAATGAAGTGTACATTTCCGTAATTGAAAGCGTAATTATTTGGCCCAAAATTCGCTTCGAAAGTTTCGTCTGACAGTTTATCCTCTTTTGCTTCGTAGTTCATGTCGTGGTTTCCCATCACATTGTACCAAGGCAAACCGATTTCTTTAACCGCATCAATGTATAGCGGATGTAAACTCAAATCATCTCCTACCAAATCTCCTAAACTGATGCCAAAAACCGCATCTTTCTTATTGTTTTTCACTTCATTGATGATTCCTCTTCTGAAATAATCAATTTCTTTTTCATCATACGGTTGAGGATCACCAAACACCAGTACTTTGAACTGTGTGTTTTCCTTTTGTGCATAGAGTGGAAAGTTGATTTCTTTTGGCAATTTTCCTGTAGGTTTTACGCCAGCATATTTCATGTCTTTTGGCGAACCTTCAGGTTTATGAATGTAATAAAATTGTGGCAACTGCGTGTTGCTATTCGGCGTAGCATAATTGGTTGGTTTGATGACGAAAATAATATTGTCATTTTCTACAGGCAAAATATATTTTCCCGTTTCATCTGTTTTTACCACTTCTACTCCATTGGAAACAGAAACGTTGGCAATTCCTTTTTCTTTACGGTCTTTGATTCCGTTTTTGTTGGCGTCCTCGAAGACATATCCTGTTGCTTGTTGCTGTGCGAAAGAAAATGCAGCACACAAGAAAAGCATTAAAAATGATTGTTTCATTGGTTGATTTGTAATTTTATGAGAGCATATTCAATGGTTATGAAGCTATTCTCTGGATTTATTGATATTTAAAAATACATCTGGTGTATTGGTGGTTACGAATTGAACACCAGCATCATACAATTTTTTATAGATTTCTGGGTCATTTACGGTCCACACATTCGTGATAACGCCCAAATTTTTGGCTTGTTCTATCCAATCTTGGTGTTTTTCTAAGAATACATTATAATGATAATCTACGCCATCAATTCCTAAATTTTTAATCTCTTGTGGCGAAAGATCACCTGCGAGATATTGCACCAAGGCTTTAGGATTTTTCTTTTTTAATTCTTTGGCAATATGCAGACTAAAAGAAATATACTCCGTCTGATTTTGCAAATGAAATTTTTCTACCATTGCCAGCGTTTTTTCTACCATTTCGGTTTCCAATTCTGGAGTTTTGGCGGGTTTAATCTCAAGGATGAGTTTTACCGCTGATTTTTTGCCTTGCTTCAAATACTTTTCTAAAGTAGATAGATTTTCTCCGTTTGAGAGTTTCTGTTTCTTCAAACTTTTAAAATCCATAGCTGCAATTTCCACCCCATTGATGTGTTCATCATGGTTGATGACCAAAACGCCATCTTTGGTCATTCTCACATCGAACTCACTGCCATACACTTTCAATTGTTGAGCATTTTTAAGCGCTGCAATAGAATTTTCAGCAGTTGTAGGATTGGTTTTCCAGAAACCTCTGTGCGCAATCACTTGAGTCTGTGCGTGGTAAAAATTAGCGCCTATTAAAGTGGCCAAAAGAATTAATTTTTTCATATTGAATATCGTTACAAATCTTTTACAAATCTAATCATCACTTGTAAAAAATGTATTCTTTTTTTAAATTTTTATTGATTCCACCAATCTTTAACGTTGATATTATCTCCTCCTAATGATTGAACTGCTGCGTTATAATTAGCGCTGTTCAATATTTTTGGTTGCGTAGGATATAATAATCTCTGAGGCATTTTACCGTCATTTAATAATCCGCCATTATTTGGCAATATTGGGTAACCTGTTCTTTTTTGCTCAAACCACTGTTGCTGGTCTACAAAGAATAGCGCTACATATTTCTGCAACATAATTCTTTCTAAAGTTCCATCATAAGCCACTTTAGGATTGGCAAAATAATTGGCTGGAACCACAGCTCCCCATTGTTCAATCGCTGCTTTTACCCCGTTTTCATAATACGTTTGAGCATTTCCTGTGATAATTCCTTTGAATGCTAATTCCGATAGAATGAACTGCAACTCTGCATAAGGTAAAATCAAGACTTTCAGCGGAGCTTTGGCTAAATTCTGGTTAAAGTTTGAAGGCTGATACGTAAACGTAGTTCCGTTCATGTAAGCAACTGGAGCACCTTTGTACCCGATATTTTGGTTATTGCTTAAGTTTTTCGCTTGCGTGAAAAACTGCGCCATTCTCGGGTCTTTGTTATCATTCAATGTATTCACAAAAAACTCCCCTACCGCTCTATAAGAAGTAAAATCTTGAGGTCTTGCCAATGGCGGAAGCATAGGTGCTACACCCGTAACATTCATCAAGGCACTTTCAGCATTGCTCTGAAAAATTGGGTAAACGGTAGGATTGTTTACTATTTCTTGAATTCTTGCATAGACATCTATTTCTCCGTTTTTCTTTAAAATTCTGGTTAACAATCTTAAAGATAACGTGTTACAGAATTTTTTCCAATACGTGATTCCATTGACATCATTATTTGCATTATAGAATAAATCTTGTCCTGCCAAAGTGGTATTGGTTACAAAAAGAGCATTTGCTGCTTTTAAATCGTCTAATAATTTAACGTAAATATCTTTTTGCTTATCGAATTTCGGTTGGGTGATGCCATCTTCCACTCTAGAAGCTTCTGAGAAAGGAATATCTCCAAAAGTATCGGTAAGGTTAGAATACAACCATGCATTCATCACCATCGAAATCGCCTGATAGTTTTTATTGTTCTGCTGAACCGCCAAATCTTGCATTTGTTTTACTTGCATCAGCCATTTATAAGAAGTGTTCCAATAGGAGTTTCCTGTAGATTCTGTTACATAATATCTTGAAATATTATTTCCTTCTCCCGGGAAATCTATTGCTATCTGCATGATATCAAAAGTGAAATCATTGGCTCTCAAATAGGCATTAGAAGCCATATTGTATTGAATAGGCGCCAATAAACTGGCAGGTGTAGGCTCTATAATCTTGCTGGTATCGGTATTGATTTCCTCAAAAGACCTGCTACATGAAGCAACTGCTAAAGAGATTACGCAGAACGCTACTGCTTTTATCCATATATTTTTCATAGTTATCGATTAGAATTTAGCATTAAGTTGAATTCCTACAGTACGGGCAGTAGGAAGTTGCCCTATTTCTACTCCCGGAGTAATTGATGAATCATTCAGCGTAGCTGCTTCTGGGTCAAACAGTGGGAATTCGGTCCACATCCATAGATTTCTTCCGAAAAGTGAAACACTCAGGTCAGACATTTTAAGCGACTGCACGATTTGTTTAGGGAAATAGAACGTGATATTGGCTTCTCTTAGTTTAACATAAGATGCATCAAATGAGTTAGTTTCCACATTAGCTCTTCTGTAATAATCTGCATAGTAAGAAGTTAGAGTAACTGCTTTGGTATTCTGAGAGAAAGATCCATCTGGATTTTGAACCACTCCCACTCCTACAATTGTACCGTTAGGATTATCTCTTCCTACTAAAGTATGGGTAAGTTTTCCTTGTTCAGACATTTTATGGTGAGACTGTGAGTAGACTCTACCTCCGTATTGTCCGTCAAAAGAGAAACTTAAAGAAAAGTTCTTGTATTTAAAAGCGTTTTGTAAACCTCCTCTCCATTTTGCATAGGCATTTCCTACGTATTCAATTTCTGTAGATTTGGCAGTAAGACCATCACTACCGTAAATCACCTGTCCGTCTGGAGCGTACTGTAATTTATACCCGTACATATCTCCTAGAGAACCTCCTACTACAGCATTAAAGAACACTACTCCCCCTACACTTCCCATAGTATACGGCTCCCCTTGGAATTCTGCCGGTAAAGACATGATTCTGTTTTTATTCATAGACCAGTTGGCGGTAACATTCCATTGGAAATTTTTATTTTTCACTGGGAATGCATTCAAAGTCATTTCTATCCCTCTGTTTCTTACTTCTCCTGCATTGATGGTACGTGTAGAATACCCTGTTTCAATTAATGACGGTACGTTTACAATTTGGTCTTTGGTACTGTTTTGATAAACGGTAACGTTATATGTTAATCTATTTTTGAAGAAACTGAAATCCATCCCTGCTTCAATGTTTTGGTTCATTTCAGGTTTCAGATTAGGATTCTGGAAATTGGCAATATTTTCTGCCGAACCTACAAAATCACTTGTGTTATAGAACTGCTGTAATTTATACGGTTGCGTATCGTTTCCTACTTGAGACCACGAAGCTCTCAACTTCCAATAATTCCAACTTTTAGAATTCATTTTCAAGATGTCTGAAAGAATTAAAGAGGTAGCAACCGAAGGGTAAAAATAAGAACGATTGGCTTTCGGTAAAGTACTGCTCCAGTCGTTTCTTGCGGTAAAATCTACAAACCAAAGGTTGTCATAATTGAATGATGCTAAACCGTAAACACTATTGGTTTCTTTGTCATTCGGTTGAGCAATTCTTGTATTCAAAGAAATTGCATTGGTTAATTGATAAATCCCGGGAACTCTAAGACCGATGGCTCTGTAATCATTCAGCACATATTCATTTGCTCTGATGTTACCCCCTGCTGAAGCAGAAACGCCCCATTTCCCAAAATTATTTTTATACGTAAAAAGTAAGTCTGTATTATACTCAGAATTTTTAATGTATTGTTCGCGATAGTATCCTTGAAGGTAATTGGCAGAACTGTAAGGTCTCTTGGTCGTTCTTTCTTCGTCTGTAATTTCAATACCAGACCTTAGCATCATTTCAAAGTTATTATTGAAATTATAAGTAGCGGTAATATTTCCTGTGATTAATTTTTTGTCTACTCCATTCAGCATTTCATAAGCGATAAGATAAGGGTTATCTATAAAGGTACTGAAAGGGTGAATCTGGTCTACCTGATACTTATCTTTCTTCCAAATCGGTTCATACCAAGCCAAATCAACGTTTGGATTCTGGAAAATCATGAAATAAGAAATCGATTGGTTATTGTATCCTGTAGAAGGTAAATTATCACTCTTGGTATAATTGTAGGCAAATTTAGTGGCCACTCTTAACTTCTTGCTTAGTTTATGATCAAAAGACAAAGCATAATTAAATCTGTCAAAACCCGTATTAGGCATCATCCATGTATTGTTTACCATTCCTAATGAAGTACGGAAAGAAGTTTTATCATTTGAACTTTCTATACTGATGCTGTTAGAATAAGTAGTTCCCATTTGCCAAAACCCTTTAACATTGTCTTTGTAAGGTCTCCACAATTGTCTTTCTAAACTTTGTCCTTCTACTGTTGGGTCATATTGAAAATAATATTGCCCATCGAATTTAGGCCCGAATGCGCTACTGGTTCCACCTGTACTCACTCCATCAGCTGAAGCGCCATAAGAATAGTAAAACTGACCTGCTGAATTTTTCGCCAATGTTCCTTGACCGTATTCATATTGCCAATCTGGCCATTTCAAAACGGTATCAAAACTTGTAGAAGAATTAAGTGTTACTCTTATTTTTCCGTTCTTTTGTTTGCCTGATTTTGTGGTAATCATGATGGCTCCATTTGCACCTCTAGAACCATATAATGCAGAAGCGGTAGCACCTTTTAGAATCGTAACATTCTCGATGTCATCTGGATTAATACTGTTAAAATTGTTCCCGTAATCTACAGGCAAATCACCTCCAGAACCCGCTCCATACGCTGCATTTCCAGTACCTGTATTGGTTCCACCCAATGGCACTCCGTCTACTACGATGAGTGCTTCGTTGTTGTCCAAATTCATGGAAATACTTCCTCTCAAGGTGATTTTAGAGCTTCCTAGAGGACCTGCACCTGCCGTTTGGATTTTAAGCCCCGCCACTTTTCCTTCTAACGCTTGTGCCCAGTTGTTGTTTTGTGTTTTTTCAAACTCTTCTGAAGACACTTTTTCTGCAACATAGCCTAGGGATTTGTCTTGTCTTTTGATTCCCAAAGCAGTTACTACTACCTCGTCTATGTTTCTCACGGAATCTAATTTTGCTTTCTTAGATTGCGCCTGTAAATGGCTTACACTTACCAGACCTATAGCAGCTAATAAAATAATCTGCTGTGTTCGTTTTTGCATTATACTTTTTTTTAAGCTCAAAAGTATTCTAATGCAGTCGTTAAGTATTTTAACAAACTTTTAACATTCTTTAAATTATTCGTCAACTAAATTTTAATCAAAAATGAATATTATTTTGCTGGAATATTAAAGTTGAGAAGCTCAAAATGGCTAAAGCACTCATCTTTGGGAGATTGATGATTTAACATTGAAAGAAGCTTTTTAAGAAAAGTTAATAAGAGAATTTGAAAATATGAAAATGAGGGAATTTAAGGAAGGTTATGATAGTTATAAAGGTTATGATGGTTATGATGGTTATAATGGTTATGATGGTTATGATGGATATGAATTTTAGTTTTTTAATAGTGTTATCTCGTATTATAAATTGTTTAGTGGTTTTAAATTTTGCTTTTTGCGATTTTGTTGGCGAGAGCGCTTACATAGAACAATTGGAAACTGTGGTAAATCATAATCGGCAATAGGAAAAGAACTTTTTGTTCTTCGGGAATCCCTAGAATCATCACAAATAAACTGCCATGAACCAAAGATTTTTTGGAGCCACAAAAAGTTGTTGTAATCACATCTTCCCTGCTGAAACCCAATCGAAGTGAAATGCGTTTTAAAATCTCATATACGATAAAAAACAACGCTACTGCAGCTAGTGTAATCACCACAAAAACCAGTGAAGGAACTGTAGAAAAAATATTCTCGATAAATGCTTTAGAAAAACTTTCGTAAACGATGAGTAAAATAATGAGACGGTCAAATTCTGCAATGATTTTACTGTATTTTGTTACCCAATTTTTAAAAATCGGATTGAGCAGAATTCCCAAGATAATCGGCAAAAGAACTTTGAGTAATAATTGTTGGATAATTTCAGACTGATGACTTTCGGCAGCTTGAGCATTTAAGAAAAACCCCATCAATAAAGGCGTCATCACAATGCCAATAAGTCCAGAAATAGAGGCATTAAAAATAGCCGAAGTCACATTTCCTTTGGCAATAGACACCATCACTACCGATGAAGAAACGGTAGAAGGCAAACACGCTAAAAAATATACGGAAAGCCAACTTTGCAAGTACGGCGAATCTTTAAAAATTGGATAAAAAACCAATACCAATGCAGGAAAAAGAATGAAAGTTCCCGCTTGAACCAATAGATGCAACTTCCAGTTGGAGACATCTTTCAGGACTTCTTTCAAGTTGAGTTTTAACCCGTACAAAAGGAAAATCCCCGCAATTCCCCAATCGATGAATTGTTCTAAGTTAAATATTTGATTGTAAGATTCTTGGTAAGGAATGAGTTTTCCCGCCAAAACCATTACGAGCAATAACAATAAAAAGATGTTTTGTTTATCGGCTAATTTTCTAAGATTCAATTTCAGTATTTTCTACAAAGATACAGCAGATCAAGTAGGTGGGGAAATTATTTAGAAAATTGTAGCTTCTATAGGCTTTGTTAATGATTTCTGGGGAAAATCCGAAGTACCAAAATCACCTCAGCCAGTACAATTAGAACTATTCTAGAGAAAAAAAATATCTTTTAACTTTTGGCTAAAGCCATTAGATCTTTTAATTTTCAAAACGAGCTAAAGCCCGTTCCTATTGATTATTAAAAACTAAAAATTCAACACGTAGAAACCAAAAAATGCTTCAATCTTGCTGTATCAAGGCAAAAAAGAAGCATTCTTATGTACGATATTTCATTATTAATTCATTGATTATTAGAAGGTAGAGAGCCAACTAATATCGTTTTTTGACTTCGTCGAACCTCGTTCCTCGGTTTCTAATCTTTAATCAAATCGACCAAAGGGAGATTCACAAACACTCCTATAAAAAATAATTAATTGGTGTTTGTAAACCACAACATTAGAAAACAAAAAATGCTTCAATCTTGCTTTATCAAGGCAAAAAAGAAGCATTTTTATGTACGATATTTCATCATTAACCTATTGATTATTAGAAGGTAGAGAGCCAACTAATATCGTTAATTCTAATCTTTAATCAAACCACAACAGGTATAATGCTTAGATTGCTTAATCTATTAATATCGTTAATTCTAATCTTTAATCAAACCACAACACGAGGAAGCTCAAATACAATTCATAAAAGAATATCGTTAATTCTAATCTTTAATCAAACCACAACATCCACAGTTTCGGGCTTAAATTTGTCTAAAATATCGTTAATTCTAATCTTTAATCAAACCACAACGGAAGCGATGCAAAAGTCAATAAGATAGGAATATCGTTAATTCTAATCTTTAATCAAACCACAACACAATGATGACAATGCTTCTGCAACTGCTGAATATCGTTAATTCTAATCTTTAATCAAACCACAACAAGATTACTTTGCAATCTCGTGAAACTTTAAATATCGTTAATTCTAATCTTTAATCAAACCACAACCTTATACATGAAAGGATTCGGCATCAATGAAATATCGTTAATTCTAATCTTTAATCAAACCACAACTTAGAATGTCTTTAATAGTTTTTTGGCTTAAATATCGTTAATTCTAATCTTTAATCAAACCACAACGCGAGTGTAGAAGCTATCTGATTAACTCCTAATATCGTTAATTCTAATCTTTAATCAAACCACAACTGATTGCTTTCTTTCCTTTACTTCCCCAAGAATATCGTTAATTGACTTCGTCGAACCTCGTTCCTCGGTTTCTAATCTTTAATCAAACCACAACTGTAACCGTTTTTTCCCCAAAGTTCCTTGAATATCGTTAATTCTAATCTTTAATCAAACCACAACGAGAAATAAACCCATATACATAAAGCTATCAATATCGTTAATTCTAATCTTTAATCAAACCACAACTCACCGGAGTAGATCCTGTGACTGTGACTAAATATCGTTAATTCTAATCTTTAATCAAACCACAACAGAAACAAACCGAGAATACCAAAATAGAATAATATCGTTAATTCTAATCTTTAATCAAACCACAACTATGCAGAAACGCAATCCACGTGTTTGTGAAATATCGTTAATTCTAATCTTTAATCAAACCACAACGTAACAATAAGATAAATACCAAAATGCATAAATATCGTTAATTCTAATCTTTAATCAAACCACAACATGCTATAAAGAAATATCTAAACTACCTAAAATATCGTTAATTCTAATCTTTAATCAAACCACAACGGAGTGAGCTATCGCCGAAACTCCGTTGTGGTTTGGTTGCTTATGATTATCCGTTAATGTCAAAGAACTTTTTACTAAATTAATTAAATTTTAGTTATTTTTCCTGAAACCGAAAGTTTAATTTTTATAGCATTATTATTAATTATTCCCTTCACACCCATTCGTTTTTCTTCGTTTTTATTATTAACAGATGATGTAAGCGCATGCCTAAAAGAATAGTCATTTTGAGATGTTTTCTGCACTCTATACAAATGCTCTTTTAAAACCTCATAATCTGGGTTTTCCCAATTGATTTCATCTTCGTTTAAACCTAATAAAAACATATCATTGATATGTAAAGTAGTGACCATTTCTTTTCCATCAAGAGGTAATTGATATACAGACTGTCCGGTTCTTTTACGCTCTACAACCGTCCAAAATGTTACCACTTCTTCTTTTAGATTTCCTTTTTCATCTTTGTAAATTAATACATGATGGTTATTTCTAGGATTTACCCACTGATTTACATTAGTTTTCAATTTTTCGGCTCCACCGATATTCTCTTTTACTCTTACTTTTAATATAGGAACAGGTGCGCCATTCTGATTAGGTAAAAAGATTTGAGGTTGTTTTACTCCATTTTCATCTACAATAAAAAAAGTATTTGCAGGCACTTTATCTTTTACAAAACCTCCTAATTCATTTATTCTTTTTAAAATTAAAAATCTTATAGATTCATCTACTACTTTAGCAATTTGTTTGGCTGTTTCTAAACTTTCGATAGGCTTTCTTACATGAAATGCTTCTTCTCCGTTAAATGTTCTCTTCCCATAAACGGTTTCTTTATGCAATTGTCCACGAGCAGCAACACCTAAATTGGTATGTTTTTTACTATTTTTCTCAGTGGTGTGAGTTCTAACGGTAATATCATTAGAAACTTTTTTATGAGAAACTAAAATTTGATTTACCGCTTTTTCTGCATCTTTCCAGAAGGTAAGCCAAGGCATAGGAAAATCTTTTACATCATACCCTCTATTATAGCGGTTCCATTTTGATAATTCCTGAACATAAGAAACTTTGGTACAAGCCATTACTAATGCATCAATAGCATGATGACGGTGGTCTTCTCTCGTCTTCTCATTGTCATCATTTAAAATCTGATTTAATCCCCATTTATGTCTCAAGTTAGAAGTAGCTTGTCCTGGTGAAACAGTTACTTTATTACAAATTTTAGAGAGATAGTTTTTAGCTTCCTTACTGATATATCTTGTATCATTGAGTTGTCTTGTTGAAAAATCATCATCAAATTTTTGCTGAACAAATCTTTTAAATTTTTGATACGCATTAGGATATTCTTTAGTATCAGAGAATAGTTTTAAGGCTCTTTCTTTTATTGCAGACCAATTCGCCTCATCACTACCATAAAATTCAAAAGGTGTTTTGTTCCCTTTTTTACGGTTTTCATCTGCATAGCACAATGTTTTATTAGAAAAACTATCATTCAGAGAACGACTCCAAGGATGAATATGTTCAATTTGAACTTCGCCAGAAAATAATTGAGTTACAGAAATAGGTTTCCCTGTATATGGACATGTTTGTTTACATTCTTCCCAGAGTTTATAAAGTAAAATATTGTCATGGGTAACTCTCTGTCTTTCTTCTAACAATCTTGCTTTTATTCTATCGTTTTCTCTTTCTAATCGTTTTTGTTCTTTACGAATTTTGTTACGTTGTGATTTTGATATTTTTAAATCACGAGCCATTTCTACTTTGATTTCATCAATCTTACCATGTTCGTCAATCAATTCGTTCACTAACTTTCTCATTTCAAACAAAGCCGTAATAACTATTGGATTTCTTATTGCTTGAATGTCTTTATCTGCATCTTTACCTACAGGTAACTTTTCCAATAATTCTGTGGCATCAATTGTGGCAGAATGATGATATAATTTTCTTAGTTGATTATCTGAAATATTGTAATCATTTCTCAGAATATCTTTGATGATTTCAATAAATCCACCTTTATTTTTAGAACGAACGATTTCATAAACATTATCATAAAAGAAGTTTCTTTTCTCATCAGATAGCTTTTCCCAATCTGAACCGAAAACGTTTTTAATTCCGCCCAAGACAACAGCTACATCATAGGTGAAACCTAGTTTTAAAAATGGCAGAATATTAGAAATCGCTTTTCTACTCAGACTTGCATAACCATCTTTCACATTAAATTTTGAGATAGATTCAGCCTGTTCTTCTGTGAAATTCCACTTTTTAATAGCGTATTCTTTAAGATTAGATTTACTATCAAAAAAATATAATACATGCCAAATATCTTCTTGTTCTTTTTCGGTAAACTCAAACCATTTTGTACCAAAGTACTTTTTGTTTGATAAGTTAGAAATGGTATGAGTTCCTATAATTTTATCGTCATCTTTATAATTGAACTTATATTCAGTACTTTCTTTACCAATAACTTTTCTAATTTTCTTGAATTCAGGTTTTTCATTGGCAAATAGAAACTCTACAATTTTTTCTTTTTCTTCTTGAGAAATTTTCTTTCCGTTGAATTCCACCGTATTAACCCATTGCCAAACTCTAAATTGTTCAAATGGGATAGCGCTAATAGGGCATTTTGTTTTGCGAGGTTCAAAAGAACAATTCCCCACTAAATGTTTTTGCGAACGTAAAGGTCTCTGATGAAATAAAATTCCATCTTCTTTGTAACCATCTAATTTTCTTCCACCAAATAAAGTTTTTAATTCATTCGTAAGTTCAGTATGAAATTGGGCTTGTTTGTTCCATATCAATTCAAACTCATCTACATACATTTTTCGGGTGGTGTATCGATTTCGGATTCGTTCCAAACCATCCTGAAAAGGTTGATTTTCTTTTGGATAGATTTCAAATAAATAAGTGCCTAAAGTTTTATCTTCAATGTTTTTTTGCGTTTCAGTAATTCCAATTTTTCCTTCTTTGGGATTTCCTTTAAAAATGGTACCATCATCACTTCCGCCTTTTCTACTGTTACTTAAAAATCCTCTTCTCTGAATTAAATGATAAAAAATTCTTCCTATTTCTTCTAAAGACAACTTTTCTATTAATGCTTTCTGACGTAACTCATAAGGATTTAAGGCAAACCATGTTGCTAATTTTCCAACTGGAAACCTCTTATTTCTCTTCCATTCCTGAAAATCAAAGGCTTCAAGAGGACACATTTTATTTTCTGAAAGTGCTTTTAAAAGAATTTGTTTTCTTAATCTTCTTCTGAAAAACTGTCTTCTTACTCCCCTTGCTCCAGTTCTACTGGCGTTTTTAGATATTTCACCTTCCCCATCTCCTAAATTCTCTACTCCCATAGGAAATATTCTAGTTCCTAATCCTAAAATTTTGTTTTGATTGTCTTCAATTAAGGCCCACCCAATAGAGTTCGTTCCCAAGTCTAATCCTAGAATTTTTGCCATAAGTATTAGTTTTATTTTATGAATTTATAAAATTAGCAAAAAGAAAATTTTGCACAATACGGAAGACCATAATCTTTTACAAAAAATTTTTATTTATATTTGTAGTATGATTAAAATTTCTAATCTTTAATCTTATCACAATAAGGCTATATGCCGTAGATGTAAAATCTATAGTCCTGCTTCGGTGGGACTTTTTTATTTGTCACATCCTTACTACAATCCTCCTAGATAATGGTAGGATAAAGGCAGCATAATTGCACCTCAGTTGCTGTTCAACTAGACATCACCCACTCTTATTATCTCCAAAAAAAAGCACTCATTTACTCTTCTTTTTCCACTTTTCTTCGAGTCTTGTTCGAATCAAGTCCGAATCAGCTTCGCAAAAACGGTACTTTTTCCGAACAAAACTGAACTTTGACTGCCACTTGATTCAACCCCAACTCTAATCACGGTGAAATCCTCCCCCAAAAACTCATCATTAGGTCACGTCATTTATTTAGTGTACCTTTGTAGAATAATTTATAAAATAGGTTACTGCCTTTGCTATCTGTTACAGTTTAGAATATTTTTTTATTTCTTTTTCAGTTTTTGCTTTTTCAGCGTCCCTTTTTAGAATAACACCTCACAGATGCACATAACCCTGAAAGCAAAACAAGGCAAAATAACCTGGACGAAGTTCCCCTGATCCTTATGATATAAGCGCTCTGTTTATTAACACAGCAGATTTCTTATAGCACGCAATACACCAAGATTCATTGGTTTCATCATTCATTAAAAAACAAACAGAACATTATTTATGGCAGATTCTTTCTCAAAAAAAGAAAACTTTAAGAAAAAAATTCAAAAACAAAAAGAAAAAGCACAGCGCCGTGAAGAGCGTAAAGCGAACAACAACAAAGGAAAAGAACTAGAAGATATGTTTTCCTATGTAGATGAGTTCGGAAGAATTACAACTACTCCGCCAGAAAAAAGACAAGAAGTTTCTCTAGACGATATTCAATTAGGAGCTGCTCCTATTCCTGAAGAAGAAACTAGAAAGTCTGGAATCATCACTTTCTTAAGCGAAAAAGGTTACGGTTTTATCACCGAAGACCGCTCAAAAGAAAATGTATTTTTCCACCAAAATAATGCAAGAGAAATCCTGAAAAAAGGGCACAAAGTATCTTTCGAGAAAGAAAGATCTGCTAAAGGATTTTCGGCAATCAACATTGAATTGGTCAAATAGCGAGAAATCATCTTTGGAATACTATTTCAAAACTATTTCTCTTTACTCCATACATTGCGCAAAAGCGCTATTACCCATTAAGAAACAAGAAACTTAGGTTTACTGCTTCTTAATCCATTAACCAAGGCATTGTAAAAATGTCTATTTAAAACCCATTACTATGCAAGAAGGCACCGTAAAATTTTACAACGAAACAAAAGGTTTCGGATTTATTACTCCCAACAACGGAGGAGATGACATTTTTGTACATTCTTCTGGTTTAAGCACTAGAACAATTAAAGAAAATGACAAAGTTGTGTATCAAGTAACACAAGGACAAAAAGGATTAAACGCTATTCAAGTAAAATTGGCGTAATCTCTTTTTGGTATTCTATATACACTAAAGCGACTTCTTAGGAAGTCGCTTTTTTTATGTTCATTACCAGAATTTTGATAATCAAATCATCTGTGAAAAATTTCTATCATTCAAAATAACTTTATACAACTTCTTATTTTCTGATTCTAAATTAAATTTTTAAAAAAAATTATTTTTCTTATTTTTATTTAGAATAATTTTAAATAACTTTGTCAAAAATTAATTTGCTTTGAAAAGAAAACTATTACTTATTCTGTTTGTTATTGTACATTTTATTACATTAGAAGCTCAAAACATATCTGGTTTAGTAAAAGATATAGACAGTGATTTGCCTATTGCTGGTGCTAAAGTTTCTATCGAAAACTCAGGAATTTCAACTTACACTAATCAAAAAGGCGAATTTAGTCTTCAAACGAATGCCAGAGACGAGCTCATTATTACTAAAACGGGATATTTAGAAAAAAAAATTCAGTTTACTTCCAAAACTAATATTGTTATAGAATTACAAAGAGCAACTATTAGAATACGCGAAGTAACCCTTACCGCTCGTAAAAAACACTATTCCGAAATAGAGATTAAAGAAGAAGCTCTCAAAAATATTCAGGCTTTTTCCTTAAACGAAGTTTTAGAACAAATCCCTGGACAAAAATTACAAAATCTAAACCTAAACGAATTTAAACCTATCGTATTTCGTTCGGTAACACCTACTTTTATAGGAAATGATGGTTTTGGGAATAAATCATTTGGAACTGCAGTAATGGTAGATGGAATCCCTATTTCTAATAACGAAAACATGCAGAATTATGGAGGAAATATAGGCGGGGTATTCTCCCCTAACTCTTATGGCTCAGGTTTCGGGATAGGAAACGGATTTAATGGCTATTTTACCAATGCCAATTATGGTGCAGACCTTAGGCAAATTCCTGTAGAAAATATAGAAAGTGTAGAAGTTATACAAGGGATTCCCTCGGCCAAATTTGGCGACCTTACTTCGGGGCTTATTAATGTAACCCCAAAAAGTGGAAAAACACCTTACCGTTTCTATACCACTGTAAGAGAGGGAACACAGGAATATAATATTAATAAAGGTTTTTCTTTAGGAGAGCAATTAGGTTATATGAATGTAAACCTCAATTATCTGAAGTCTAACTCAGAACCCAGAACTCAATTCAATGTCTATGAAAGAATTTCTGGGAATCTTATGTGGACTTGGTACAATAAAAATAAAAACATCAGTAATTCAATTTCATTAGACTTAGGAAGCAATTTAGACAATGCCAACTTTGAGGAAGAAGATACTGACATGAGAATCACTAACAATAAAAAAAGAGATTTTAGAGTTTCTAATCGCTTTAATTGGAGATTTAAAGAGGCTTTTTTTGATAACCTTGCCATTAATTTAAATTACAGTTCTTCTTACCAAAACTCTTACGAATCTAAAATCGTAAATGTAGGAGGAGAAGTAGTAGGAACAAGCCTCACAGAAGGAGTTTATACAGGAACATATACTCCTGTAAGTTATAGACAGATAAAGGAAGTAGAAGGAAAACCAATTTCTACATTTCTCTCTGCAGAACTCAAGAAAAAATTTAAAACCAACAACAATTGGAATCATTTCTTAGTATTGGGAACTTCTTTCAGGAGCAGTGATAATAAAGGAAGAGGAAGATTAGGGGCTCCAGAAAACATCTTGAATTTCTTTGGATTTGGAGCAGGTGAAGGAGGACAAGCAGTAAGACCTTATAATTTCGGAGAGAATGTAAGAGCAGAATATCAATATTCTCTGTTTGCAGAAGACAATATTTTCAAAGTTTTCGGGAAAAACATTTTCAATTTCAATGGTGGCTTGCGATATGACAATCAATTCGGCAGTTCTGTTTTACAACCTAGAATTAATACTTATTTTACGTTTCAGAATAAATTTAAAATCAGAGCTGGCTTTGGCATTGCTTCTAAAGCGCCATCCATTAACCAAATTTATACAGGTCCTAGATATTATGATGCGGCACTAGCAGACATTAGATTACCCGGATATTATAACTTGGGCATCGTACAAACATTTATAGATTCTCAAAACAATGAAGGCTTAAAACCTTCTAAAAGTATGCGCTCTGAAATAGGTTTTGATTACCGATTGAAGAATGGAAATATTGGAATTACTTTCTACAATAACCAACTTTATGATGGTTTCACCAACCAAAGTTTTGCAGTAAAAAGAGGAATTGCAGAACTAGACATCATCTATAATGGCACAAAAACTCCTACTTACACTATTCTAGGATATAAAGATTATTACTATACCCAAAATAGTATTGTAAATGCATTAGAATCTAGAGATAAAGGAATAGAACTTTTGGCAAACTTCAGAAAATTGCCCATCAAAAATTTAAGCATAGACATCAACGGAAGTTATGTAGAAACAACTAATAACAATAAAACAGACCGATTATATAGAAGTAGTAATGGACTGGCTAACGAAGTATATGGAGTTTACAAACCTTATGAAGTTTATTTTAAAAATCTGAACATAGGTTTTATTTTCAATTATCATTTACCAAAAGCAGGCTTAGTAATTTCTCTTAGAACACAGCATTTCTTCATCGAAGATAAAACCATGCAAGAGATTAATCAACTCTATGCCTACATTGATAAGGATTTAAATGAAAAATTACTCACAGAAGCACAGATCAAGGATAACACTTATCTGCCTCATATTAGAAACGGGAATGCAAGCGAAACTACTTATGATTTAGACAAAGTCTATCACAATCTAAATCTGAAAATTTCTAAAGATTTTCTTAATGGATTTAAGTTTTCTTTTTATGCCAATAACTTTTTGGATTTAAAACAAACCGAAACAACCTTGGTAAACGGTAGCTATATAAAAAATATTAAAACAGATTTACTTACCCTTTCCTTTGGTGCTAAAATAGAATATGAATTTTAACAAATAAATGCTATGAATAAATTATTAAGTTTTGTTGCAATTTTAATATTGCTTTTCTCTTGTAGAGATGATGATTTCGGTAAAAACGCTCAAAAAACAGTCAGTTTTAGTGTAAATGTTAAATATGATACATCATTTAACTCTGCAATAAGTAAAAACGCTGGCGTTACGCTAACCAATACCAATACTGGAGACATCTATACCCAAAATTCTAACGAAAATGGCGTGGCTAATTTCGCTTCCATCCTACCTGGCACTTATAAAATTGCCGTAAATAAAAAAATGAATGCAGAAGAGTTCACAGCTACTTTTGGTTATACACCTCCTTCTTCAGAAATTATTTTTAATGGAGCTGCAGAAAATATTATGGTAAACAACACTACCAATAATACCAGTATAGAATTAAAAACATCTAGAGTAGGAGATTTAGTCATTAAACAAATTTATTACTCAGGATCTCATACCACGCAAGGTGCATCATTCCGAGACCAATTTATAGAAATTTATAATAATTCTAATGAAACCGTGTATGCAGACGGCCTATATATTGGGCAATTATATGGAAAATCTAATATTACTGTTGCCTCTTATACACAATCTAATGGACAATTTGACTGGAGTAAATCTATGGGCATGACCAATCCAGATAAAGCCAATACAGATTATGTATATGCAGATTACGTATTCAGAATTCCTGGAAACGGCACCCAATATCCTATCCTTCCAGGAGAAAGCATTGTTATTGCACAGTCTGCACTAAACCACAAATCTCCTTTATTGAATAATGACGGAGAACCTATTAACATTCAAAATCCTGATTTAACCATAGATTTAAGTAAATCAGACTTTGAAGCATATTTGGGAGACTTTAGAAAATCTTATGGAGAAACTGTTTATTTGTATGATATACAGAATCCTGCAGTACAAGACTTAGAAATTGCTTATTGGGGAAGAGCTGGCTACTACAGCGGTAATAGAGATTTTTTAATGGATAACCTTGGCCGAGATAGTTTTATTATTTTTAGAACCAATGAGTTTGCCAATTATCCTGATTATGCAGACCCTAGCATTTCCGCAGTGACCAATACTACTAAATTCTTCAAACAAATTCCTAATAGTGTAATTATAGACGGTGTAGACTTACAGCACTTTAACCCTAGCTCACAAAGACCAAAAATGTTACCAGCAAGCATAGATGCTACTAGCATAAATTGTGATGCTTCTTTTAATTCTCAGTCTGTAATTAGAAAAGTAAAATCTACTTTTAATGGCAGAAAAATTTTAGAAGACACCAATAATTCTTCACAAGATTTTGTAAAACTTGCTAAAGCAAATCCTAAAGGTTTCGCACAATGATGAAAATAAAAGTTTATTTAATGTTATTCTTTTCACTATCATTCAGTTGGGTTTCGGCTCAGCTGGTTGATAGTATTTTTATTCCAAATCATCAGTATAATGAATTTTTACTGCATAAAATTTGGGAAAACCCCACTTCGTTTTCTGCGCTGAAACTGCAGGATTTTACTCAGACCAGCCTTACTTACACTCGTCAAGAAAATCACTTAAAAAGAGTTCAAACTGCCGAAGAAGTTAATACAATGATGTTTAGTTCAAATGGTATTTTCCAAATCAATCCACAATTGAAGCTTCTCGGTGATTTCAACTATCAATTCTCTACAGAAAAAAATATAGGATATGTACTCTCTAATCAGAGAACTGATAATTTTTATGTATTAAATCCCAACTATCTTTTTACGAAAAAAGCCAGCAATTGGGAAAAACAAAATTATGCATTAAAAGGTGGCGCTATTTATCAAATTAAAAACTTTGATTTTGGGATTATTACAACCTATGGAAACCAAAGCGCGTTCAGAAAATCTGATCCTAGACCAGAAATCAATACTGCAGAGTATTCAGGGAAAATTTTAGCAGGTTACACTTATAAAAACCATCAAATTTCCGCTTTTGGAGGTGCAGGAACTCAAAAAGATAATCATCAAGTAATGGCAGTAAACGAATATATTAATGCCCCAGCTAATGATGAATATTTTGTGAGATTTTCTAATGGTTATGGAAGACAAATTTATTTTAATTCTTTTTCCAAATTTTTATACAAAACAGATACTAAAGCCTTTGGAGGCGGTTATCGCTTTCAGAATAATAATTCTGCTTTTTTTGCTAATTATCATTACCAAAAATCTATGGAAAATCTTTTTGCCAAAGATGCAAATGGTCAAGTTTTTTTTGATGAAAATCTAGTGGCTTATAAATATAGATTAATTACTCATCACGCAGATTTTTCTTATCTCCATCAAAAAAATGAGCACTTATTCTACTCAGAAATTGCGCTCAATAGCATTACAGGAGACAATTATAATGCAATTGAGCAGGGACAAAATTACAGAATGACTTTAGATGAAGCTAGTTTCAGGAGTATTTATCAGAAAACTGAGGGAAAGAAAGTAAAATTGGGATTAACTACCCAGATTACTTTGCAAGATTTTTCTGCTACAGACTTATTAGGAGTCACTGAAAAGAAAGTTAAAAATCTATCTTTAAACATTAAAGCAAGTAAAGATTTATATTATTCTCCAGATACCAAACTCAATCTAGAAACTGGTATAAATGCTTATTTTCCTATTAATAGCTCACTTTCATATACCAAAGTTTCTTCTACCAATGTAATTTATGAGGGTGTAATTAAAAATGACCAAGCTTATGATGATACATCCAAAATAGGTCCTGAAATAGGAGTATATTTTTACAAAAAAATCAATAAAAAAAACCATATTAAAATATTTACACAATTGAATAGTGTTATTGCTTTGAGTAATCATTATCAAGATACTATAATTAATTATAACCAAAAATCTAATTTTGTGCTTTCCTCAGGGATTTCACTGTTTTATTAATCAATTAAAAATGAAAAATTCAGGCATTATTACACTTCTAATTATCTCTTTATTCGCATTATCATATACTCTTCCCGATAAGGTACAAAAGGGATATACTGCACAAGAACTCAGAGAATTATACGGAAGCGGCCATCAAGAACTTTGGCCAAAACCACATCTATTTGATGAAGCCAAGGAAAACTTTAAAGATATTGGTGCATTGCCAAAACCAGATTTCCCAAAAGACAATCCATATTCTAAAGAAAAAGAAGAACTTGGTAAATTGTTATTTTTTGACCCTAGACTCTCTAAATCTGGGCAAATTTCTTGTGCCAATTGTCACAATCCAGAAATTGCGTGGACGGACGGAAACAGAGTTTCCTTCGGTCATGATAGGAAACAAGGCAATAGAAACGCTCCTACAATTCTTAACATAGCTTTTGCTAAGTCATTATTTTGGGATGGTAGAGCCGCCTCTATAGAAGACCAAGTAAAGGGACCAATAGAGAATCCTGTAGAAATGAATCTTCATTATAAACATGCTGTAAAAAGAATTGCAAAAATTAAAGGTTATCAATCTTTTTTTGAAAAAGCATTTGGAGATGCAAAGGTCAATGAAGACAGAATTAATAAAGCGATTGCCACTTTCGAAAGAACTTTGATAAGTCCAAAATCTAAATTTGACAAATTTGTAGATGGCAAAAAAGACGAACTCACCGATTCAGAAATCAATGGTCTTCATTTATTTAGAACCAAAGCCAATTGCATCAATTGTCATAATACACCCTATTTTTCGGATCAAAAATTTCACAATGTAGGCTTAACGTATTTTGCAAGAGAATATGAAGACTTAGGCTTATATAATATTTCTAAAAAAAATGAAGATGTAGGAAAATTCAAAACCCCTACCTTAAGAGAAATTTCACAAACTGCACCTTATATGCATAACGGGTTATTTCCACATATCAGAGGAGTGCTTAACATGTATAATGCAGGAATGCCTACCGAGAAAAAAAATCCACAAAGTCTTCTTTTTCCTAAAAAATCTGAAATGCTTGTCAAATTAAATCTTAATGAACAAGAACTCACAGATTTAGAAAATTTCCTCAAAACTTTACATAGTTTTCAATATAAAATGAGAATGCCAGAATTACCAAAATAACAAAATAATCAACAACATAATATCATGAAAAAAACCATTTTATTTTTTGCATTAGCTATTGCCAATTTTTTGTTCGCTCAAAAAAACGAAATACCAGAAGCGTTGCCTGGTACAGAATATGGAGCTGGAGTTTCAGAACAAGTTACTTTCAATGTATATTCTACTGATAAATTAATCAATGAACTCGAGAAAGAAAAAGAGCTAAAAGACATTGTGATTCAAGCTAAAATAACTGGCGTCTGCGAAAAAAAGGGATGTTGGATCACTTTAGAAAACTCCCAAAACACTACTATTTTTGTTAAAATGAAGGATTATGCTTTTTTCCTGCCTATGTCTGCATTAGGAAAAACAGTATTGTTACAAGCAGATGCTAATAAAAAAATTACCTCTGTAGAAGAATTAAAACATTATGCGGAAGACGCGAAAAAAACCAAAGAAGAAATTGAAAAAATAACAGAACCTAAAACAGAAATTAGGGTCTTAGCCAAAGGAATAAAAATATTAAACTAATCACATTTTTTACTCCAAATAAAGAAGCACTTACTGTGCTTCTTTTTTATTTAGATATTTGCAGAAATTACACTTTTGAAGAAAAAAATATTTTAAGTTTTATATCTACCAATAAGACTTAAAAATTGAATTAAAAAAGTCAACAAAATTCCTTATTTTTGCACATCTTAAAAAATCATTCACTATGTTTAATAGTCTTCAGGACAAGCTAGATAAAGCCTTACAAAACATTCAAGGCCGCGGAAAAATTACAGAAATTAACGTAGCAGAGACGGTAAAAGAAATTCGCCGTGCTCTAGTAGATGCCGATGTTAATTACAAAGTAGCCAAAGACCTTACCAAAAGAGTTCAAGACAAAGCACTGGGACAAAACGTGCTTACGTCTATTACTCCAGGGCAATTGATGACCAAGATTGTACATGATGAATTGGTAGAATTGATGGGTACTACTCAGGAAGGCATCAATCTTTCTGACAAGCCTACCATTATTTTAATTGCTGGGTTACAAGGTTCTGGTAAAACTACTTTTTCTGGAAAATTAGCCAACTATTTAAAACAAAAAAGAAGCAAAAACCCTTTATTGGTTGCTTGTGACGTTTACAGACCTGCTGCAATAGACCAGTTAACGGTTCTTGCAGACCAAGTAGGCGTAACCATTTACAAAGAAATCGAAAATAAAAATCCTGTAGAAATTTCTCAAAACGCTATTCAGTTTGCTAAAGACAATAAGCATGATGTAGTGATTATAGATACTGCAGGTCGTCTTGCCATAGACGAAGCCATGATGAACGAAATCAGAAACGTTCACCAAGCCGTAAAACCTACCGAAACCCTTTTCGTAGTAGATGCCATGACGGGACAAGATGCCGTAAATACAGCTCTTGCCTTTAACCATGTCTTGGATTATAACGGTGTAGTTTTAACCAAATTAGATGGCGATACCAGAGGTGGTGCCGCGCTTACTGTTCGTTCGGTAGTTCATAAGCCAATTAAGTTTATTTCTACTGGCGAAAAAATGGAAGCTCTAGACCTGTTCTACCCAGAAAGAATGGCAGACAGAATTCTAGGAATGGGAGACGTAGTTTCCCTAGTAGAAAGAGCTCAAGAACAATTTGACGAAGAAGAAGCTAAAAAACTTCATAAAAAAATCGCTAAAAATGAATTTGGTTTTGATGATTTCTTAACGCAGATTAACCAAATCAAAAAAATGGGTAACATGAAAGACTTAATGGGAATGTTACCAGGTGTAGGAAAAGCGATAAAAGATGTAGACATTAATGATGACGCTTTCAAACACATAGAAGCCATTATTTATTCTATGACTCCAGAAGAAAGGAGAAGACCTTCTGTGATTGATATGAACCGTAAAAAAAGAATTGCTAAAGGTGCTGGTAGAAAATTAGAAGATGTAAATGCACTGATGAAACAATTCGAACAGATGGGCAAAATGATGAAGATGATGCAAGGCCCTCAAGGAAAACAACTCATGCAGATGATGAGCAAAGGAATGCCAAGTATGCCAGGAATGGGCGGCAACCTTTTCGGAAAATAGTTTTAAAATATATAAATAAAAAATCCTGAGAAATTCTCAGGATTTTTTAGTTTATTCTTCTCTTTGTCTTTTTTCTTCGGCGTTGTAAGCCAAGATAATTTTCTTTACCACTGGGTGCCTTACCACATCTTCTTCGGTAAGATGTACAAAACCTATTTCATGAACTCCTTTTAGAATTCTCATCGCTTCTTTTAGCCCAGAATGTTGTTTTGGTGGCAAATCTACCTGACTTGGATCTCCAGTGATAATGAATTTAGCATTCATTCCCATTCTCGTCAGAAACATTTTCATTTGAGAATGTGTGGTATTCTGCGCTTCATCTAGAATGACAAAAGCTTCATCTAAAGTTCTCCCTCTCATAAAAGCTAATGGAGCCACTTCTATCACTTTGCGCTCGATAAAACCTTCTAATTTTTCGTGAGGAATCATATCTCTCAACGCATCATACAACGGTTGTAAATAAGGATCGAGTTTTTCTTTCAAGTCGCCAGGTAAAAATCCTAAACTCTCTCCTGCTTCTACTGCAGGTCTGGTTAAAATAATTCTTTTGACTTCTTTATCTCTCAATGCTCTCACTGCCAATGCTACACTGGTATAAGTTTTCCCTGTTCCTGCAGGACCGATGGCAAAAACCATGTCTTTCTTTTCACTTTCTTTGACCAATTTTTTAAGGTTGGTGGTTTTCGCTTTGATGACTTTACCATTTACCCCTTTTACAATGATATCTTGGTCAAAAACCAATTGTTTCTCCTCCTCACTTTTTATTTTGAGAATGTTTTCTAAATCTTTAAGTCCAATAGAATTATTGGTGGAAATATAACTCACAATATCATCTAATTTTTGCTTGAGCACATCTAGAGTTTCTTGATTTCCCATTGCAAAAATAAAATTGTCTCTCCCAGTGATTTTCAGCGTAGGAAAAGAAGATTTCAATAAATTAAAATATTGATTGTTAACACCATAAAACGTTTTAGTGTCTATTCCTGTGAGTTCGTAAGTGATTTCGTACAAATTGTTTATATTTTAAAAATTTTATCTTACCAAAAATAAGCAATATCTTTGTTTTTTCAAATTTTTACTATTAAAAATGCCAATAATTACCCTTACATCAGATTATGGAAATCTAGACCACAGAGTTTCAGCCATTAAAGGCAGCATTCTCCAGCTTAATCCCGATGCTAGAATTATTGATATTACCCATGAAATTGGAGCGTATAATTTGATACAAACCGCTTATATTCTTAGAAATGCTTATGCACATTTCCCTAAAGAGAGTGTGCACATTGTTTCCGTAGACAGTTTTTTTCACAAAGACCGCAAAAATCTTCTGGTAAAAATGGATGGGCATTATTTTATTACTGCTGACAATGGATTGATGAGCCTCACTTTTTTTGACCAAAAACCAGAAGCCATTTATGAAATTACCATCAATAATCGTTTTGACGACGAAGTGAAATTTGCGAGTGTAGATATTTTCGTTCCCGTCGCAGCACATTTGACCAAAGGTGGTTTGCCAGAACTTATCGGCAGAAAAATTAAGCATTACAAGTGTACTACTTTTGCAAAACCTTATTTTAATGAACCTGAGAAAATGCTGATTGGCGAGGTGATGTACATTGATAATTTCGGGAATTGCGTAACCAATATCAGCAAATTAATTTTTGATAAAACAATGGTGAATTTCAATAATTTTGAAATTAACATTCGAAATATTTTACTAAAAAACATCAACCGTAAATACACAGACATCGTGACAGATTGGGAAAAAGAAAACGAATATCATGGCAAAGCTTCTGCTCTTTTTAATGGTCAAGATTTATTAGAAATCACCATTTATAAAGGTACAAAAAACAATGGCGCCAATTCGCTTTTTGGTTTAAAAGTGGGTGATAAGGTGTATATACAGTTTGAATGATGGATGTTAGATATTGGATGTTAGATGTTAGATGTTAGATGTTAGAAAAATTATAAATCATAAATCGTAAATCGTAAATTACCATGACTTATTTAATCATAAAAGCGCTGCATATCATCTTTATGGTGAGTTATTTTGCGGGAATTTTTTATCTCGTAAGAATTTTTGTGTATTACAAAGACACTGATGCTTTCGAAAGTCCTAAAAAGGAAATTTTACGTGAGCAATATGTATTTATGGCAAGAAGATTATGGAATATTATCACGGTTCCTGCTTTTGTTTTGATGACGATTTTTGGGGTTTGGATGGTGTTCTATTATTATCCTAATTTCCCTTTGTTAATGGTAAAACCTTCCTTATCATGGTTTTATTATAAAATTTTATTTTTAATTGGACTTTTTGTTTACCATTATTGGTGTTGGAAAAAAGTTTTAGAAATTAAACATCTTAATCATCAAGATTTATCTACCGCTAATCTTAAACTTAGACAAAGCAACGAAATCGCTACTTTCATTTTATTTTTAGTGGTTTTTGTGGCTATATTAAAATCTACAGCCTTGCAATATTGGTGGCAATTATTTATAGGATTTATCGTTATTGTGTTTGTGATTATGATGACGGTAAAATTGGTGAATAAGAAAAAAAGTGAATAGTAAATTCGCTACGCTGTGAAAAGTGAATTAAAAAATTAACGCAAAGCAATTCACTATAAAATAAATTGACTTGCGAAGCAAAAATTGATAAGAGTATGATTGCTATACTAAAAAAAGAACTTTGGAGTTATTTCGGGAATTGGAGTGCATGGATTATCATCGGTGCATTTTCTTTGATTTCTGCCTTATTTTTATTTTTTTTCGAGAATGATTTCAATATTCTAGAAATCGGAACAGCCAGTTTGCAGAGCTTTTTCACGCTTTCGCCATGGTTGTTTTTGTTCATTATTCCAGCATTAGCCATGAAATCTTTTGCCGAAGAACAACAAAATGGCACTTTGCAATGGCTTTTTTCTCAACCATTAAGCATTTCCGAAATCGTTTCAGGGAAGTTTTTCGCGGTATTTTTGGTTGGGATTTTATGCTTACTTCCTTCATTGGTTTACCTCTACTCTGTTTATGTTTTAGGCGTTCCCGCAGGAAATTTAGACTTAGGAGCGACCTTAGGAAGCTATTTCGGGATTATTCTTCTCATTGCTGCATTTTCTGCGGTTGGGATTTTGGCAAGTTCGCTTTCTTCTAACCAGATTATGGCTTATTTATTGGGCGTTTTCCTGAATTTCATTTTATACTTTGGGATAGAACAATTGGCCAATTTCAAATTATTGGGAGGCGCAGACTATCTGCTTCAGAATCTTGGTTTTTATCATCATTTTATTGCCTTTACAAGAGGTTTGATTGATACACAAGATGTGTTTTATTTCCTTTTTGTGATTGGATTGAGTTTGTTTTTGGCGAAAGTTTTTGTGGAGAAGAAGAAATAGTTATTTAACCGCAAAAGCAACAAAAGAATTGATTGAAAAATAAAGCAAGCCAAAAGTAAAAAAAAGCAACAAAAGCTTTTGTCTCTTTTGTGGTTTAAAATTTAAAATAAAAATGAAACAAAATTTAAAATATATTATTCCAGCTATTATCCTATTATTAGGAATTTTCGGTGTATTTTCTCATCGTTTTGATTTGACCAAAGAAAAACGTTACACCCTTTCTGATGCTACAGTAGAAACGCTGAAATCTGTAAAAGAACCACTGACTGTAGAAGTTTATCTGGAAGGTGATTTTCCTGCAAGTTTTAAGCAATTGCAGAATGAAACACAGTTTCTTTTGGAAGAATTCAGAAAAATAAATCCGAAAATAGACTATAAATTCATAGATCCTATTGCGACCAAAATGTCTCAAGACACGCTTCAAGCAATGGGAATGCAACCTTCTATGTTGCCCGATATGAAAGACGGAAAAGTTTCTCAAATCGTGCTTTTTCCTTATGCTGCGATGAAGTACAAAGGTTACGGAACGTCTATTTCGCTCATTACCAATCAAATGGGAATAGATGCAGCAGAACAGCTAACAAAATCCATTGAAAATCTGGAATTTAACTTCGCTTCTACCATTAAATCTTTGGTAGCAGACCAAAAGAAAAACGTAGGCGTTTTGGTGAATCAAGATGAATTAAGAGTAGATGAATTCCGTAGTTTTATGGACATGACGCTCGAAAATTACAATGCTGGTCCTGTAATTCCTGTAAACAAAAAAGAGTTGACTTTAGAAGATCTTCCGAATTTAGAAAGAATGGATGCTTTGGTGATTGCAAAGCCTAGAAAAGCCTTTACTGACGGAGAAAAAGTGATTCTAGACCAATACATTATGAACGGTGGAAAAACACTTTGGATGATTGACGCCGTGAATGCAGAAATGGATACTTTGATGACCAAGAAAAAACTCATGGCCTATCCTATCGACATCAATATGACTGATTTTTTCTTTAATTATGGCGTGAGAATCAATGCGCCTTTGATTAAAGATTTTCAAAAATCTGCTTTGATTAGATTGCAAGTTGGCGAAGTAGCGGGAAATCCTCAATACACCAACTTAATTTGGCCTTATTTTCCTTTGGGAATTAATGAAAACAACAATCCGATTACCAAAAACATCAATCCTGTAAAATTTGAATTTCCAACTGCAATTGATACTTTAGGAAGAAAAAATATCAAAACTCAAGTGCTTTACGAATCGAGTGAAAGAACCACTGCTAAATCGGTTCCTAATTATGTAGAGCTTTCAGAAATGGCGAATCTTGACAGTCTTTCTGTAATGGAAAAACCTACAACTCCGAAGATTTTTGCGGTGAGTTTAGAAGGTAAATTTACTTCTGCTTATGCGAATAGAAGTGAAAAAAACGGTTTCCCTAATTTTAAAAATGAAGTTGCTGGAAAAAATAAAATGATTGTTATTTCTGATGGTGATATTGGCCGAAATCAAATGATGAAAGGTCAAAACTTACCTTTAGGAGCAGATTTATTAACCGACCAACTCTACGGAAACGAACAATTTTTGAGAAACTGCTTAGATTGGCTTCTCGATGATTCTAATCTCATAGAACTCAGAAACAGAAATATAGAATCTCGCTTGCTTGACAGAAGAAGAATAGACGAAGAAAAAACAAACTGGCAATGGTTTAATTTATTGACACCATTGGCAATTTTAGGACTTTTGGGTGGAATTTTCTTCTGGTTGAGAAAGAAGAAATTCGGATAATTATTGAGGGTTTGTGAAGTCGTTTATTTGTAAAGTTGTGAAGTCGTAAAATTGTATTTTTTTCCACAACTTTACTGTTTATCAGTTTAACAGCTCTACGACTTCGCGACTTTACCGTTTAACAGTTTTACATTTACACATCTTTTATAAACTCCTCATATTCATAATACACCATTTCAAAAGCGGTCATTTTTTCGACAAAAAATTCGAAAATTTCTCGCCAAGTGTTTTTATTGTAGATGGAAACGCCATGTTTTTCTACCCAAAATCTAGAAATCACTTTTCCGTTTTCTAAGGTGTAGAATTCATCTTTATGCACCTCGCATTTCAGTTCATCTTCTAAAATTCCTTCGAGAGACCAAAGCTTCTCGTAATAAGCATTTCGGAAGATTTCATCTTTCATTTCTATGTCTACAGAAACCTCAGCTTTTTTGTTGTCACAATAGAATTTAAAAGCGAAATCTTTGATTTTAGTATCATACAAAATCCATTTTCTCGGAAACGACTTCCCGAAACTGGTCCAAAATTCCTTTTTTATTTTAGAGGCTTCTTCTTTGCTGAACATTTTTATTAAGTTATAAGTGATGAAGTATGAGTTATGAGTTGGCGAAAATAGGGAAATTCTGTTCAAATATTATTTTATTTCATTTAAAAATATTAGTTTTGAGAAAAGTTACACCATGAAAAACCTCATCATTATTGCTTTATTTTTCAGCTCATTGCTTTCTGCTCAAAGTTATTACAAGAAAATCTCAGATAAAAACATTAACACAGAAAGACAAACCATTGCCAAAAATTTTATTCAAGAGTTTCTCAATAAATGTGAAAATAAAAACTTCACCTCTTTTGAAAAATTCAATATTGCCAAAAAATTTGAGATGTTTTTAGATGAAAAACTAAGTGATATTTGTCAAAAAAATGAAACAGATTTAGGAAAAATAGAATTGCATAATCTCAACTCTGCTTATTTCTATAAAATTTCATTGACTTCAGATCCTGTGGAATTGTTTATTTTTAATGCAAAAACGGAAAAGAATCCTGAAATTAAATTTTTAAGCGTTTGGGTTTATCAAGACCGAAACTATATTCGCGGAATGGTCATCACCAAAGAAAAGCCCATCAATCCTAATAAAAGAGACTAAAAAAAGCGGACTAAAGTCCGCTTTAATTTATAATTTTTTAATTTTAAGAAATTACGCCTAATTCTTTTCCTACTTTTTCGAAAGCTGCAATGGCTTTATCTAAATGTTCACGGGTATGTCCCGCAGAAAGCTGAACTCTAATTCTTGCTTTTCCTTTCGGTACAACTGGGTAGAAGAAACCGATGACATAAACGCCGTTTTCCATCATTTTTTCTGCAAAAGTTTGGGCCAATTTAGCATCGTACAACATTACAGGAACAATCGCCGCATCACCATCAGGAATATCAAAACCTTTGGCTTTCATTTCCGTACGGAAATATTCTGCGTTTTCCATCACTTTATCACGTAGTGAAGTGTCTTTAGAAAGCATTTCTAGAACTTTCAAAGCCGCTCCTACAATTCCTGGAGCTAGAGAATTTGAAAATAAATACGGACGCGAACGCTGACGAAGCATATCGATAATTTCTTTTTTACCAGAAGTAAAACCACCAAGAGCGCCACCCAAAGCTTTTCCTAAGGTAGAAGTAATAATATCTACTCTTCCCATCACTTCATTGGCTTCATGCGTTCCACGACCTGTTTTACCGATGAAACCTGTTGCGTGAGAATCGTCAACCATTACCAACGCATCATATTTTTCTGCTAAATCGCAAACACCTTTTAAATCTGCTACGATTCCGTCCATCGAGAAAACTCCATCTGTTACGATGATTTTGAAACGGTGATTTTGTTTAGAAGCCTCAATAAGTTGTGCTTCTAAATCTTCCATGTTATTATTTTTATATCTGTATCTCACTGCTTTACAAAGTCGAACTCCATCAATAATAGAAGCGTGGTTCAACTCGTCTGAAATAATAGCATCTTCTTCTGTGAAAAGCGGTTCAAATACCCCACCATTTGCATCAAAACATGCTGCATATAAGATGGTATCTTCTGTTCCTAAAAATTCAGAAATCCTAGCTTCTAATTCTTTGTGAATATCCTGAGTTCCGCAGATAAAACGCACCGATGACATTCCGTAACCGTGAGATGCAATCATGTCTTGAGATGCTTTCATCACTTCTGGATGGTTAGAAAGTCCCAAATAATTATTGGCACAGAAATTCAATAATGATTTTCCATTGGCTACAATTTCTGCAGATTGTTGTGAAGTAATGATTCTTTCACGCTTGTACAATCCGTCATTTTCGATATTTTCTAGCTCCTTTTGTAAGTGTTTAAGGTATTTTTCTGAAATCATTTTTTAGATTTTTTGATTTTCACAAATGTAATAAAAAAAGCCCTCATAAAAGAAGGCTTTGTCGATATATTCTAAGTGTTGTTTTCTTTGAAATTATAAGATTTTTCATTTCATAAAATCCTAAAGAATGTGAAAAATCTTCTTATTTTTTTACAAATCTATCACAGGTTCTAGCAATTGTTCCATTCTGGCTTTTATTTGGTCTACCGAGCCTAAATAACCGTTAATTAGCAAAGAAAAAGAAAGAATTCTTCCATCTCTTGTTTTAATGTAACCTGCCAAACATTTTACTCCATTAAGTGTTCCTGTTTTGGCAAAAATTTGACCATAATTATTACCCGATTTAAACATTCTTCTCAGTGTTCCTGTTTCTCCAGCAATCGGCAAAGATTTAAGGAAATCGTCATAATATTTCTCTTTCATCACATCTGCCAAAAACTTCACCTGAGAAATAGGTTTTACTTTATTTGCTCTCGACAAGCCACTTCCATCCGCTAAAACTAAGCCATCAAAATCATATCTTTTTTCTTCTAAATGTCTCACGATGGTTTCTCGTCCCGATTCTAAAGAAACATTTCCTGTTTTATAAAAACCTACTGTTTTCAAAAGGGATTCTGCTAAAGCATTATCACTTTTTTGGTTGGTAAAGTAAATAATATCCACCATTGTAGGCGAAGAATATTTCGCTAAAAACTGCCTTTCTTCAGGATTTGGGTCAGTCACTCTATTAATGACTTTTCCAGAAATTGGGATTCTATTTTTAATCAAACTCGCTCTAAGATTATTGGCTAATAACGCTGGAGCTGCAGGAATTGTTGTAATTAAATTATTGGCTTCAAATTTTTCGGTGAAAGCCATTTTGTTCATGTAAGGAGAAACGTAAAAATATCTTTTTGAAGTGTCAAAAACAGATTTTGCTTTTACTGCAATTCTCTCGTTTTTTGGGTTGATGTTATTGGTATTTCCTACAGGAAGATAGTAATTGTTATGCTCTAACCAAACTATTTTTTCTGGCAATTCTAATCTTACATCCTGAAAAACAGCAGTTTGCACTACAACATCTCCATTAATTTTCTTAATTCCCGCTTCAGAAATTTTAGCTAAATAATCGCTGATAATTTGAGAATAAGACCACGCTCCTGCTTTTCCTGTTCCCATAGAAGGATCACCACTGCCAATCACAAAAAGATTTCCGTTAAGCGTTCCCGTTTCGTCAATGGTTCCAGAATATTCTAATTGAGTAATCCATTTGAATCTTCCTCCCAAAAGTGACATGGAAGCATCGGTAGAAAGCAATTTGGTGGTAGAAGCCGGAATCAAAGGTTTGTCTTCATTATAACCGGTGATGACTTCTTTCTTTTTGGTATCGTAGACTACAAAACCCCAAGTTGCATTGCGCAAAAGAGGGTCTTTTTTCATTTTTTCTATATTTTCTTCTAACTGTTCTTTAGGAGAAAGCACAGGTTTTTCTATTCCAGCACTTCCTATTCCACTTTTTTCGGTATATATATTAGAAGAAACTGATGAAGTTTGGGCAATAACTGCGGTTTGTACAAGCACAGTTGCAGCTATAGCTATTCTTTTCAATTCTCTCATTTTAGACTTTATAATAATCAGATTTTCAGTATTCTAACGAGGCAAATTTATAAATTATTGCCTTTTCCTATTCTTCTTGTATAGCTAAAACTGTCCCAAGAATTGTTAAAATTTGTTAAAAATCAACAAACGTATCTATTTTGATGCTTTTATAAGCGGTAATTTCTTCGAATTCTTCGAGAGATTTCAGCACGTAATCCTTGTATTCCTGATACTTTTTGCCTCTTGGTAATTTGAGCAAAATCTGATATTGATACAAGAGATTTATTTTACCAATCGGTGCCTTTTCTGGCCCTAAAATACATGGCAAAGGCAAATATTTTTGCAAAACCGAACTTAAAAACTGAGAAGCTCTCTGCAATTTTTCTTCTTTTCTGTGCTTAAGTTCTATTAAAACCAATTTCACAAAAGGTGGATACAAAAATTGCTCTCTTTCTTTGAGAAAATGCTCATAAATTTTGGCAGAATTTTCTTCTTTAATCAGTTCAAAGAGTGGATGATAAGGATTATAAGTCTGGATATAAATTTTACCTTTTCCAGAGTCTCTACCCGCTCTTCCTGAAACCTGCGTAATCAATTGATACGCTCTTTCTTCTGCTCTGAAATCCTGAACATACAACAGTGCATCTGCTTTTGGAATCGCCACCAATTCTATATTATCAAAATCCAAACCTTTAGAAATCATTTGCGTTCCTACCACAATTTCAGCTTCTCCAGATTCTATTTTTTCGTAGAGTTTTTCGTAGGCAAATTTCTTACGCATGCTGTCTACATCCATTCTCTCTACTTGTGCTTCCTTAAAGATTTTCTGCGTTTCTTCTTCTATCTGTTCAATGCCGATTCCACGAGTATTGAGGTTTGTACTTTGACATTTCGGACAGATTTTAGGTTTATGCGCTTTGTGACCACAATAATGGCATTTCAGCTCATTGGTAGATTTATGATACGTCATCACCACATCACAATTGCTGCAATAGGTAACATGACCGCAACTTTCGCATTCTACCACGTTTGCGTATCCTCTTCTGTTGTGCAGAATGATGGTTTGCTTTTTATGTTCTAAATTTTCAGAAATTTTATCAATTAAATGCTGGGAAAAATGACCTACTGAAAGCTTCGATTCTTGTGCTTCTTTGAAATTGATGATTTCATATTTTGGCAAAGCCACTTCTCCAAATCTTTCTCCTAAGAAAACGTATTTTAACTTACCATTTTTGGCAGCGTAATAACTTTCTACTGAAGGCGTTGCAGAACCCAAAATCGCTTTCGCTTGATAATAATTTGCCAAAACCAAAGCGGCATCTTTGGCATTGAAAAAAGGTTTTACTTCACGAGGTTTGTAAGCAGCATCATGCTCTTCATCAATGATGATTAAGCCTAAATTCTGAAACGGAAGAAACAGCGAACTTCTGGTTCCGATGAGGATTTTAATCTCATTATTCTTCACTTTTCGCCAAACTTCTACTTTTTCGAAATCCGTGAGTTTTTGATGATAAAAACCGAGTTGTTTTCCGTATTTTTTTTCTAATCTTTGGATAATTTGTTTGGTCAAAGCAATCTCTGGAAGCACAAACAACACATTTTTTCCATTAGCAATGGTTTCTTCTATCTTTTCCAGATACAGATGCGTTTTCCCTGAACTAGTAACGCCATGAAGCAAGATATTTTTGCCATCACGGAAACCTTCATTCATTTCTGTCAAAGCTTTTTCTTGAATTTCTGAAAGTTTTTCCAGATTTTCTATTTCGCCTTCATATGTTTCGATTCTATCTTTCTGAAGGTAATATTCTTGCACCAAATTTTTCTCCACCAAACCTCTTAAATGCGAAGCATTGAACACACAATTTTCAAAAAATTGAGACTTTCGCAGCGGTTGATTTTGTGTTTGTTGAGCCTCCAAAATTGACAAAAACAAATCTTTTTGTTTTTTGGCTTTGGTTAAACTTTGCAGAATTTCTGACAGATTGCCGAGAATATTTTCATCAATTTTAAGATAAGCTACTTCTTTGGCTTTGTATTTTTCAAAAATCTGTTCATCAATCAAAATATATTGTTCATCTATCAATGTATTGACAGTTTTGATGATTTCTTTTTTAGGAATAAAAGCTTCAATTTCTGATAAACTAACGAGCGTTTTCACTTCCAGAGCTTGTAAAAGATAAGTTTCATTAGCATCTAGAACTTCCCAATCTATTTCTTTGTTCAGGTTTCTTTTAAGATAAGTTTCGCTTTCTAATTTCAAAGAACTTGGGAATGCAAAACGATAGATTTCGCCAATATTGCAGAGATAATACTCTGAAAGCCATTTCCAAAATTGAAGTTGCTCTTCGGGAACGATGGCTTCTGCATCTAAAATAGAATGAATTTCTTTCGGGAGAAAAGCTTCGGGCTCATTTTCGTGAATTTCGAAGACAATTCCTGTGTAGATTTTTTTACCACCAAAAGGAACCAAAACGCGCATTCCTAAAACCAATTTTGGCAATAAATCTTCTGAAACTTTGTAGGTAAAAGTTCCTTTTAGATTAAGCGGAAGAATGATTTGTGCGAATGTCAAATTTTGAAAATATTTTCAAAAATACGGATTTTAAATTATTAAGGAATTAAGAAAAAAACTTCAGAAAAATCTGAAGTTCTATTTATCATCATAATACCTTTTAGCAGAGATTATTACAATGGGTACTTTGTCTTTGTAGATTTTATATTACCTTCCGGTTATCATCAAATAGTAAGAAACCGCTTGTTGATAATTGATTTTAGAATCTATCAGTTTTTCCTGAGTATCATTTACCTGCGCTTGAGCTTCTAAAAGATCAGACAATTGAGATAAGCCATTTTTATAGCTTTGTTGGTTTACTCTTGTATTTTCCGAAGCCTGTAAAAGCGTCTCTTGGTTTAAGGAAATACTTTTATATGCTTCCTGAAGATCTCTCCAGGCTTTGTCAATCTGTAACTTTAATAATCCTACGTTTTCTTTAAAATCATTTTCTGCCATCGTTTTTTCAGCTTTCAATTGGTTGATTTTGTGTTTATCTTCCCACCAATTAGAGATAGGAACTGTTACTCCGGCAAAAGCCATTCCGTTGAAATTTCCATCTAGATTTTTTGTTAAAGGATCCATATAAAATCCCGATAAACCTACATTAATTGAAGGACGAGCTTCTCCTTTTTTTAATTCTATTTGTAAATCCGAAGCTTCCACTGATTTTTCTAACATTTGATATTCGAGTCTTTTTTTCACTGCTTCTTCTTCCGAAATGTAATAAGATTCAGGAGAATTGAGTTCTGCTAATGTACTCTCTAACACAAGGTTGTCACTGTAAGGAATACCTGTAGTCTGGCATAATTGTTTTTTTGATAATACCATCCCATTTTCTAATTGTGTTCTTCTGAGTTTTAATTCGCTTCTTTTTACAGTAACTTTCAGTAAATCATTCTTGATAACTACTCCACTTTTCACAGCATTTTGAACTTCTTTAGATAATTTATCCAAAAAATCTTCATATCCTGTAAGCGTTTTTTCTTTTTCGTAAAGACTTAAGACTTGTAAATATTCTTTTTCTGTTTTATAAAGAATTTCTTTGTTTGATAATTCTTCCTGCTTCATTTTTACTTCAAGATTAATATCCGCCAATTGATTTCCGGTTTTTATTCTATTACCAGCATAAATAGGTTGTAGTACTGTTACTGCTCCTCCTGCTAGTTGGTTTAGGAGACTTATATTAATACCTGGCATATACGCAAATTGTGTGGCTGTAAGTAAATGTGCAGGATTACCATCATACACAGGAAGATTACCGCCTTCCATATTCAACTTTAATAAAGGATTAATGGCTTTCATTCCAAATGCCATTGCACTTACTTTTGGATAATAATTAGTAAGAGTTTCTTTCTTTAAAGCCTTAGCTTCTTCTACCTGAAGAGATTTATTTTTTATCAAATTGTTATTCTCCAATGTGCTTTTCTTAGCCTGTTGCAAGGTGATATTTTGCGAGAAAACATCTGATGCAATTACTAAAAACAGACTAGTTATAATATACTTTTTCATTTTTACGCTAATTCTAATTGTTGTGAATTGTAATTGTCTTCTTTTCTGTAAGCCATCCAATATAGGAGTGGAAGCATTGTAAGGATGAACCCCATTGAAATTAATGTTCCAAAGAAAATAACCGTTCCCATTGGTGCCCAAAGCGGACTTTTGCTGATAATCATTGGTATTACTCCCATTGATGCTGCAAGACAAGTAAGTAGTATAGGACGCATTCTTCTTGCTCCCGCCATTACACAAGCTTCTTTTACCGATTTATGTTCTTTATGGCGCATTTCTTCTATATAATCATACATAATAATCCCATTCCGAACAATAATTCCTATAAGACTTACCAAACCTAATACAGAAGTCATACTAAATTCCATATCCATTATCAATAACCCTAAAGCAGCTCCTAAAAAAGAAAAAATAGTAGAAATAAATACCAGAGATGCCAGTTTGATTTTTCTGAAATGGAAAACCAAGATGAAATAAATAATGGCTATAGAAATTAATAATCCTCCTATAATTTTCGGCAATGTCTCTTCTGTATTTTCTTTAACTCCGCCATAAGTAAGTGTAATATCTTTATCGTTAATTTCTTTCAAATACTTATTAACAATTTCTTCCACTTTTATTTGTTCAGAATCTACTCTTGTACCTCTCTTGTAATCTACATACAATGATAGAGTTCTAAGTCCGTTTCTTCTTACAATCTGTCCTTCGTGTGCAGTTGTTTTTACTTTAGCAACCTGACGAAGCGGAACTGCTGGAGAAAACAAACCAGTAACATATTCATTTTGAACATCTCCAGGTTTTAATCTATCACCACTTATGCTAGATTTAAGCACTACAGGAACATTATAATCATTTTCCCAGATAGAAGTAATAGGAACTCCTCCAAATCGTGATGCCAAGCCAATACCTAATGTACCTTCACTAATACCTAAACGATTAGATTCTACAGGATCTAGCGCAACGGTTACATCTGGCAATACCTCTTGATAGTTGGTATAAATTCTTAGAGGAGTATCTAATTTTTTAAATTCGTTTTGTAGCTTTTGCGCTTCAAGTTTAAGATTTGCAATGTTATTTCCTGTTAAACGTATTTCAGTATCAGCATCTACATTTGCTTGATAATCTAATTGTTTGAATTTCACAAAAGCATTGGGATAATAGTATGCCATCTTATTGGCATTTTCATCTAAAATATCCACAGTTGCTTCGGAACTTTTTGTATTCACGATAAACTGTGCAAAGTTGGATCCTCCTATTTTTGGTGCATATGTTGTCTGAAATCTAGGAGAACCTGTTCCCATAAAGAGCGTAAGAGAAGTAATTCTTGTATCCTTTTGTAATTTTTTTTGAAGATCTAATGCTACTTTTTCCGTTTCATTGATGGAGCTTCCATTGGGTAAGAAAATTTCAATGGCAAATTGATTTCTTTCTGCAATTGGCATAAGTTTCATAGGAATTTTTAGAAATAGAAAAATTCCAAATAATGCTATCAAGATACCAACCGCAAATGATATTTTAGGAAAACTAAAAATCTTTTGTAAAATTGAATCATAAAAAGATTGTATTCTATCCATTACGGTTTTTCCTTTCGTTTCTGCAGCCTTGTTCGGGTCGTGTAATCCTTTTTTAATAAAAATATACATGAGAAACGGCACAAACATAACCGCCACGCCAAGAGATACTCCTAAAGCCAATAGAACAGTCCAAGGAAAAGCGCTTACAAAATCCCGCATTTCCCCGGTAAGAGAAATCAAAAACGGAAAGAAAGTAATACCAATAGCTAATGTTGCAGACAAAACCGCTTTAAAATATTCTCCTGCACTTTGTATAGCTGCCTCTTTTCTAGGAATGCCTTCGTCTAATTTTTCTAAATACCCATCCAAAATCACTATTGAATTATCTACAATCATCCCTAAAACAACTATGAGAGCTGCTAACGTAACCGTATTAAGCTCAATACCAAAAGCAAACATTAATGCTAAAGTGATAAATATACTGATAGGAATAGTAGAACCTGCAACTGCTGCAACTCTTATTGGCATTAATGCTAAAGTTACCAAAACCACTGCCAAAATAGCAATTCCAAGCTCTTTTAAAAATGTATGAATAGAAGTATCAACTACCTGAGGTTGGTCTGCAATTCGGAAAACTTTTACATCATTAGGTAGTTTTTTCTCAAATTTTTTCAAGACTTCATTTACCGATTTACCATAATCTACAATATTGTAACCTTCTCGCATTTCGGTAGAAAGAATAAGTGATTTGTGGTTATTATTTAAAGTATAAGTATTAGCTTTAGGATATTCTCGAACGATTTTCCCCACATCTTTTAAACGAATTTGATTTCCTGTTGGATCCGAATAAATAATTTGCTCTTGCAAATCATATTCTGAGGTAAAAGGGCGATCAATATGTATTGGTATAGACAGGTTTTGATTGTCAATTTTACCAGCCGGTCCTACAAAACCTTTAGACATAAGTGTCTGATACAAGTTATAAATATTTATACCATAACTGGCAATTTTTTCTTTATCCACATAAATGCTAATTTGTTCGTTTTGCTCACCATATCTTCTAAGATTAGAAACAGATTCTATACTTCTTAATTGACTTTCGAGGTCTTCCATATACGTTCTGAGCTGACGATACGTTTTTGTATCAGACTCCAAAGCAATAAGTAATGCTGAGGTATCTCCAAAATCATCATTTGCAACCAAAGCTACAACACCAGATGGCAATTGCATTTTGAAATTAGATAAACCCAATTTAATTTTAGACCAAACTTCAGTTTTATTCTTTACATCATCATTCAGTTCTACAAAAACATACAATATCCCGTCTTTTGATTGAGAGTAGGTTTTGTTTTTCTTTATTTCTTTGTAGGTAAAAAGATAGTTTTCTAAAGGTTTTGCCACTTGTTCTTCCACTTCTTCGGCGGTTGCACCTGGGTAAACAGCCACTACTACACCCTGTCTTATTGTAAAACTAGGAAACTCTTGCTTCGGCATTTTGAAAAGTGCATACACTCCGAAAATAATAAAAGTAGAAATGAGCAGAAGCACTATTTTATTATATTTCATCGCTTTAGCAATGAAATTATTCTTTGTATTCATCATTTAAAAACTTTAGATTATTTAATAACAGAAACTACACTTCCGGAACTTATATTTTGATAACCATCGGCAACCACCTTATCACCTTGGTGCAAGCCTGAAATTATTTCCACATTATTCCCTAATAATTCTCCTAAAACCACCTCTTTTCTTTGGGCTTTATTATTTTTATCTACTATCCAAACAAATCTTTTGCTAGGATAATCAAGAAGAACATATTTTAAAGGGACAACTATTTTAGCATCACTTTGATTATCTTGTGATGGATTATCAAAATAAGCTTTAACTACCATACCAGGCATTAAACTAAAATTAGAATTTGAAATTCTTACTTTAATATCATAGGTGTGCGAAATAGGATTAGCCGAAACCCCTTTTTCTATAATCTGTCCTCGGAAACTTTTATTGCCTAATGCTGTAACATTAATATCACAATACTGTCCTCTATCGAAATTAGAAACCTCACCTTCTGGAACTGGAATATTAATATCAACACTATTAATGTTCATAATGGTATAAACTGTAGCTCCTAAGACTACATTCATCCCATTTTCGTAATTTTTCTTACTGATGACACCAGATTCTGGAGCATAAAGATAAGAGTCATTTAAACTCTTTTTAGCCATAATTTCCGCAGATTGAGCTTGGGCAAGTTTGGTTTTAACATCAATGAGCTTAATCTCTGGAAGGCTTTCTTTATTGTACATTTCGTTCATTCTGCTGTAGGCATCCTGAGCTTGTTTCAAGGTAGAAACGGAAGCTGAATAGGCACTATTTAGTGTAGTGGTATTAAGTTTTGCCATCAACTGTCCTTTTTTCACGTTCTGCCCTTCTCTAAAATACAATTGTTCAATAGTTCCTGTTGTTAGAAAGCTTACATCTACTGTATTACTGCTTTCCACGGTTCCTATATATTCGTTACGTATATCTTCTGCGTTTTTTCCTACATTTATGATTTTTACTTTGCTCACTTCCAAAGCACTTTCATTTTCATCCTTATCAGAGCAAGAATTGATAACAATAGGAAGAAAAAATACTAGTGCATATTTTGCGATATTTTTTTTGTTTTTCATTTTTAATAATAAAATTTATGTTATACAAATAATTTGCAAAGTTGATTTTTATTTACAAAAAAACGTGTTTCTTATTCCCTATAAAAATGTTCATTTATCCGCTTTTTTAGTAATTTTGTAATTAAAACAATATATGGAACACTCATTCAATATTATTTCGACAGCTACTTTAGAAAAAGAAATAGAACTTATTTCGGACAAGAATGGTATTGCAATATCTAGAGAAGCTTTTCTTGTAAAGGAGAGTTTAAAAACGCCTAACAGTCCATATTTTGTTGAGGAAATAACCCTATTGCTTGTTAGAAACGGAGATGCGCGCATACGAATTAATCTGGATGAAGTTACAATATCAAAAAACGCAGTTATTATATTAACACCAAATTATATAGTAGAAATGCTGGAGTATGGAGAAAATTTAGAATTAGATATTTTACTTTTTCAATATGATGTGGTTGCTGATTTACCTTTAACAAAAGATATAACTAATATTGGGGAAATATTCAATAATTCTCCGAGTTTAATTTTAAAAGACGATGATTTTCAAGAGATTTCGGATTTATACTCAGTGTTAGCTTACCATTGCACCAAGCAAAAACTGCATAAAAGCGAAGTAACAAAAAACCTCTTATATGCCTTATGCTATATGGTCGTAGATTTCTATCAGGATAAAATTTCATCTGAAATAAAATTCAAAAATCGCCAAGAAACACTTTATAAGAATTTTTATACACTTCTTTTCATTAACTATAAAAAAGAACGAAGTATAAAATTTTATGCTGACAAACTCAATGTCACACCTAAATATTTTTCTAAAATCGTAAAACAGACGAGCAAAAAGAATGCTTCAGATTTAATAGACGAAATGGTTATTATGGGAATAAAAGCAGCATTAAAATGCTCCAATCAATCTGTACAACAAATTTCAGAAGAGTTCAATTTTCTTAACCCTTCATTTTTCGGAACTTTTTTTAAAAGAAGAACAGGCATTACACCTTTACAATACAGAAATATGTAAGTTTCTATAAAAAAGATGTAACCGTTATTCTTTGGCAGCTAAAAAATTAATTTCCTTTTCTTCGTTGTAATTCTTTCTTAAGGAGTGAAAGCTCTCTGCCTGTTTGTCCAGCAACTGATGTATTTTCTTGTGCTCTTCTGGTAAGATAAGGCACTACATCTTTTACTGGACCGTAAGGTAAATACTTGGTTACATTGTATTTTTTCTCGCCAAGGTAATAGGTAATGTTATCACTCATTCCGTACAACTGACCGAAATGGATATTTTCGTGGTCATGAGGTAAACCTTTGGCTTGCATTTTGTCCATCGCCAATTCTGTAGATTTCTCGTTATGCGTCCCAAAAAATGCTGCTACCCTATCTAAATTTTCCAATACAAAATCTACTGCTGCATTATAATTATCATCCGTAGCTTCTTTTGTTGGCTGAATTGGGTCTGGGTAGTTCTTTTCCGCAGCGCGTTCTCTTTCTTTTTCCATGTATGCACCACGAACAAATTTATATCCCAAGAAATAGTTTTTAGATTTTGCACGCTCTAAATCTTGAGCCATGTATTCTAATCTTCCCGTTCTGTACATTTGGATCGTATTCCAGATGTAGGCTTTCTCTTTGTTGTATTTCTCCATCATTTCGTTTACTAGACGATCTACTGCATCTTGCATCCAAGATTCTTCTGCATCAATCATCAGAATTACCTTATTATCATACGCCATTTTACAAACTTCTTCATAACGATTTCTTACACGTTGCCATTCTTCTTTCTCGGAACTGGTCAATTCTTTTCCCGCTGAAACATCTGCATACAAGTCTAATCTACCAAAACCTGTTGGTTTAAAAACCACAAAAGGAATGGCAGGATTGCCTATTGCAAATTTTATGTTTTCTTTAATTTCTTCGCAAGTTATATCAAAAGCCGCTTCTTCTTCTTTTCCTTCGATGGCATAATCAAAAATGCTTCCTACATGATGCGTAAACATTTTATCTACCACTTTCATGCTCTGTTCACGAGTTTCGCCACCACAGAATTGCTCAAACAGTGTAGTTTTCACTAAATCTGTTACCAAAGGAAAATTGTTTTTAATGGTGAAATTCAAAACGTTAATTCCCACATTCGTAAGACTTGGATATTTAATAGCGGTAAACATCCACTTGGCTTTTTCTAGTTGCGCTGTTGACTTTTCAGCAAAAGCAATTTTAGTATCGTTGAAAATTGACATATATAATTATTTGACGCCCAAATTTAATGATTGTTATGCAATTACTAAAATATAAGTTAAATGATTTTTACAGGTCTAATAATTAAACATTTGTATAGAATAATTTTTTTATACAAGACAAAAATCACGGCACACCAAAAATTTGGTGTGCTTTTTATTGTTATTTTTGCAAAAATTTTTAGCATGCTTTCTATTTTAGACTCAGAATTTTCGGCACTTAACACGTTTATACAAGAAAAAAATCCTAGTCAGATTTTTATATTGGTAGACGAAAACACTCATCAACATTGCCTTCCTACACTTTTAGGAAATCTAGACACCGATATTCACTTTGAAATTATAGAAATAGAATCAGGAGAAGATGCTAAAAATATTTCTACCGTTGTTCAACTTTGGGAGATTTTATCAGATTTTGAAGCGGACAGGAAATCATTACTTCTCAATTTAGGAGGTGGCGTGATTACTGATTTGGGCGGTTTCGTAGCTTCTACTTATAAGAGAGGAATTTCTTTCATCAATATTCCCACTACTCTTCTAGCAATGTGTGATGCTTCTATTGGAGGAAAAACAGGAATAGACCACCAATATCTTAAAAATATTGTAGGAACTTTTGCAGAAGCAGAGCATATTTTGGTTTATCCAGAATTTTTAAAAACGCTGGACTTTGTAGAGTTAAGAAGTGGTTTTGCAGAAATGCTGAAACATGGTTTAATTGCAGATGTTTCTCACTGGAATGATCTCATTACCATAGAAGAACTTACACCCGAAAACATTGCTCCGCATATCGAAAATTCTATGATGATTAAAGAAAATGTGGTAGTGAAAGATTACAAAGAAAAAAGTCTTAGAAAAATATTAAACTTTGGTCACACTATTGGTCACGCTGTAGAAAGCCTTTGCCTAAAAACACACCACGTCATTCCACATGGAGAAGCGGTAGCGCTGGGAATGATTATCGAAACTAAAATTTCGGAGTTAGAGAATCTTATTTCGCCAGAAAAAGCACAACACATTATTGAAAATATTCAAAAATACTATCCATATATTTCGATTTCTGCATTTAGCAATGAAGAGATTATCTCACTGATGCTCAATGACAAAAAGAATGACCATGGAAAGATTAATTTCTCTATTCTAGAAGGTTTAGGCAAATGCAACTATGACTACAAAGTAAGTCAACAGCACATAGAACAAGCTTTAGATTACTACAGAAATATTAATGCATAGCATAATAAAAACCCTTTAACAAAAGGTTTTTTGGCAACATATTTGAAAGTTTGGCTTTGGCCAAACTTTTTTTATGGAATTCTGTAAAAAACAATGAAAATTTTGTAAAATAAAATTTTAAGAAATGCTACAACTTTGCCTTAGAAATCTGAACAACTTTTCAGTTTTAATAAAGCTTACAAATGTGGAGCAAAAATTTTGAAACAATTGTTTAAAATTTTATAACAAGAAGCTTTTACAAAAATTGAAACTTTGCAAAGACAAAACATAAAACTTAAAAATTAGAAATTAGAAATTAGAAATTAATAAGAACAAAAAATTTAAAATTATGAAAAAATTATTTTTAACCGCTGCAGTAGCAGTAAGCTCATTAACATTTGCACAGCAATTCGGAGCAAAAGCAGGTATGAACGTTTCATCTATTTCAGACGAAGGATTTGATGACACTAAATCAAAAGTAGGTTACTACGCAGGTGTTTTCATGAACGTTCCAGTATCAGAATCATTCAGCATTCAACCAGAAGTTTTATATAACAATTTAGGTTCTAAAGTATCTTCTACCGTATTAGGAACTACTTATTCTTCTACCCTTAATTTAGATTACGTAGCAGTTCCAGTGATGTTCCAATATAAAGCTACTCCACAGTTTTATTTAGAAGCAGGTCCAGAATTTGGATTTTTAGTAAACGCTAAACAAAAATTTGACAATGGTTCTTCTTCAACAGTAACAGAATTGGATAAAGAAGACTTCAATAGTTTCAACATGGGAGTTGGTTTAGGTTTAGGGTTTGACATTTCTCAAAATGTAGGTCTTAATGCAAGATATGTAGCTGGTTTCAGTGATATCACTAAAGAATCAGGACCTTCAACTGACGCGAAAAATAAAAACAATGCTTTTCAAGTTGGTTTAAATATAAAGTTCTAATGAAAGAACACTTGATGAAAAAAATAAAAGCCGAAGATCATTCTTCGGCTTTTTTAGTATTATAAATCAGCAACTTAAAAATTCAGTTCAATTTTTGGCATGCTCTTTGGAAATATGAAAACATTAAACAATTATTTAATTAAGAAAAATAAAAGATTATGAAAAAAATATTTTTGGGATTAACCGTTTTAGCAAGTTCACTTTCTTTTGCTCAACAATTTGGAGTAAAAGCAGGTCTTAACTTATCTGACATTTCTAATACCTCTACCGCAGTAGACACGAAAATGAAAACTGGATTATATGCAGGTGTAACTGCTACTTTCCCGATTACAGAATCTTACAGCATCAAACCAGAATTGGTGTACAACCAATTGGGAGCAAAAACAGATTTATATGATTTTGGAGGAATTGTTGGTCAGGTTTCTACTACAACCAAGTTAGATTACTTATCATTACCGATTATGTTGCAGTATAATTTGCCAAGTAATTTATATTTAGAAGTTGGACCAGAATTTAGCTACATGCTTTCGGCAAACCAAAGTTTAAACACCATTATCACACCTTCTACCAACATTAATATGGATTACTTAAACCGATTTAATGTAGGAGCTGGAGTTGGCGCTGGACTTAAAATCAATGAAAATTTAGGCATCAATGCTCGTTATACATTCGGTTTAACTGGAATTGGAAAAGATGGAAACGTAACCGATTATTTCTTAAGCAATTCTAAAAATAATAATTTGCAAGTAGGTCTTAACTTTGATTTCTAGAACACTAACACTTTCATACATACAACCTATCTTTACCAAAAAACTCGAGAAATTCTCGAGTTTTTCTATTTTTTTAGATTTAAAACTAATCAAACAAATGCGTTTCTTTTGGCTTGCTTACAGGATATTTTTCTGTAAAACAACCGAAACAATGGTCAGAAGAACCTAAAATCACTTTTAAATTATCAATGCTCAAAAATTCTAAACTGTCTACTCCCAAATAATCTTTTAATTCTTCCACAGACATATTTGCGGCGATTAAATCGTCTTTTTTCGGCGTATCAATTCCTAAGAAACATGGTGCAATAATTGGTGGAGAAACACTTCTGAAATGAATTTCTTTCGCTCCACTGTCTCTTAAAATTTTCACCAATCGTTTAGAAGTTGTTCCTCTTACAATAGAATCATCAATAATGACCACTGACTTGCCTTTGATTTCAGCAACAATAGGATTCAGTTTCAAATTCACTACTCTTTCTCTCATTTCCTGAGACGGAACAATGAAACTTCTCGCGATGTATCTGTTTTTAATTAAAACTGGTCTAAATGGTATTCCAGAAGCTTTAGAATAGCCAATTGCAGCAGGAACTCCAGAATCTGGAACCCCAATGACCACATCTGCTTTTACAGGAGCTTGTTCCCAAATTTTTTCGCCAGACTTTTCTCTGATTTCATGTACATTAATCCCTTCTAAAGTAGTATCAGGTCTTGCAAAATAAATATATTCAAAAGCACAGATTCTTCTTTCGCAATTTTCTTTAACCAAGAAACTCTGTAAACCTTCGTGATGCTCAGAAGTATAAACAATTTCACCAGGAAGAATATCTCTTACATATTGCGCTCCTACAGCATCTAATGCACAAGTTTCCGAAGCACAAACGAAAGTTTTTTCATCAATCGCTCCTAAAACCAAAGGACGAATTCCGTGAAAATCTCTGAACGCAAAAAATTTATTTCTGGTCATTCCTACAACGGAATAAGCGCCTTCTATTTTTTCCATGGTTGCTTTTATCGCACCACGCAATCCTAAATCCAGATTTTTCTGAATCAATCTCAATATCACCTCAGAATCTGAAGTTGCTTTAAAAACTACACCTTCCGCTTCTAATTCTGCTTTGAGTTCTTGCGCATTGGTCAAATTACCATTATGAGCAATCGACAAAATAATTTGGTCGTACTCATTTTTTGCAAAAAATGGCTGAAAATTATAGGTTTTTTTATCTCCAGCTGTGGTATAACGAGTATGACCAATCACTGCATTTCCCAATAATGCTTCAGGATTTGGAATGGTTTTAAAAACATCCAACACCAAACCTTCATCTTTTACCGTAATAATTTTACCTTGAGAAGAAACAGAAATTCCGCAAGCTTCTTGACCGCGATGTTGCAAAGCAAACAACCCGAACTGCGAAAGCGAGAACGTATCTACCTCATTATCAGAATACAAACCAAAAATTCCACATTCTTCTTCCATTTTATCAAATGGGTAATTGGTATTTGGTATTTGGTATTTGGTATTTTGAAAATCATTATAACGATTTTCAAAAGCATATTTGGATATAGTTGAATAATTTTGAAATTCTAATTTCATTACAACGTTTTTTGGAGATTATGATTCATTTTCATTATTGAATCTAATTCTTTAGAAATGGTCTCTAGTTCTTCTTCTGAAATGTATTCTAATTCTTTTGAAATAATTAATTGAGTTTCTACTTCAAAACAAGAACCAATTGAAATTTGTAAAAAATTCTTAAACTGAGCGTTTGAATTCCTACCCGCACCTTCAGCAATATTAGAAGGAATTGAAATTGCAGCTCTTCTTAATTGTTGAGTCAAAACAAACATTTCTTCCTTCGGAAATTTTCTGGTTAAATTATATATATTTTTAACAAGGGAAATTGATGAAATCCATACATTCAGTTTTTTATAATTGTGCATAAAATTTATTTTTTAAAACTTAATACTAAATACCAATTACTAGATACCAATTACTAATTACTAGATACCAATTACTTTCCTAGAGCTTTTTTCAATCTTTCATAGATTTCTACATACGCTTCAGTAACTTCGCCCAAATCACGTCTGAATCTATCTTTATCGAGTTTTTTCATGGTATCTTTATCCCAAAGTCTGCAAGTATCTGGAGAAATTTCGTCTGCTAGAATAATTTTACCATCAGATGTTTTTCCTAATTCGATTTTGAAATCTACCAAAATAATATTCATCTTATCGAACAATTCTTTCAGTAACTCATTGATTTTATTGGTTAAAGCATACATTTCGCCCAACTCTTCTTTGGTAGCAGCTCCCAGGAAAATGGCATGATAATCATTAATCAAAGGATCGCCCAATTCGTCTTTTTTGTAGCAAATATCAAAAATAGTCACTGGAGATTTTATGCCTTCTTCTACTCCTAACCTTTGCGCCATACTTCCTGCCGCATAATTTCTCACCACCATTTCTAGCGGAATAATGCTCACTTTTCTTACCAACTGCTCTCTTTCATTCAATTGTTTGATGAAGTGAGTTGGGATTCCTTTCTCTTGTAAATATTCAAAAATAAGTGTAGTAATAGCGTTGTTCATTTCGCCTTTCAAATCGAAACTTCCACGTTTTTGAGCATTAAAAGCTGTGGCATCGTCTTTGAATTTTACAATTACTTCTTCTGGATTTTCTGTTGCGAAAACTTGTTTTGCTTTTCCTTCGTAAAGCATTTCACCTTTATTCATTTTATTGAGATTTTTATTATTTATCCTATTTTGTTGGAATAAATTCCAACCTTTAAAAATCGTTCGTCGCTCTGCGACTCTCCTTTAATATTATTTGAAAATCTGCGATTTCGAGACAAGTCTCGACTTATCCTTACCTAAAATATTCTACTCCGTTTCTGAAAATATTATGATAATTTGCGGTAGGAATGTTTTTGAACAAACCATCTGCAAAACGTTCTGGATGCCCCATTCTTCCAAAAATTTTACCACTTTCGCTTGTAATTCCTTCAATTCCAAACAACGATTGATTAGGATTAAATGGCATTCCGTGCACAACGTTTCCATAAGTATCAATGTATTGCGTAGCAATCTGACCTTTTTTGTACAAATCCAGCAATACTTCTTCCGAAGCCATAAATCTACCTTCACCGTGAGAAATCGGGATGGTATAAACCTCGCCTTTCATTCCCTTTAACCAAGGTGAATCATCATTGATAACTTTTACATCTACCATCTGAGAAATGTGTCTTCCAATAGCATTGTGCGCTAAAGTTGGCGATGTGTCATCTAAATCTCTGATTTCACCGTAAGGAAGCAAACCAGATTTTACCAAAGCCTGAAAACCGTTGCAAATTCCCAAAATCATTCCGTCTCTGGAAAGCAATTCGTGAATCGCATTTTTCATCTTTTCATTCTTCAAAACATTCACAATAAATTTAGCCGAACCATCTGGTTCATCACCTGCCGAAAAGCCTCCTGAAAACACTAGAATTTGCGACTGTTTAATTTTTTCTACCCAAGATTCTATACTTTCATCGAGCAATTGATGGGTTAAATTTTTCAGTGGTAAACTCTCTACTAATGCACCTTCTTTTCTGAAAGCATTTTGTGTTTCGTACTCACAATTGGTTCCAGGGAAAATTGGAGCAAAAACTCTAGGTGTTCCAATTCTATGAGAAATAATATTGATAGATTTTTTCTCTGTTCCATTTAGATTTTCGTCAAAATCAATTTGAATTCTTTCTTTTTCTTTAGTTGGAAACAAACTTTCAAATGTTCCAGAATTTACTTCAAGTAATTTATTGATTTCAAAATCTAAATTATTGATTTTGATTATTTTTGAATTTTTAACCTCACCTATTAATTGAAGTAAATCACTGTCTAATTTTTCTGTAGATTCTATTACTAATCCACCGATATTTTTTTCGAGTAGGAATTTTTCATCGATAGAAATTTCAGCTCCTAAAAGATTTCCAAAACTCATTTTTGCAACCGCTACTGCAACTCCTCCATCTTTAATGGTTTTCACAGAAACGATTTTTTTGTCCTGAATCCCTTGATGAATATAGTCAAAAACTTCGATTAAATTTTCGTAATTTGGCAATCCATTTTCTTGAGTTTTGTGATGGAAATGATAAATGAAGTTTCCAGCCTTTTTAAACTCAGGAGAAATGGTGTTTAATTTTTTTCCATCAGCACAAGCGAATGAAATTAAGGTTGGCGGAACGTTGATATCTTGATACGTCCCACTCATAGAATCCTTACCACCAATTGCCGCTAAACCAAGGTTCATTTGGGCATCATAAGCTCCCAAAAGTGATGCTAAAGGTTTCCCCCATTTTTCTGGATTATTGCCTAATTTTTCAAAATATTCCTGAAAACTTAGTCTGATATTTCTAAAATTACCGCCCATTGCGACGATTTTAGCCACAGATTCTACCACTGCTAAACTTGCCCCAATCATAGAATTTTGCTTGGAAATTTCGGCATCAAAACCCCAACTTGCATAAGAAACCGTTTCTATGTTTTCAGCATTGAGAATAGGTAATATTTGCACACAACCTTCAGCTTCGGTTGTTTGATATTTTCCTCCAAAAGGAAGCGTAACTGTAGTTGCACCCACTGTAGAATCAAACATTTCGACTAATCCTTTTTGAGATGCCGTATTTTTATCTGCTAAAATTTTGTAGAAATTCTCTTCACTAAATTCAATAGAACTTGAGTTAATTTCTTGTAAATGAGCAACTTTAGCATCTTGTTTCTTTGCGCAACCGCTTGTATCGAGAAATGCTCTGCTGAGATCCACAATTTTTTGTCCATTCCAGAACATTTGCATTCTTCCAGAATCGGTAACTTTTGCAACTTCAACGGCTTTTATATTTTCTGCTTCACAGAATCTGATAAATTTTTCTTTTTCGTGGGCTTCAATCACTACTGCCATTCTTTCTTGAGATTCCGAAATCGCGAGTTCTGTTCCATTCAAACCTTCATATTTCAAAGGTAAAACATCGAGGTTAATTTCCAGTGAATCAGCAATTTCTCCAATTGCAACAGAAACTCCACCCGCTCCAAAATCGTTAGATTTTTTAATCAATTTCGTTACTTCAGGATTTCTGAACAATCTTTGAATTTTACGTTCTTCCACCGCATTTCCTTTTTGCACTTCAGAACTCATGGTATGTATAGAAGTTTCGTCTTGTTCTTTAGAACTTCCCGTTGCTCCGCCAACTCCATCTCTTCCAGTTGCTCCGCCCAAAACAATTACCACATCGCCAACTGCTGGCTTTTCTCTTCTCACCCAATCTTTTGGAACAGCACCCGTAACGAAACCAACTTCCATTCTCTTCGCTTTATAACCTTCGTCATAAATTTCAGAAACGTGAGTTGTAGCCAAACCAATTTGGTTTCCATAAGAAGAATAACCATTTGCCGCTTGTTTAGAAATGGTTCTTTGTGGTAATTTACTAGGTAAAGTTTCAGAAATTGGTTCCAAAACATTTCCGGCGCCAGTTAAACGCATCGCTTGAAAAACAAACGCTCTTCCAGACAAAGGATCTCTAATTGCACCACCCAAACAAGTAGAAGCGCCACCAAAAGGTTCAATTTCTGTAGGGTGATTGTGCGTCTCGTTTTTGAACAACAGATACCACGGTTCTTTTTTACCGTCAAATTCTGCTTCAATTTCTATAGTACAAGCATTTATTTCATCTGAAACGACTAGATTTTCTAACTTGCCTGTTTTATGGAAATATCTTGCGCAAACCGTAGCCAAATCCATCAAAGAAATAGGTTTTGCTTCTCTGCCCAAGAATTTTCTTTTTTCTAAATAATCATTGAAGATGTTCTCTAAAGTCTCCTTGAACTTTCCTTCGAATTGAATATCAGTGAGTTCCGTTTCAAAAGTAGTATGACGACAATGATCACTCCAATAAGTATCCAAAACTTTCAGTTCTGTTTCGGTAGGATTCCTGTTTTCTGATTTAAAATAGTCTTGAATGAACTGCAAATCATCAAAACCAAACGCGAAACCGTGATTGTTGTAAAAATCGTTAAGTTGTTGAGTTGTTAAATCGTTAAAATCGTGATAAATTTTGATTTTATCTGGAGTTTCTTCCGCTGGAATTTCTAAAATTTCAAGATTTTTTTCTTGTGATTCTACCTTATTGATAAGAAGATTTTTGATTTTAGGCAAATCAGCCTCATTGATTCCTTGTAATTCAATCAGTTTACCACTTCTTACGGTAGATTTCTCATTTCCAGTGAGTAAGGCGATACATTGCTGTGCAGAATCTGCTCTTTGATCATATTGCCCAGGAAGAAATTCTGTTGCAAAATAAATGGATTTTGCTGGATTTTCATGATGCAAAATATCCACCACTGGATCTACAAAAGTATTGTTGACTACTTTTTCAAATTCCGATTCGTCTAAGCCAAAAATATCATAGATATTAAAGACTTTCACCGATTGAATGTTTGGCAAAATAGATTTAATTTCATTTAAAACTTTAGGACTTTCTACATCGAAAATTCCTCTTTTTTCTACGAAAATTCTTTTTTTATGAGACATCAGATGTCAGATTTAAATATTAGATTTATTACTTTTCAAACAAAAAGTGCAGCGACAACGCTGCACAAATTTATACTTTTAGTTCTGATTCTAAGCCAATTAAGTCGGCGTATTTTTCCAAAACAGGTTGAATTTCTTGCTGAACAAATTCCTCGGTTTGGATAGGTGCGAAGCCGATGAAATTTTTAGGGTCTAGAACCTCTTTCAATTTCGACTTGTCTAATTTCAGGGAGTCGTCATTCATAATCCTTTCGATTAAGTCATTTTCTTTGCCCTCCATTTTAACCTTTTTCGAGGCTTCCATAGAATGAACGCGTATTACTTCGTGAATTTCCTGTCGGTCACCACCCGCTTTTACTTCCTCCATGATGATGTATTCTGTCGCCATAAACGGAAGTTCTTCCATAATATGTTTATGAATTCTGTTTTCGTACACTACGATTCCGTTCATAATGTTATTCCAAATCAACAAAATAGCATCAACTGCTAAAAACGCTTGCGGAATCGTTAATCTTTTATTTGCAGAATCGTCTAAAGTTCTTTCGAACCATTGTGTAGCTGCTACCATTGCAGATGAATTTTGCAATGACATCACATATTTTGCTAATGCAGAAATTCTTTCAGAACGCATCGGATTACGTTTGTAAGCCATTGCAGATGAACCGATTTGATTTTTCTCAAAAGGTTCTTCTATTTCTTTTAAATTCTGTAAAAGTCTTAAATCGTTGGTGAATTTATGAGCAGATTGTGCAATATTTGACAATAACGCCAAAACTTTTGCATCAATTTTTCTATCGTAAGTTTGACCAGAAACTCCGAAAACTTTCTCAAAACCAAAACGTTTTGACAATTCTTTGTCTAAATGTTTCACTTTAGAGTAATCTCCGTTAAAAAGCTCTAAAAAGCTTGCTGCAGTTCCTGTAGTTCCTTTTACGCCTCTAAATCTTAATGTTTCGAGGAAAAATTCTAATTCTTCTAAATCCAGAAGTAAAGATTGCAACCAAAGCGTAGCACGTTTCCCAACCGTAGTTAACTGTGCTGGTTGAAAGTGTGTGAAACCAAGCGTTGGCAAATCTTTATATTGAAGTGAAAAATCAGAAAGATTTTTAATCACATTCACCAATTGTTTTCTGATAATTTGCAGTCCGTCTCTAATTTGAATAAGGTCTGTATTATCTCCTACAAATGCCGAAGTTGCACCTAAATGAATGATTGGTTTAGCTAATGGAGCAACATCTCCGTAAGTATGAACATGCGCCATCACATCATGACGAAACTTCTTTTCGTAGTGTGCTGCTTTTTCGAAATCTATGTTTTCTGAATGTTCTTTGAGCTGAGCAATTTGCTCATCGGTAATGTCTAAACCGAGGTCTTTTTCAATTTCTGCGAGCGCAATCCACAGTTTTCTCCAAGTTCTAAATTTCTGATTAGGTGAGAAATTGAAGAGCATTTCTTCACTAGAATAGCGCTCTTCTAATGGATTTTTGTAAGAATTCATCGAAGGTCTTTTTTTACTTTTTTTAGATGCTCAAAAATACAATAATAATGCTTTTGGCACCAATTTATTTAAAGAAAATTAACATTTAATTAACTTTCAACAAAAAACGCAGGAAAAATTCCTGCGTTTCGTATTTATTTTCTACCCGTAAAATCCTTCATGGTATCATAAATTCCAAAGACGTTTTTCATCACCCAATCAAAGGCTGGAATTGGTAAAATTCCTTGCGAAAAACGGATAAACCAATAAGGAAGTGGCATTGCCAAAATCTTGGTTCCTTTTTCTATGGCTTTGATAATTCTTTCTGAAGTTGGTTCTGGTTCCAGAATCGGAAGTAATTTAGATTTAACTCCGTCAAACATTCCTGTGTTGATATAAAAAGGCATAATCGTAGTGACAGAAATATTTTTACCCAGTTGTTGCATTTCTAATCGCAAAGAATCACTCCAACCGTTTACTGCCCATTTTGAAGCTGCGTAAACAGACATTTTAGGATTAGAAATCAATCCCGCTGAAGAAGCGATGTTACAAATAGCTCCAGAATTTTCTTTCATCATCTCAGGTAAAAATTCTAGTGCGATGTGCATTAAAGCATTGGCATTAATCAATAGAGATTTCTGAATTTGTTCGTGGGTATGTTCATGGAAATATTTCCCTACTACAATTCCAGCATTATTGATGAGAATATCTACCTTCCCCACTTCTGTTCTTACTCTTTGTGCAGCGATTTTGATTTCATCTAAGTTAGAAACATCTACTTTATACGTAGAAATTTCTTTCCCAAATTTTGCAAATTCTTCTTTGGTTTTGGCTAAACCTTCTTCATTAATATCCCAAATAATCAAATTGGAGGCTCCTCTTTCCAAAGATTTTCTTGCCATGATTTTACCAATTCCAGAGCAACCACCCGTAATCAGTACTTTTTTATTTTTAAAATCCATATCAATTAATTTTTCTTTTATTCAAAGGGATAAGATACTTCAGAAAAGCATTCGTTTTCTTTAAAATTCTAAAAACTATTATTTCTCACATAAAGTCTTTTTGAAACTTAAAAAATATTCCTTAGAAAATATACAGTTTATTTTATCTTTGTGAAAATCAATGTCTAAAATAATGAATTACGCTGATATTTTACAACAACAGAAAACTTTTTTTAACAGTCACGCTACCAAAGATTTAGATTTCAGAAAAGCACAATTGCAAAAACTGAAAAAAGTAGTCAAAAGCAATGAAAAATTACTGTATGATGCCATTTATCAAGATTTCGGGAAGTCTGAATTTGAAACTTTCGGCACCGAAATTTCTTTTATTTATAAAGACATCGACTATTACTTAAAAAATTTAAAATCTTTTGCCAAGCCTAAAAGTGTTCTCACCAATATTGTGAACCAAATGGGAAGCAGCAAAATCGTGTTTGAACCGCTTGGAAACTGTTTGATTATCGGTGCGTGGAATTATCCTTATCAATTGACTTTAACGCCTGTAATAGCTGCAATTGCCGCTGGAAACACTTGTATGATTAAACCCAGCGAACTTCCTGAAAACACGATGAAAGCGATGGCGAAACTCATCAATGAAAATTTTGATGCAAAATTTTTATACGTGTTAGAAGGCGGTGTAGAAGAAACCACAGCGATTTTAAAACTTAGATTTGACAAAATATTTTTCACGGGAAGTCCGCGAGTTGGAAAAATCGTTTACAAAGCTGCCGCAGAACATTTAACGCCAGTAACTTTAGAATTGGGCGGAAAATCTCCAGCTTTTGTGACCGAAAAAGCTGATTTACAAATTGCAGCAAGAAGAATTGTTTGGGGAAAATTCATCAATGCGGGACAAACTTGCGTTGCACCTGATTATCTGTATGTTGCAGAAAAAATCAAAGCGAAATTTTTAAAAGTTCTCATCGAAGAAATTAAAAAAAGAAACTATACTGATAATGTAGATCATTATTGTAAAATCATCAACGAGAGGAATTTTGACCGATTAGAAAAGATGATTGACCGCGAAAAAGTGGTTTTCGGTGGCGAAACCAACCGTGAAAAAAGATACATCTCTCCTACTGTTTTAGACCACGTAACTTGTGATGATGCAGTAATGCAAGAGGAAATTTTCGGACCGATTTTACCGATTTTGACGTATAAAAATCTAGAAACTGCCATGCAAACCGTAGTGGAAGGTGAAAAACCGCTTTCTGCTTATTTATTCAGCAATGACACTAAAGAACAAGAACTTTTTACCGAGAAATTGAGTTTTGGAGGTGGCTGTATCAATGATACTTTGATGCATTTGAGCAATGACAGACTTCCATTTGGAGGTGTAGGAAATTCTGGAATCGGGCATTATCATGGGAAATTTGGATTTATAGCATTTTCTCATCAAAAAGCAATTCTCAAAAAATCTAATTATTTGGAACCAGAATTGAAATATCCTCCTTATTCTGATGCTAAGCTCAATATTTTGAAAAAATTATTGTAAGAATTTTCTCGCTGATTGGGCAGATTAAGCAGATTTTATTAATAAAAAGCGTACAGTAAAATTTTCTTTTCAGAACGGTCAATATAATTTGCTGTAATTTTAAAAAATTGAGGAGATAACATAGGACAACCTAAACTTAAACATGCAGGATTCTGAGTTTCTGTATCCGGTATACAATGGTAAGAATGCAAAACGATTGCTCTTTTTAAAGCATTGCTGTTGGTTTTATCCAATCCTTTTAAACGATAAGATTTACCAAAAGTTCCCACATAAGAATTCATGATGACATATTTACCTAAAGAAGATTTATAAGAGTTTTCTATGTTGCTAAATTTAAGTTCTTTAGAACCTTTAATCACTGAACCAGAACCATGAGAAACAATGGCCTTATCTAAAACCTTATTATTTTTAAGATCATAAATGAAAAATCTAAATCTATTAGAAGGAATTCTAAAATTGATAAAAATAGCTATATCCTGATTATAATCCTTTCCTTTAATGTAGTTTTTGACTTGCGAAATTCTGTAATTTGGTAAATTATTATTGGCTTTAGAATTTTGTTGAGATTTTGTCTCACAAGAAAACAATATAAACAAAAAGAGGAAAAGAATGTTTTTCATGGGTTTAGTTTATGTAGTAACTTTTTTAAAACAAAAATATTGTTTTTCTTCATAAAAAAAAGAGTTGAAAAAATTCAACTCTTTTTTTATTACTTTTTAGGTTTCCAAGCTTCGAAGAATGCTTTTACTTTTTCTAAGCTGTAGCCTTTTCCTTCTTCCAACGAACCGCTTTCTTGTGTATGAATTTGCTTTCCATTTTTATCTAAAACTATAAAAACAGGATAACCATATTTCTCACCTGGATTTCCGTATTGTGCAAAAATCTTCTCGTTTTTATTTTTCGGAGAATAATTGAGGTGATAATAAATGTAGTTTTCGTCTACCAGATTCTTTAATTCTGGGGTAGTTTGCACGAAATTATTGAATCTCAAACACCAAATACACCAATTTCCTCCTGCTTGTAGCATGATGTTTTTATTCTCTTTTTTGGCTTTTTTTACCAATTCTGCAATTTTCTTTTCGGCATTTTCGGCATCATTATAAGGTTTTGCATAAGAAGCTTTTTCTGCCTCAGCTTTTTTCTTAGCTTCTAATTTTGCAGCATCTGCTTCAGATGTAGTTTGCGCATTAGAAATAACAGGCAAAAACAGTCCCAAAAAAGCTAAATTTAATAATATTTTCTTCATATTTTACTTTTTTATTCATTAACTTAAATTGATTTTGTAAATTTGCAAATTAATTTTGAATTGTGAACCAAATATTATTCCAAATAATTTTCCTTTTATCCAAACTACCCTTTAAAATCTTGTATTTTATATCAGATTTTATATTCTTCATTCTCTATTATGTTATAAGATACAGAAAAAAAGTAGTACTAGAAAACCTGAAAAATTCTTTCCCCGAAAAATCAGATCAAGAAATAAAAAAAATCTCAAAAAAATTCTATCATAATTTTTCTGATTACATTGTAGAAACTCTAAAAGCATTTTCCATCTCTGATGATGTCTTGCACAAAAAACTTGAACATGTAAATTTAGAAATCTTTGAAGAATCTCACAAAAAACAAAAAAATGTAATGCTTCTTTCTGGGCATGTTTTCAATTGGGAATGGTTTAATTCTTTGGCTACGCTTATTCCTCAAGAAAAATGCTTCCCTATTTACCGAAAAATGCAAAGCCAATTTTGGGAAGAAAAAATAAAAAAAATTAGAGGCAGATACGGCAATGAAGCTATAGAAGCAGATGATGTTATGAAACATATTCTTAGAAATCCAAATGATGGAAACTCTGTTTATATGTTTGTAGCAGACCAAACTCCTCATATTTCTATGGTGAATTTTGGAATCTGGTTTTTAAATCAAAAAACACCTGTTTTTGTAGGTTACGACAGACTTTCTGGTAGAATGAATGTAACGTTTGTGTATTGTGAGATGGAGAAGATTAAAAGAGGGCACTATAGAGTTACTTACCACGAAATTACCCCTACTAATCAAAAATTTGAACCTTATGAAGTGGTGAAAAAATTTCATCAAAATTTAGAAAAAACCATTAATAAAAATCCAGACAATTGGCTCTGGAGTCACAGAAGATGGAAATACAAAGATGCAATTAAGCATTTTGATGAATAAATACTAAAAATATGCCATTAGTAGCCATCGCAATACTGAACTGGAACGGAAAAAAATGGTTAGAAAAATTCTTACCCAATGTGTTAGAATATTCTGACGAAGCTACAGTTTATGTAATAGACAACGCTTCTACAGATGATTCCGTTGCTTTTGTAGAAAAATATTTCCCAACGGTAAAAATCATCATCAATGCTAAAAATTCTGGCTTTGCTGGTGGTTATAACGAAGGTTTACAACACATAAAAGAAGAAATCTACTGTTTGCTAAATTCTGATGTAGAAGTGACCGAAAATTGGATTACACCTATTCTAGAACTTTTTGAGAAAAATCCTGATATTGCTGCAATACAGCCTAAAATTAGAGCTTTTAAAAATTCTAAATATTTTGAATTTGCGGGTGCAGCTGGTGGAATGATTGATCATCTTGGTTATCCGTATTGTAGAGGGAGAGTTTTCGAAACGATAGAAGAAGATTTGGGACAATATGATGATGAAACAGAGATTTTTTGGGCAACTGGTTGTGCATTATTCATCAGAAGAGCAGATTTCTGGAAGATGAAAGGTTTTGATGAAAGATTTTTTGCCCATCAAGAAGAAATAGATTTATGTTGGCGTCTCAAAAATGCGGGAAGAAAAATTTATTATTGCGGAAAATCTACCGTTTATCATGTTGGAGGTGGAACACTTAACAAGCAATCTCCACAAAAAACGTTTCTTAATTTTAGAAACAATTTGACCATGCTTCTTAAAAATTTGCCTACTTCTAGTCTTTTTTGGATTATTCCATTAAGATTGGTTTTAGACGGAATTGCAGGGGTTTATTTCGGGATGAAAGATGGATTTCCTCACTTAATTGCCGTACTAAAAGCGCATTTTGGTTTTTATGGAATGTTTGCCGAAAGTTTAAAATTAAGAAGCAAAAATCAAATTAAAGACTATTACCAAAGTAAATGGTTGATTTTCAAGCATTTTCTTTAACATCATTTCAAAAAAAACATTCATGAATTTTGTTGCATTAGATTTCGAAACGGCTACTCACGAGAGAAACTCTGCGTGTGAATTAGGAATCTGCGTGGTAGAAAATTCTGAAATTGTAGAAACCAAAACTTGGCTTATTAAACCGCCGAGTTTTCCTTATTTCAATCCACACAACATCAATGTTCATGGGATTTATCCAAAAGACGTGGCTCATGCTCCTACTTTTGATGAAATATGGTACGAAATAGAAGATTTACTCTATGGAAATCTTATGATTGCCCACAATGCTTCTTTTGATGCTGGAGTCTTGCGAAGTTGTCTTGATTATTATGGAATTTTCAAGCCTAAAACAGAATATTTGTGCAGCATACAGATTGCCAAAAAATCTTGGAAAAATTTGACAAGTTATGGTTTAAAAAACCTCGCCAATTGTCATGATATACAATTTACGCATCACAGAGCTGGTGCAGATGCAGAAGTATGCGCAAAGCTTTCTTTATTGGCTTTTGAAAGACTTTTGATTACCGAAAACGATGAATTACCAGCACTTTTTAGCAAAAATTTGAAAGTTTTATAATTTCTAAAATAAAAAAGTCAGAACCCCAGCTCCGACTTCTTTACTTGATTTTTTATTTTAAAACTAATTGCAAAGGACTTCTGAAACCAAATTAAATTTAGGAATATCAGACTCAAAAGTTTCTAAAGTTTCTAAATTTTTAAAAATGTAGTTCCCTTGCATATTTCCTACTCCTGAACGCAAAATTACATTAGAAAAGTAGCTGAAAGACTCTCCTGGTTGTAATTCTGGCGTCATGCCGATGACTCCATCTCCCATCACTTCTGTAAATCCGAAACTTACATCATAAATCAGCCATCTTCTTTTCATGAGTTTTACTGCATCATTTCCTAGATTTTCTATGACGATATTGTATCTGAAAACAAAACGATTGTCTGCAGGAAAAGAATTTTTTACATCATATTCTGGGATTACAGAAACTTTGATGTTTTGAGTAATTGAAGAATACATTTTTAAAATTTTATGATGAAATAAAGATAACAAAAATCCCGCCGAAAAATCAGCGGGAGTTATTTATTTCATAAATACTTAATATTTATGACTTTATTTTCTAAGAAATTAAAGTTCTAGCGCTTTTCTTTCGTCGCCACCCATTAGAATTTCTACTGGATTGTCTAGCGCTTCTTTCACTGCAACTAAGAAACCTACAGATTCTCTACCATCAATAATTCTGTGGTCATAAGAAACTGCTAAATACATCATTGGTCTGATTTCTACTTTGCCATTTACCGCAACTGGTCTTTCGATAATGTTGTGCATTCCTAAAATTGCAGATTGAGGTGGATTGATAATTGGTGTAGAAAGCATAGAACCGAAAACACCACCATTGGTAATGGTAAATGTACCGCCTGTCATTTCTTCGATGGTGATTTTACCATCTCTTACTTTGGTTGCTAGTTCTTTAATACTTGCTTCTACTCCTCTTAAAGTAAGGTTTTCTGCATTTCTTAATACAGGAACCATTAAACCTTTAGGACCAGAAACCGCGATAGAAATATCACAGAATTCGTTGTTGATTTTATAATCTCCATCAATCATAGCGTTTACATCTGGATACATCTGTAAAGCTCTGGTTACCGCTTTGGTAAAGAAAGACATGAAACCAAGACCTACTCCATGTTTTGCAGCGAATTCTTCTTTGTATTGTTTTCTGATTCTGAAAATTTCAGACATGTCAACTTCATTGAAGGTAGTTAACATCGCTGTTTCATTTTTCACAGAAACCAATCTTGCTGCCAATTTTCTTCTTAAAACTGAAAGTTTAGTAGTGGTTTGAGCTCTGTTCCCCGAAGAAACACCCATTGCTGGTACACCAGGAGTTGCATTCAATGCATCTTCCTTGGTAATTCTTCCGTCTCTACCTGTTCCTGAAACTGCAGCAGCATCAATTCCTTTTTCGTCAAGAATTTTCTTAGCAGCTGGAGATGGCGAATGGGTAGCATAAGTAGCAGCTGGAGCAGCAGCAGGTTTTGGAGCCTCTACTTTTGGAGCTTCTTCCGCTTTTGGAGCTTCTGCAACTGGTGCAACTGCACCTTCTGGTTTAGCTCCGCTCATATCAATTAAACAAACGACTTGACCAACTTTTACTACTTCTCCTTCTTCCGCTTTTAGGGTAATAATCCCTGCTTGTTCTGCTGGAAGTTCTAGTGTAGCTTTGTCTGAATCTACTTCAGCAATTGCTTGATCTTTCTCTACATAATCTCCGTCTTTTACCAACCAAGTTGCTATTTCTACTTCTGTGATTGATTCTCCTGGAGAAGGAACTTTCATTTCTAGTATTGACATTGTATGTATTTTTTTATTTTAAATCAGTGAGTATTTCTTCTGGAAGAAATTGTTTTAAGAGTTCTACTTGTTGTTTTTCGGCTACTGTAAATTTCCAATTTTTACCTTCATTAGAGTTGGCAACTGCCATTTTGTATGACATAACCTCAAATTGATTGTTTTTTTCATTGAAAACTACATTTCCATCACCAAATTGTGATTTAAAAGCACCTAAATAAAGATTGATATTCTTTTGTTTTTCTTCGGCATCTTTTGCATTTACCACATCTGCTAATTCTACACTCATTTTTTGAGAGTAAAAAACTTTAGCATAAGATATATTTTGTATTTTCTGAGGATATTCTTCCACTTTTAAAATGGTAGGAACCTCCAAAGAAAATTTCATGTTAGGATCATTAAACATCTTATCAAAAATAAGCACCATGGTTTCTTTGGGCACAAATTTCAAAAATCCTTCATGAGCATATTGGTCTAATGCTTTAGAAAAATCTTTTTTTACAATCAATTGATTATACTCTAAGAACTGATTTTCTACTACTTTTACATTTGATTGCGCAAAAGTAACGATGGACCAACTCAATAATAAGATGTAAATAATTTTTTTCATGATTTAGTCATTTACCGTGGTAATAGGTCTTACCAAATCTACATTTTCTTCTGCTACTCCGAAAACTCTATTGATAACTCCTTTTTGGTTTTTCTCGAATTTTTTATGAGTACCAGGAGCTGGAGTTCCACTTGCAACAGGAGCGATTACTTGAATGTTTTCGTTACGGAAATTACGCAACATATACGTCCAAGCTCCCATATTTTCTGGCTCTTCTTGTGCCCAAACAAATTCTTTTCTGTTAGAATATTTATCGAAAATACCTTGAATTATTTCTGGATTCAATGGATATAATTGTTCAATTCTTACCAAAGCAACTTTATCGTCATTTAATTCTTCTTTCTTTGCCAATAATTCATAGTACAATTTACCAGAGCAGAACACTAATTTTTCTACTTTTTCTGGTTGAGCTGTAGCATCATCAATTACCGGTTGGAAACTTCCGTTTGCTAAGTCCTCTACAGTAGAAATTACTCTTGGATGACGAAGCAATGATTTAGGCGTCATTACCACTAAAGGTTTTCTGAACGGGAATTTTTGCTGACGTCTTAACAAGTGGAAATAATTCGCAGGTATAGTACAATTCGCTACAATAATGTTTCCGTTTGCACATAAGTTGAGGAATCTTTCTAATCTTGCTGAAGAGTGTTCTGCTCCTTGTCCTTCGAAACCGTGAGGTAAAAGCATCACCAAACCGTTCTGAATTTTCCATTTTTCTTCTGCTGCAACTAAATATTGGTCAATAATAATTTGAGCTCCATTTACGAAATCTCCAAATTGCGCTTCCCAAATCGTTAAAGTATTAGGAGAAGCCATCGCATAACCATAGTCAAAACCTAAAACACCGTATTCTGAAAGGTGAGAGTTGTAAATATCAAATTTATTATCAGAAACTTGTTTTAATGGAACGTATTCTTCTTCATTATCTTCTGTTTTTACCACTGCATGTCTATGAGAGAAAGTACCTCTTTCTACGTCTTCCCCAGAAATTCTAATGGTGCTGCCTTCGGTAAGAAGCGTTCCATACGCTAATAATTCACCCATTGCCCAATCTAGTGCATTATTTTCTACCATTTTTACTCTGGCATCGAATAATCTAGATATTTTATTGATGAATTTTTTATCTGCTGGTAATGTAGAAATTTTAACGGCTAATTCTCTTAGCTTTTCTACATCATAAGTGGTATTATAATTTTCTAAAACTTGCTGAAGTTTTCCTAATAAAGCATAATTTTTCCAGTCCTCTTCCATGAAAATAGCCATCGTATTTCTTTCGATTTCCTTAGCTTCATCAAAGTTTTGGTCTAATAAATTTTTAAATTCTTTTTCCATTTCAGACATTACAGCATCTGAAACCACACCTTCTTCTACGAGTTTTTTCTTGTAAATCTCTCTTGGATTAGGGTGTTTAGAAATGGTTTTATATAAACTAGGTTGGGTAAATCTTGGTTCATCTCCTTCATTATGACCATATTTTCTATACCCTAATAAATCTATGTATACATCTTTACCAAACTGTGCTCTATAATCTGCTGCAAATCTAATAGCGTGAACTACTGCTTCTACATCGTCTGCATTTACATGCATTACTGGAGAATCAGTCACTTTAGCAATATCTGTACAGTAAATAGAAGAACGAGCATCTAGATAGTTAGTGGTAAAACCAACTTGGTTATTCACTACAATGTGAACCGTTCCTCCTGTTTTGTAACCTTCTAGCGTCATCATTTGTGCTACTTCGTACACAATTCCTTGTCCTGCGATTGCAGCATCACCATGGATAACAATTGGCAATACTTTTTTAGCATTACCTTGGTAAGTATGGTCTATTTTAGCTCTAGAAATTCCGCCAACCAAAGAAGCTACGGTTTCTAAGTGAGAAGGGTTAGGAACTAAGTTAATTCTTACTTCTTCACCAGAAGCGGTAGTTATTTTTTTAGATGAACCTAAGTGATATTTCACGTCACCAGAGAATACATCCTCTTCAAATTCTTTTCCTTCGAATTCTGAGAAAATCTGCTTGTAAGATTTCTGGAAAATATTGGTTAAAACATTTAATCTACCTCTGTGAGCCATCCCAAGAATTACCTCATCTACTCCATGAAGAGAAGAACGAGAAATTAATTGGTCTAGCGCAGGAATTAATGATTCCCCACCTTCTAGAGAGAAACGTTTTTGACCTACGAATTTCGTATGCAAGTAGTTTTCGAAAGCTACTGCCTGATTTAGTTTATGTAAAATCTCTTTTTTCTCAGCTGCAGAAAGAGTTGGGTGATTTTCATTCACATTAATCCATTCTCTGATGAATTTTTTCTCTTCTACACTCTGAATGTGCATATATTCTACCCCGATAGAATCACAATATCCCTTTTCTAGATGATTGATGATTTCTTGAAGTGTAGCTGCACCATTTAGTCCAGCTTCTGTAGCAGAATTAAATTTGGTTTGTAAATCTGCTTGAGATAAACCAAAATTCTCTATCGATAAATCTGGAGAATATGTTCTACGTTCACGTACTGGATTGGTCTTGGTAAACAAGTGACCACGTCTTCTGTAATCATTAATTAAATTGATTACCTTGAATTCTTTTTCAATATTTTCTGGAATATTCCCAGTAGCGACTACATTAGAAGCTAATTGGGTAATAGAAACCTCATCATCACTATAATTTGCTAGTGCAAAATCAAAACCTTGGAAAAATGATTTCCACGAAGGTTCTATAGAATCTGGGTACTTTAAATATTGTTGATATAAATCTTCAATAAATTGAGAGTGTGCTGCATTTAGAAATGAAAATCTGTCCATTTTCCGCCTTTTTCTTTGTTAGAAGTATAGTTTAGGCAAAATTACTAAAAAAAAGCGAATTGAGGAACTTAAAAAGATGGTAAAAAGGTATAGCTTACATAATAAAAATCTATGCAATCTAAAAAATCGTTAAATAAAATTAAAATTTGTTAAAAAGTAGTTAAAAATGAGAATTTTAAACTATCTGTAGACTGGCAAAGAAATTTTTATGGTTACTTCTTTTTTTGCATTAGGAGCTTCTATGAAAGTTTCTTGCAACTGACCATTTCTCATGCTATCTTTTTGAGCTTTTTGCAGGAGTTGAGCAATCACTTTTATTCTATTTTCATAACTCCCTTTGTAATACATAATATAGTTTTCTGAAGCATTCAAAGTACGGAAATTGAAATTATTATCAGAAAGTCCTTCTCTTTTTTTCACGGGAACTCCATAGAAATAAGAAACCTCTTTGTCTTTATAACTCCCTGGTTCTGTAATCAAAACCGGAACTCCAAATTCATCTTCCTTTTTACCTAAATCTTTGGTTACCAAACTGATGACTTTATTGTGATTCAGTTCTATATTTTTAATTAAATCTCCTTTTTTATTCACACTCGAAACATTGATTCCCAAAAGCAACTGGCCGTCTTGTTTTTCGACCATGAGTGTATCATATTTGATTTTAGAAAGTAAAATTTCTTTGTCTACTTTTCCACTCAAGAGTTGAGATAGATTTACCATAGATTGGTCTATATTTCCTGCAACAAAATCTTCTGAAAGCAGATTAAGCGAACGTTTCAAGAATGGCAATCTAGGCGTGTGAACAAACCAAATTACTTTGGTTTTATTTCCTTGTGGTACAAATTTTACATTAATGCTGTACGGATTAACGTTTTTCCCTTCGAACAATTGGTATTTAAGCGTAGAAAAAGGATTTTCATAACGAATGAAAAAATCTCCATAATCAGATTCATTTTTCTTACTCTGATAATTCAAAGAAGAACCTTGTCCTTCATAAGGTGTGTAATATGCGAAAGTGTAATCTTCTTTAGAAAGAAAAAATTCATTCCATTGCGTGAAATTCTGCAAATTATTAAACTGAGGAAAAACCTTGTCAATAGGATAATTGATTTCTTTTTCAATGGTAAAACTTTTGCTTTCTTCTACAAAAAGCATAGAAACGGCATACACCGAAAACAAAAAGATACTTATATAAATTACAAATTTATACCAACGCATAATATAGGTTAAAAAATAATGAGTAACCAGCAAATTGTATCTTTTGCAGATTACTCATTACATATAATTATAGATTAATGTTCGTGCTCGTCTTCTGCTTTGCAAAGACCTACAATCGTGTGAAACGTATCATGAAGAGCCATAAAATCATTTTTAAGTGCTTCATCCGACGCTCCAGACTTAATTTTTTTATTGAAAGCTTTCGTTTCTTTCACTAATTTTTTCAAAGATTTTTTAATGGCATCTTTATTTCCAAAATCTGCTGGAATTTCTGAGTTTTTGAAAGCAACTGCTTTGGTTTCCATTTCATCTATTCTGCTTTTAATCGGTGCAAAATTTCCTTCTTCCGCGGGATGAAATGTTTGGCTCATGATTTTATGAAACTCAGTTTTTTCTTTCCATTCGCTGGTTTGCGCAGAAACAACTTGGCTCATAAAGAACACAGCCATTACGGTGAATAAAAATTTGATTTTTTTCATTTGTTTAATTTTTAGTTGAGCAAATTTAGAATTAAAAATCGGGCTTGCAAAAAAATTACAAGCCCGATTTCCTAAAAATAAAAAAACTCTATGGTATCACTGTTCCATCTTTTATGATGGCATCTTTTTTCACCACGATTATTCCGTCTTTTATAGAATGGGTTTTGAAATCTCCATCTGGTAAATGTTTGCTACCGATAATTCTTACGTTATTCCCAATATGACAATTTTTATCTAAAATAGCATTTTCTATGTAACAGAATTTACCTACGCCAATGTTTGGAATTCCTTTAGCATCATTTTCCGCCATGTCTTCAGTATTTTGATAGTAATCTGCTCCCATGATATAAGAACGAATGACGGTACTTCCTTTTTCTATTCTAGTTCTGTTCCCAATGAGTGAATGCTCTATTTTATCTGCCATAATAATACATCCGTCCGCAAAAATGGCTTTATTCACGAAAGAACCATTGATTTTAGATGGCGGCAACATTCTAGGTCTTGTATAAATTGGTGAATCGCTAAACATATTGAATTTTGGCAATTCATTGGTTAAATCCATATTCGCTTCGAAGAAAGAACCGATGGTTCCTATATCTGTCCAATAACCTTCGTATTGATAACTTAGCGTATTATATCCGTTATTGATTGCATTTGGAATGAGGTCTTTGCCAAAGTCATCACCTTTGTCTTCCTCAAACATTTTTCTCAAAACTTTTTTATTGAAGACATAAATTCCCATAGAAGCGAGGTAATCTCTACCTTGTTGTTTCATATCATCAGAAACTTCAGAAGTCCAATCTGGTAAAACGTCTGCAGATGGTTTTTCTACGAAAGAAGTGATTTGGTTTTCGTCATTGGCTTTTAAAATTCCAAAACCAGTAGCATCTTTACTGTTTACAGGAATGGTAGCAATGGTGATGTCTCCGCCATTTTCAATATGGAAATCTATCATTTCTTTGAAATCCATCTGGTACAATTGGTCACCAGAAAGAATGAGAATATAATCATAATCATATTTGTCTAAATGACGCATAGATTGTCTTACTGCATCTGCTGTTCCTTGATACCAATTTTCGTTATCTGTGCTTTGTTCAGCTGCTAAAATTTCTACAAAACCTTTGCTAAAAATATCAAAGTGATAGGTGTTTTTAATATGAGAATTAAGCGATGCCGAGTTAAACTGAGTAAGTACCATAATTCTATTAAAGCCAGAATTAAGGCAATTAGAAATAGGAATGTCTACTAATCTGTATTTCCCTGCGATAGGAACTGCGGGCTTGGAACGCTTATCTGTAAGAGGAAATAATCTACTACCTCTACCTCCTCCTAATACAATAGATATAACACTTGGTTTCATATATTTTGTGGTTTTATTTTAATTTTGTCTATAAAGTACAATTCTTTTTTTATTAATTTTCAATATCAATTTTGAATTATCAGTCTTTAAAATTTTAAAAACTGTACTATCTTTTTCATTTTCCTTCAAAATAAGAAAATCTTTCTGCAATTTATAATCACCTAAAATTATAATTCCGATATCTGTCATAAAAACTTCTTCATATTTATTATTAGGAAGAAATTTTATACATAAATATTTCGAAAACCTATCATTTAAAGAAACATTTTTTATGGTACAATAATTCGCATCAGTAATTTTTTGAGAAAATACTAAAATTGAAAATATTAAATTTATTAAAAAAAAGAACTTCTTATAAATCATTTTTTACGATATAAATTTACATAATTTTCAGCAGATTTCTGCCAAGAAAAGTCCAAATTCATTATTGTTTTTCGTAAATTTTGCATTTCTTCTTTATCATCATATAAATACAGCGCTCTTTTGATGGCATGTACAGCATCATCAGTTCCTGGGAAAGTATAATTTAAACCATAACCTCCTGAAGAAATGTCTGTTACGGTATCTTTTAACCCACCTGTATATCGTACAATTGGGATAGTTCCGTATCTCATGGCATACATTTGATTCAATCCACAAGGTTCTACACGAGAAGGCATTAGTAAGAAATCTGCACCTGCGTAAATCTTGTGTGACAAAGCTTCTTTGTATCCTAAATCCATCGCGAAATTCACATGAAATTCCTCTTGAAGTTGTTTTAATGTATTTTCTATTTGTGGGTTTCCAGAACCTAAAATGAGAATATTTAAAGCACCTTCGGTTTCTGAGATACTTCTTCTTACAATATCTGGCAACATATCTGCTCCTTTTTCGCGAGCAAATCTTCCAATAAAAGCAAAAAGCGGAAGTTCTGGATTCAAGCCATATTCTTCACAAAGCCATTTTTTATTTTTTTCTTTTCCTTCTTCAAAGTTCTCTCTAGAATAATGATCGTTAAGCATTATATCCGTCATAGGATTCCAAACTTCTGTATCTATTCCATTGATGATTCCATGTGCTTTTCTGTGTTCTTGCCTGATTAAGTCTTGTAATCCTTGCGCATCTTCAAACAATTCATGCATATAACCTTGAGAAACAGCTGTAAATTCATGACAACACTTAATCATAGTTGCCAAAGGATTAATTCTTCCGTTCCAATCGAGCAATCCCCATTTCCAAGCGTCAAAACGTGGCATATAATTAGACATTTGCCAATCCATCGTTCCTTGATATTCCCCATTATGAATGGTTCCTACAGTTTTTACACCTTTTAAAAAATCAAAATCCTGACAATACTCTACCATAAACGGAACTAAACCCGTATGATAATCATGACAATGCAAGACATCCGGACGAATTTCCATAGCAGAAAGCCAATGCAAAACCGCGTGCTGAAACGCAATAAATTGCTGACTTTCATCAAAATAACCATACACTTGGTCTCTATCTAACAATCCTGGAATTTTCACCAAATACAATTCGTATCCTAAAACATTATGTTTTTCTTTCATGACCAAAACTTGGTACATGTGATGAATCTGATGAATAAAACCATCAAAAACTACTTCGAATTCGTTTTCGTTTACAAATGGTTTATTATACCAAGGCATTACTACTTTGGCATCAATTCCCATTTTAGTTTGGTATTTAGGAAGCGCACCTACTACATCTGCTAAACCGCCTACTTTAGCTACCGGAAAACATTCTACGCTTAAATGGAAGACTTTCATTTTTTAAATATTTTTGTTGGATGATGGGTGATGGAAGATGGATGTTTTAGCATTCATTTTTCATCTTATTTTTTTACTTTTTAATTGGCGCTTTTTACTTGGTTCTTTTTAGTTTTCTCCGTTTGTTTTAAAATAATTCCTGAAAGCGGAGGCAAAGTAACAATCATAGAATTGGGTTTATTATTCCATGGAGTTTCTTCGTACCATTTGATTTCTGGAACTACTCCACTTCCTCCAAATTCTGGAGCATCTGAATTGAGAATCACTTCCCATTTTGTTCCTTCTTCTATTCCAATTTTATAATCGAAAGTTCTAGGAGTAAGATTTAAAACAGACATGAGCACCTCATCTTCAGATTTTCCTTTTCTTAGGAAAACATAGATAGAATTATCTGCATCATCTGCTTCAATCCATTCAAAACCGTATGGATTGAAATTATTTTCGTAAAGTGCTTTTTCGGATTTGAAAACCGTATTCAAATTTTTCACAAAATTCTGCAATCCTTGATGTATAGGATATTGTAGAAGATGCCAATCTAAACTTTGGCTAAAATCCCATTCGTGAGTTTGCCCGAATTCACCACCCATGAAAAGCAATTTATTACCTGGATGCGTGTACATATAGGTATACAATGCTCTTAAATTGGCATGTTTTTGCCATTCGTCGCCTTGCATTTTAAAAATCAAACTGCTTTTTCCGTGTACTACTTCGTCATGAGACAATGGCAACATATAGTTTTCATTATTCATGTACATGGTACTGAAAGTAAGTTTGTGATGATGATATTTTCTAGCAATAGGGTCTTCTTCAAAATAATCTAAGGTATCATGCATCCAACCCATCATCCATTTCATTCCGAAACCTAATCCGTCATCATAAATTGGTTTGGTAACTTTAGGAAAATCACTGCTGTCTTCTGCAATCGTTTGTATATCTGGAAATTCTCTGTACACAATAGTATTCATCTCTTTGACGAAATCTATCGCTTCTAGATTTCTGTTGTCTCCATATTTATTTGGCTCCCATTCTCCATCTGCTCTGGAATAATCTAATTCTAGCATAGAACGAACTGCATCTACACGTAAACCATCTGCATGATATCTATCGAGCCAAAAACAAGCATTAGAAATCAGGAAAGATTTTACTTCGTTTCTTCCATAGTTGAAAATATGGGATTTCCAATCGGGGTGGAATCCTTTTCTTGGGTCTTCATGTTCGTAGAGAAAACTTCCATCAAAATAATGTAAACCATTCGCATCTCCCGGAAAATGGGAAGGAACCCAGTCTAGAATTACGCCAATTTCATTTTTGTGTAATTCTTCTATTAAATACATTAAATCTTGTGGCGTTCCAAAACGAGAACTCGCTGCGTAGAAACCTGTAATTTGGTAACCCCAGCTTGGATCGAAAGGATATTCCATCACAGGCATAAATTCTACATGTGTAAAATTCATTTCTTTGACATAAGGAACGAGTCTTTCTGCAATTTCCCTGTACGTGAAAAAACGGTTAGGATCATCTGTTCCTCTCATCCAAGAAGCGAGATGAACTTCGTAAACCGAAATAGGAGATTCTAAAGAATTTTTTTGATGGCGGTTTTTCATCCATTCTTGGTCTTTCCATTCGTAGAAAGTAGTATCTACAATAGAAGCAGCTTGAATGGTTTGTTGCCATTTTAAAGCATAAGGATCGCCTTTTTCTAAATAAGCACCGCTATATGTTTGAATGCCATATTTGTAAATCACACCAAAATCTAAGCCTTCTATAAAACCTTCCCAAATCCCAGAACCATCCCAACGGATTTTAAGTTCAGAAACTCTAGAATCCCAATTATTGAAATCTCCAATTACGGAAACTTGTTTAGCATTAGGAGCCCAAACCGCAAAATAGATTCCTGTTTTACCGTCTATTTCTACTTTATGAGAACCCATTTTTTCGTAGAGTTTAAAGTGTTTTCCTTCACGGAAAAGATGGATATCAAATTCAGAAAAAAGAGAATGAGGCACTACTTGGTAAGTCATGGTGATTTAAGTGTTTTTAGGAATGTTAAATAAACACACTAATTTACTGCAAGTAAACGAGAGTACAAAGTTTTAGGAGGTTAAATGTTTCTTAAATTTAGTAAAAAGAGAAGCCGCATAGAAAATTCTACGCGGCTTATCATTGTTAATTATAAATATTGTTATGAGGTTTTCACATATTTTTTATCTTCGATTGCAGCTTGTGCAGCAGCTAATCTAGCGATAGGAACTCTAAATGGAGAACAACTTACATAATTCATACCGATAGAATGACAGAATTTCACTGATTCTGCATCACCACCGTGCTCACCACAAATACCAACTTTTAAGTTTGGTTTTGTTTTTCTACCTCTTTCTACCCCGATTTTGATTAATTCACCAACACCAGATTGGTCAATAGATACGAATGGGTCTCCAGGTAATAATTTAAGGTCTAAATATTTAGGTAAGAATCCACCGATGTCATCTCTAGAGAAACCGAAAGACATTTGAGTTAAGTCATTAGTACCAAAACTGAAGAAGTCTGCTACCATTGCCATAGAATCTGCTTTAAGTGCTGCTCTAGGAATTTCAATCATAGTTCCGTACATATAAGGTATTTTTTTAACTCCTAATTTCTCTAAAGTTTCATCGTATACTTTATCTACGATTGCTTTTTGGTGAGAAAGTTCGTGTCTACCGCAAGTTACAGGAATCATAATTTCTGGGAATGCTTTTACGCCTTCTTTTTGTAATTCTGCAGCTGCTTCGAAGATTGCTCTTACTTGCATTTCGGTAATTTCTGGATAAGAAACTCCTAAACGTACACCTCTGTGACCAAGCATTGGGTTGTTTTCGTGTAATGCAAGAATTCTTCTGTTTAAGATGCTCATACTTACACCTAACTCTTTAGAAAGCTCTTGTAATTTTGCTTTATCGTGAGGTACGAACTCGTGTAATGGTGGGTCTAGTAATCTAATGGTTACTGGATTTCCTTTCATTACTTCTAATGTAGCTTTAATGTCTCTCTTCACGAAAGTAAACAATTCATTAAGTGCTGACTTACGTTCTTGTTCGGTGTCACTCATGATCATTTTTCTTAATAAGAATAATGGTTTATCACTACCTTCACCATAGAACATGTGCTCAGTTCTGAAAAGACCAACACCTTCTGCTCCAAAATAAGTTGCTTGTTCTACATCTTTAGGTGTATCAGCATTGGTTCTTACACCCATTGTTTTATACTTATCTACTAAAGTCATTAATTGTTTGTAAGATTGATTTTTATTTAAATCTACATCAATTAATGGTAAAGAACCTTCGTAAACAGTTCCTTTACTACCGTTTAGAGACACCCAATCTCCTTCTTTTATTTTTTTACCGTCTTTGGTTACAAAATATTTTTCTTTATCGTGGATAGAGATTTCGCTACATCCTACGATACAACATTTACCCCAACCTCTAGCTACTAAAGCTGCGTGAGAAGTCATACCACCTTTTGTAGTAAGAATTGCTTCAGATTTGTGCATACCATCTACATCTTCTGGAGAAGTTTCTTCTCTTACTAGGATTACTTTTTCTCCTTTAGAAGCCCATTCTACAGCATCTTCTGAAGAGAATACTACTCTACCTACAGCACCACCAGGACCAGCTGGTAAACCTTTAGCAATTACTTTATGAGTTTTTTCGATATCTGGGTCGAACATTGGTAATAATAATTCTACCAACTGATTAGGATTTACTCTAAGGATTGCAGTTTCTGCATCAATCATTCCTTCTTTGTACATATCAGCAGCCATTTTTACTGCAGATACACCATTTCTTTTACCCACTCTACACTGTAGCATGTATAGTTTACCTTTTTCGATGGTAAATTCTATATCTTGCATGTCTTTGTAGTGTTTTTCTAATCTTTGTTGAATTTCATCAAGCTCTTTGTATTGCTCTGGCATGAATTTCTCTAAAGTAGTTAAATTTTTACTATGGTCATTTTTAGAATATTGATTGATAGGAGCTGGAGTTCTGATACCCGCTACTACGTCTTCTCCTTGAGCATTTACTAAATATTCTCCATAGAATTTATTTTCACCGTTTCCTGGGTTTCTAGTGAAAGCTACACCTGTACAAGAATCATTACCCATGTTACCGAATACCATTGCTTGTACGTTTACAGCAGTTCCCCATTCATCTGGAATTCTTTCGATTCTTCTGTACTCAATTGCACGTTTTCCGTTCCAAGAAGCGAATACAGCACCTACACCTCCCATTAATTGATCCCAAGGAGTTTCAGGGAAGTCTTGTTTTAGGTGTTTTTTAGTTAAAGCTTTGAATTCTTTTACTAATTTTTTAAGATCATCAGCAGAAAGATCAGTATCTAATTCTACGCCTTTATCTTTTTTAACTTCTTCTAATCTTTCGTCCATGATTTTACGGATACCAATACCTTTTGCTGGTTCCATACCACCTGCTTTTTCGATTACTACGTCTGCATACATCATTACTAATCTTCTGTAAGCATCGTAAGCAAATCTTTCGTCACCGCTTTCTGCGATAAGACCTTGAATAGTTTCATCATTAAGACCAATATTTAGAACGGTATCCATCATTCCTGGCATAGATTTTCTAGCACCAGAACGAACAGACATTAACAAAGGATTTTTAACGTCTCCGAATTTTTTGCCCATTAATTTTTCAACTTGAGCAAGTGCATCTTTTATTTGCTTTTCTAATGTAGAAGGATATTGTCTTTTATTATCGTAGAAATACGTACATACTTCTGTAGTGATGGTAAAACCGGGAGGAACAGGTAGTTTAAGATCTTTATGACCTGCCATTTCTGCTAAGTTAGCACCTTTTCCACCAAGTAGATTCTTCATTGACTCATTTCCATCGGCTTTACCACCACCGAAGGAATACACATACTTTTCATTTTTTGCTGTTGTAGCCATAATATATTAATTTGTTATATTTCTCTTATAATTTCTGGAACAAAATTACAAACTACCTTATAATAAATTCCTTTATTATTTGCTGACATTTGTCAATTTTGATAAATATCATATAAAATTAATAAAAAGAGGGTAATTATTTTTCGATTTTGTCACTTTAGTTACAAAAAAAACCTTTCAGAAAATACTGAAAGGTCTTAATTATCATAGATTAATCAAATTAATATCTAAAAAGTACACTTCCCCAAGTGAAACCACTTCCGAAAGCTGAAAGAAGAACCAAATCTCCTTTTTTAATTTTTCCTTGATCTAGAACTTCACATAATGCGATAGGAATAGACGCTGCGGTAGTATTACCGTATTTCTGAATATTATTGAATATTTTTTCGTCTGGTAAACCAAATCTTTGTTGAACAAACTGTGAAATTCTCAAATTCGCTTGATGTGGAATAAACATATCTAAATCCTCTGGAGTTTTTCCAGCTTTAGTTAAGGCTTCCATCATGGTTTCCGGGAATCTGGTTACCGCATGTTTAAACACGAAATTACCATTCATCACTGGATAAATATCTTGTCTTTCAACAGCTTCTGGCTCGTAAAGAACTCTATCCATCCAACCTAATTTGGTTCCAGGAAATTTAACCGCTAATTCTTCAGCATATTTTCCTTCTGAGTGCATGTTTACTGCTAAAACACCTTCTTCGTTTTCTTCTTCACTTGCAGAAAGAATAATCGCTCCTGCTCCATCTCCGAAAATTACAGAAACACCTCTACCATCATCAGTAAAATCTAAACCAAAAGAATGAACTTCTGCTCCTACAACTAATATATTTTTATAAGTTCCCGCTTTGATAAAAGCATCTGCAACACTCATAGAATAAACAAATCCTGAACACTGATTTCTTACATCTAATGCACCGATGGTATCACAACCTAGCATTTCTTGTAAAACTACACCACTTCCTGGGAAGAAATAATCTGGACTTAAAGTTGCAAAAACGATGAAATCTAAATCTTTAGCAGAAAGATTGGCTTTTTCTAATGCTTTTTCAGCCGCCTTTTTGGCAAGATATGCAGTAGTTTCTTCGCTGTCATTTCTATTTTTTCTGTGACGGCGCTCTTTGATGCCTGTTCTCTCTGTAATCCACTCATCATTAGTAGTCATCAACTTAGACAAATCGTCATTAGTTACCACATTCTCAGGAACATAATAACCATATCCTTTTATTACACTCTTAATCATAAAGTTTTTAAAATTTGTGGGGTACAAAAGTAAGATTTTATTTTTAACATATAATTAACATGAGTCATAAATATTATGTATTAAAATGTTTTATAAATAATTATTTACTCACGTGTCTTTATAGATTTATAAAAATTTATACATTTGATAAAATTAACCCAATTAGACCATGACAGAGAGTACACTTCACAAAACAATAGAATATGAATGGATAGATATCTTAGAAATGAAGCAAGAAGACATTGCCGAAATTTCTAAAAAATATGACATCAATCATTATTGGTTAGAAGACTGTATAGACCCGAATCACTTGCCAAAATTTGAAGACAATGGCAATTTAAAATTTTTCTTAACCAGATTAAATACTTCTACCGAAAGACTCATCCTCAATACCATAAGTGATGTAAGTACCAAATTGGGAATTTTCTTAAAAGATAATCTCATTCTTACAGTACACAGAATAGAAAATGATGCGATAAAATCCCTTTTGAAAGAAATTGCAATTCACCCAGAAAATTTCAAAACTCCTTATCAGTTAGCGCTTCATTTAGGACAAAAAATATTTATTTCCTTTGAACATGAAAACGAGGTGCTTCTAGACCAATTGGATAAAATGGAAAATGAAGTTTTTCTAAAAAACGTTTCTAATTCTGCACAGTTGAAAAGACTTTATCGTTTCAAAAGAAAAGTAGGACTCAATCTGAAAGTGCTGAATCTTTCATCAGATTGGGTGAGTTCTTTTGAAAAACTACCTCTAGATTCTGTAGAAATAAAGGACTTGAAAGACAGTTATAAAGATGCCATCAGTGATTTCGACCATTTGCATTTACAAACCAATAACTTAATGAGCATGTTTCTGGCACTCTCTGACCAAAAAGCCAATCAGGTCATGAAAATGCTCGCCATTTATTCGGTTTATTTCTTGCCTATTACTTTTATTGCGGGAGTTTATGGCATGAATTTCGAGTATATGCCAGAACTAACAAAACCTTATGGCTACTTTGCTACATTAGGTTTGATGGGGCTTATCGTTATTATCACCTTTATATATGTAAGAAGAAAAAAATGGTGAAAAAAAAGACATCAAAATCTGATGTCTTTTTTATTTTTAATGCATGGCTTCACTTGGATCTATTGTTCTGCCTCCTTTTCTTTCTTTAATGAATAGAATAAAAGGAATACAAATAAGGAACATGACTCCTAAATAGAGGAATACATCCATATAAGAAAGCACCGTAGCTTGTTTCATGACAGAAAAGTCTAAAATTTTATACGCCGAAGCGAGCGCTTGATCAGGCGTCATTCCTTTGGCAGTAAAATTAGCTTTTAACGCAGCAATTCTTTGTTGAACCTGCAAACTATTGACATCTAATTTCGACACCAAATCACTTCTGTAAAACATATTTTGATTAGCAATAAAAGTGGTAATTGCAGCTACGCCAAAAGAACCTCCCAACTGTCTCATCATCCCTGTAAAAGCTGCTCCTTGACCAATTTGAGCTCCTTTTAATGTACTTAATGAGAGTGATGTAATAGGAATAAATAACAATCCTAAACCTGCTCCTCTCACAATAAGCATCCAAAAGAAGGCGTCTTTTCCTGTATCTGGAGTTAATAATTTATATCCCCAAAAACTATAAATGAAAAAGATAAACAATCCTAAAGCTACTAAAACTTGCTGTTTCGCTCCTCTGGTTAATAATCTACCGATTATGGGCATCATAAAAGCGGTGGTTAATGCAGCTGGAATCATTAAAGCACCTGATTGTAAAGCTGTCCAACCTAAAATACTCTGCGTATAAAGCGGAATAATAAAAGTAGAACCGTATAAACCAAAGCCTAAAATGAATGACATGACCGTACCTATTCTCAGATTTCCATTTTTAAGCACCCGAAGTTCTACAATTGGATATTTATACGTTAATTCTCGCCAAATAAAAAAGATAAGTCCAAAGAAAGAAATCAAAGTAAGGGAAAGAATTACTTTGCTTTCGAACCAATCGTCTTCATGACCTCTTTCTAAAATATATTGTAAAGAACCTACCGTTATTGCCAACAAGAATATCCCTAACCAATCTACATCACTTGCTGATTTTTTCTCAGCATATTTAGGACTTCTCACAAACTGAAGTGTAAGCAAAGTCGCTACAATCCCAATAGGAATATTGATATAAAATATATATGGCCAACTGAAATTATCTACAATATAACCTCCCAATGGCGGACCTAATGTAGGACCAATAATAACACCCAAACCATAAATTGCTTGTGCCATACTTCTTTTTTCGATGGGATAAGACTCTGTAATAATTGTTTGAGAAGTTACCAAAAGTGCACCACCTCCTATTCCTTGTAATAATCTAAAAATAACGAGTTCCCAAATATTGCTCGCATTTCCACATAAAAATGAGAAAACCGTAAATATGACAATAGAAGCCGCAAAATAATTTCTTCTCCCGAATTGTTGCGAAAGCCAACTCGTCATGGGAACTATAATTACGTTACCTATCGCATAGGCGGTAATTACCCAACCTACCTCAGAAAGTGTAGCGCCCAGATTTCCTTTCATCTCGTTCAGCGCTACATTTACTATAGTAGTGTCTACAATCTCTAGCAATGCACAGAGAATGGCAGTGATGGTAATAATCACTCGTCTTGCACCATATTCTACTAATGAATCTTGCATAAATTTTTATTTCAAGTTTTGAGTTTCGTTTAGAATTTTATTTTTTTTAAATCCTGAACGTTCCTCATTTAACTTTTTTCTATTTTACTTCTACGTCTACTAAAACATTCATTCCTGCTCTTAATCTTTTGGCAACTTCAGGTTTTAAATCCTTAAAAGTGATTTTCACAGGAACTCTTTGAACTACTTTCACGAAGTTTCCACTTGCATTATCTGGAGGAAGTAAAGAAAATGTAGAACCAGTAGCTGGCGAAATAGAACTTACCACTCCTTCGAACTCATCATCTGGGAATGCATCTATTTTAATTTCTACTTTTTGACCTTCTACCATTTTGTTTAATTGTGTTTCTTTAAAATTGGCCACAATCCATTTGTCATTATTTAAAACAATGCTGAATAACTGTGCACCTGCTTGTAAAAACTGACCTACCTGCACTGGAATTTTAGAAACATAACCATCTTGTTTTGCTGTAATTACGGTATAAGAAAGATTTAATTTAGCATTTTGTACATCTACTTCTCTTTGTTTAATCATAGAACTTGCTACGCCAATTTGTTGAGAAGTTGCTTCTGATTGAGAAGACACATAACCTGTTTGCTGAGCCGCTTGATTTCTTTGTTCTACCAAAATTTGCAATTGTTTATCTGCTGCTTGTTTCGCTGCCAGAACTTGGTCATATTGTTGTTGTGTAATCGAATGGTCTTTCACTAGATTTTCGTAGCGTTTCAAATCTTGAGTAGTTTTCCAAACGTTTACTTTCGCTGCTTCTATCTGTGCATTTGCAGTAGCCACTGCTGCGTTTGATGTACTGATGCTTTTATTCGCTGCTGCCGCACCAGCTTGAGCGGTATTTAGATTGCTTTTAGCAGTTCCTAGCGCAGCTTCAGCTTGTTGTAAAGTCATTAATTGGTCTTTATTTTCAAGGATAATTAAGGTATCTCCTTTTTTCACAAACTGATTGTCTTTTACTCTTACTTCTGCTACATAACCAGAAATTTTAGAAATCACAGGGCTTACATTAGATGCAATTTGTGCATCATCTGTTTCTTCGTGAGAGTTGCTGTAAGACCATTTTTTGTAACCATAAATAGCACCTACCACAATAACGATGGTTAAAATAATCCCAAAAACTGGACTTTTTTTATTTTTTGTTTGATTTTCCATTTTATAATAATGTTTATATCTAAATTTGAGTTTGATTATTGATTAAGAATTCCTGAGGTTTGTAATAGTTTTTTGTATGCTAATGCTGCATCTGCTCTAGAATTAATTACATTTACTTTAGCACCTACCAAAGCTGCGTCTGCTTCTAGCAAATCGGTAATATTTGCTAAGCCATTATCATATTTATTTTTAGTAATTCTGTAGTTTTCTGTAGCTTGTTCTAATGCACGCTCATAAACTTCTATTTTCTTTTTGGCCAAATTAGAATTCTGGAAATCCTTATTGAGTTCTAGTTTTATATGGTCATTCAGAAGTTCGTTATTGGCTTCTAATTGTTTTTCTCTGGCTTGAGATTTCAGCAAAGAAGAATTTTTCTTCCAAAGATTGTCTAAGTTATAAGAAACACCTAATCCTATATTAATTGCATTAGTAATGGTTACAAATCCTGGAATATCTGCTGCTACATAACCACCTGTAATTGCCAAACTTGGTAAATTTTCAGCTTTTGCAGCTTTGGTTCCTAAGTTTGCTGCTTTTCTCTGATAATCGAGTGCTTGTAAATCTTTTCTGTGTTGTAACGCTTGACTTAAGTAATAAGAAACAGGCTGATTTTCAGAAATTTCATTAATGTAATCTTCATCTACTTTTAGAATTGTAGTTTCGGGTAAACCTAAAAGCAAGTCCATATTAATATTGGCAATGCTGTAATTATTTTGTGCATCTAAAAGCTGAAGTTCAATATTAGACGTTTGCAACTGAGCTTTCAATCGGTCATTTCTTGCCATCAAACCGTTATTTTCTAATTTCAAAAATGTTTCGTCTCTTTTCTGTGAAGCCGAAAGATTTTCTTCTAAAACTTTGATGATTTGAGATGCTTTGAACAAACTATTGTAAGCCTGAGAAATATTATAAGCAATGGCTTCCTTGTCATTTTCTGAAGATAATTTAGAAGCTTCTACCAAATATTCAGCAGACTGAATTCCGTATTTTATTCTTCCACCTGCATAAATGGGATAAGAAAGATTTGCAGAAGCGTACATTACATCATTAATTTTCAAACTGTTCGCTGCACCTGCACTTTCTGTTTTAAGATTAACATTTGGGCTGAAAAGATGTAAATAAGTAGCTCCCAATTTCAGGCTAGGAAGCTGATTGTTATTTGCTTCCAGCAATTGCGCTGTACTTTCTTCTATTTTAGCAGCATCTATTTTTAGATTTTTGCTATTTTCGATTCCGAGTTTTACCGCTTCATTCAGAGAAATAGCTCTTGTTTCTTGGCACGAAATCTGGGAAATACTCATGCTAAAAAGTAAAACCCCAAAGATGTTTCTAATTTTTTTGTTCATAACCTAAAAGGTCTTTTAATAATATGGTTAAATTTTTGGTAAGATTGTCGTAATAAATATTATAATATTCATCTGATTGATTTCCAGAAAGTTCTCTATACAAATTCATGCCTTGTTTAGAATAAAAAACTGTTCCTACAATCACAGAATGGAGAAAAAACAAATCCGGCTTTTTGGTAAAAACACCACTTTCGCAACCTTCTTCTAGAATTCTTTGGTAAATTTTGATATAACCTATTTTAGAAGTTCTTAGAAAACTTAAAATCTGTTCGTTTCCGCTATTATTGATATTATAAACCGATTGAAGAATAGAATAAAATTCTGGCAAAGTCTTCACACGATTAATGTAATTTCCTATAATTTTAATAAGTTTTTCCCATTCATTGAGCTGCGGATTTTCTAAAATTTCATAGGCAAAAGATTGTCCTTCTTTCATTCTCACTTTAAAAATTTCCTCGAAAAGTTTTTCTTTTGACCCGAAATAATAAGAAATCATCGAGACATTTACTCCTGCAGATTTTGCAATATCTCTGGTAGAAGTAGCGTCAAAACCCTTTTCTGCAAACAGTTTTTCTGCAGTATAGAGAATTTTTTTATCCGTAGAATGTTCCATTATTTTGATTTTTGAAGGCGCAAATGTAAGCAAATTTAGAAATCAATCAAACGATTGATTGATTTATTTTATCAATGTAAAATGTTAGATATTATAATTTTTATTACTTTTGATGAACTAAATATTAAACCATATGAAAAGAATCATCGCCGTATTAGCCATATCAGTATTTACATTAGGAATGGCTCAAGAAACACCGAAAAAATCTTGTTGCGCAGCAAAAGATAAAAAAGAATGTAGCGCAAAAGAAAAGAAAGAATGCGCTTCTAAAGACAAAAAAGACTGTAAAGCTGAAGCCAACAAAGACAAAAAATCTTGTTGTGCCGCTAAAAAAGAAAAAGCAGCTTAGTAAAAATAAAATCCCGAAATTTTCGGGATTTTTTTATGCACTTCGGTGAATGTATCTGGTTAATTTTATGCCTAAATCTGTCCAAACAATTTTGGCATTTGCATTTCTGTAAAGATGCAAATCAGCATCGGAGATTTCTTCTAAAATATCTACAATATTAGCTCCATGAATAAAATTGGTAAACGCTTCCCAGTTGAATCCGTTTTTAGATAAACGTTTGTAAACCAAATGTTCTGCATCATAATTTTGCAATAATGCCAATCTAAACATCTCAGAACAAAAATCTAAGAAATTTTTCTGTTTTTCTCGATTCCAAGAAGCGATATTTCTTCCCCACAAAACGATATTTCTCAAAACTTCTGGTTTCTTTTTCGCCATGAAAGCGTTTCTCACCCAATCGATAAAAAGTTCTTCAAATTCTTCATTCGCAGAATCATTTTGAAGCAATTGTAGCGCAGTATTGTAATTTCCTTGCGCTTGGTGAATCACTTCTTTTATTTTTTCATCTGAAACATCAAATTGATTTTTGATTCCTTGTTCTAGACTTTCGTCATCTATTCTAGGCACTTCTATCGCTTGACATCTTGATAAAATAGTAGGTAAAATGGTGTCTATTTTTTCTGCAAGAAGCAAAATAATCGTCTTTTTGGGAGGCTCTTCTAGAAATTTTAAAAATTTATTGGCTGCTGTCACATTCATTTTATCAGCTCGCCAAACAATGAGAATTTTAGTTCCACCTTCGAAACTTTTTAGCGCAAACTTCTGATTCAGTGCATCTACTTCATCAGCAGAAATAAACAATTGCTTGTTTTGAGCGTCTAAAACTTCATTCCAATCATTAATGGAAGCGTAAGGATTTTCTAAAATCATATTTCTGAAATCCTCAAACAATCTTTGACTCAGAGAATTGTTTTTTTCTGTAAAAACGGGAAAACTAAAATGTAAATCTAAGTGATTGAGATGCTCTACTTTAGAAGCAGCATGTTCATTTTCTCTTTTGAGAATTTCTTTGGCATAAGCTAAAGCCAATGGTAAAACGCCGAAACCTTCTTCGCCAATAAATAACTGAGCATGTCCTACTCTTTCTTTATCTATGGCATCTTTAAGCGTTTCTATAACTTTTTTTTGTCCTACAATTTCTTCCCAATTCATAGTTTCAAAGATAAGAATTTGGTGGAAAGTGAAAAGACAGATGCTACAAGTTTTTTCAATTTTGAGTTAAATTCAATGAATTTTCTGATAAATTCGTCTTTAATCCTGTGAAATTTAACGCTTATTAACTTTCACGTTTCAGTAATAATTAAGATATTTGCGCATTAATTAAAAAAGATAATGATAAAAAGAATTTTTCTTTTACCTTTCATTGCTGTTGGTTTAAGTGTAGAAGCGCAAAGTTTAGGTAATTCTCCTTATGCAGCATTTGGTATCGGCGAAGTAAAATATGATAACTCTGTAGAAACCAGTTCAATGGGCGGCATAAACACTGCTTACATTTGGGATTTCAACAACAGTTTTAATTTTAAAAATCCAGCTGCAAATACCAATTTAGAGCTTACTTCTTTCAGGGTTCAAATGACCAATGAGAACCAATCTTTAAAATCTGATTTTAATGGATTAAGCGCTAATAAACATTCTAATTATCTTTCTAATATTTCTATAGCTTTCCCAATTTCTAAAAAATTGAAATTTGGATTAGGATATCAACCGTATAGTTCTAAAAGATATGATATTATAACTTCTAAAATTCTTGCAGACAGTACTGTAAAAGCAAATCGTTTTTATGGTGATGGGACATTGAATACAATTCAAGCTGCTTTTGGTTATCAAGTCAACAAAGAATTTGCAGTAGGTTTAAGAAGTAATTTCTACTTCGGAAAATTATCAGATGTAGAAGAACTGGCTTATTCTAATGCAGAACTCATTAATGGTTTTGAAACATCTAATAGAATTAAAAGTTTTAACTTTACATTAGGTTCTACTTATCAGAAAAAATTTAAAAATGAGAAAAAACTTACCTTAGGAGCTACCTATACATTTGGAACCACAGGTAATGTAAAAACCCAGTTCATAAACAGTACTTATTACTATTATCTAGACCAAAAATTAAACGTTACCGAAATAGAAAACAAAACCAGCGAAGACAAAAATCTTATTCCTACAGAAGCTTCTTTAGGGATTGGTTATGGTCATGATGCTAAATGGTTTGCTTCTGCTCAAATCGATTATAAGAAAGGTTCTACTACCATGTTTTTAGGACAGCCTTTCACTTATCAAGATTCTTATAGAATTTCTGCGGGTGGTTGGTATTTACCAAATTATAACGACTTCAGAAGCTATTTTAACCGTGTAGTTTATAGATATGGTGCTTTCTATGAAAAAGGAAATCTAAGCGTAAACGGAACCAATATTAACCAATACGGAATCACTGCTGGAGTTACTTTACCTTTCGAAAAATCAAATGCGGTAAGAATGAGCGGGATAGATTTAGGATTAGAATTTGGTAGAAGAGGAACCTTAGAAAACAATCTTATCCAACAGAATTTCTTCAACGTAAAAGTCGGAATTAATTTTGCTGATAAATGGTTCCAGAAAAGAGTTTACGAATAAACCGAACAATACACTTATTCATAAATTTTATAGTTAAATCTATAAAAATGCAAAAAAAATTCTCAAGAATATTATTTAAAAATATAGTCACCTTTTCAGGTTTGGCTATATTTTTTGCTTTGACTTCTTGCGAAGAAGATTTGGCTAAAGTAAACGATAAAAAAAGCACCAATTTCGCTTCTAGAATTATTTACAATGCCGATATTGTAAAAAAAGATTCTGGAATGGTAAAAGTGCGTTTCAAAGCACCATTGCTAGAAGAATATGAATTTGTAGACACTCCTTATGTAGTGGTAAGAAAAGGATTATATTTAGAATTTTATGATTCTAAAAAACCCAAAACTCCAGGAAAACTTTGGGCAAAATATGCCAAAATGATTGACAAAAAACAATTCTACGAAGCCAGAGGAAATGTAAAAGTCATCAATAACGAAGGACAAACTTTTGCCATGCAATCTATTTATTGGGACAAAGCGAAACAAAGAATGTACACTAAAGACACCGTATTCATTACAGATAAAGACGGTTCAATTTTCGTGGCGGCAAATGGAATGAATGCTAAAGATGATTTTTCTGAATATACATTCTACAACAATTCTGGAGACTTCAATGTGAAGAAAATGCCAAATTCTGGAAATTAAGATTGAGGTAGAGGTAGAGGTAAAGGTAGAGATTTAGGATTTTGATTTACTTTTTTTACTTTTTTTACTTTTGAATAAATTTTCCTCAGAAATCTTTTGTATCTTTTGTGGTTTATTAATTCTAATTCATGAAAACATATTTCGCCATTGGTTTAATGTCTGGAACCAGCCTTGATGGTTTAGACATTTGCTATGCAAAATTCCAAAATATTACCCATTGGGAATTTGAAATTCTAAAAACCGAAACCATTCTTTACTCTCCAGAATGGAAAAGTCGATTGCAAAATGCTATTCTACTTTCGGCTGAAGATTTATTGGCGTTAGATAAAGAATATGGCTTCTATCTTGGCGAAAAAACACAAGAATTTATCTCCAAAAATAATATTACTGATTTAGATTTTATCGCGTCTCATGGTCATACCGTTTTTCATCAACCGCAACGAAAATTCACATTGCAAATCGGTGATGGAAGAGCCATAAAATTAACAACCAAAAAGCCTGTAATCTACGATTTCAGAAGTCAAGATGTTTTAATGGGCGGAAATGGTGCTCCATTAGTTCCCATCGGCGATGAACTTTTATTTTCACAATATGATGCTTGTCTCAATTTGGGCGGATTTTCTAATATTTCTTTACAGAAAAACCATCAAAGAATTGCTTTTGATATTTCGCCAGTCAATGTAGTTTTGAATTATTTTGCTGGAAAATTAGGCAAAAACTATGATGAAAACGGTGATTTTGCTAGAAATGGTGCTATTAATTTTAAAATTTTAGAAGAGTTAAATGCTTTAACCTTTTATCAAAAACCCGCTCCAAAATCTTTAGGTGTGGAATTTGTTAACTCAGAGATTTTTCCTTTGTTAAAAGACGAAATTCCTGAAAATATCATCGCTACTTTTACCGAACATATTGCCGAACAAATTGCCAAAGTTTTCAATGACAATCAACTCAAAACCGTTTTGGTAACTGGTGGCGGAACTTTTAATACTTATTTATTAGATAAAATTAGAGAAAAATCTCAGACAGAACTCATTGTTCCAGACGAAAACATAATCAACTTCAAAGAAGCACTGATTTTCGCATTTATGGGCATTTTAAGACTCAGAAATGAGGTCAATGTACTTTGTTCAGCAACTGGAAGTTCAGAGAATCATTGCAGCGGAATATTGGTATAAAAAAAGGTTTCAGAAGAATTCTAAAACCTTTTAATTATCGTTTAAACGCTTTTATAATTGCTCTAACTTGTCTGTAAGTGCATTTAAGAAGTTTTGTAATGGTTTTTCTACCATCATTTTGATAAATGGATTAAAATTTCCATCGAATAATAACTGAACTTCTGTTTGGTTTTCGTTTACTGGAGAGATGTTTCCTGTAAGTGAAAAGTCTAATGAAGAACTTGCAGATTTCAGAACCACTTTTTGACCTTCTACCAATTCAGCGATTTTAAGGGCAACTTCTGGCATTCCTTTTAAACCAAATTTAAAGCCATCTTCTCTATGTTCGAAACTGGTTAAACTATCTGGCATTAAGTGTTTGTAATCTTCAGGATTTTTAAGCATTTGAAAAAGTTGCTCAGAAGATTTATTTACTATAACTTTTCTTCCTTCTAAATTCATTTTTTTAATATTTTTGTAAAAATTAATATAATTACAAATGTATAAAGTTTTTGTCAATGAAAAAAGATTAAGCATCAGTAAATCTCCAATTCCCATTGAGAAGAACTTGCCTTATGAAGAAACCACCACCTTGGAAATCGCCATAGATTTGCTCGAAAATACTTCTACCTCAGAAATTAACATTTACGGTGAGAATTTAGAGCAAATTTGGGAAGAATTGACGGGTATGTTACGAGTTGTGAAAGCAGCAGGTGGAATTGTTTTCAACCAAGAAAACAAAATCCTTTTCATTCACAGATTAGGAAGATGGGACTTGCCGAAAGGTAAAATAGAGCCAGAAGAATCTCTAGAAAATGCTGCGCTAAGAGAATTAGAAGAAGAAACTGGACTTACAGAGCTTATTTTAGAAGAATTTGTAAATACTACTTTCCATATTTACAAGGAAAAAAGACAAGGAAAAGAGGAAAGAATTCTAAAAGCCACGCATTGGTTTAAAATGACTTATGTAGGTCAAAAAGAACCGATTCCTCAAACTGAAGAAGGAATTACAAAAGTAGAATGGAAAACGCAAACCGAAATTAACGACGAAGTTTTGCCCAATACTTTTAAAAACATCAAACTGATTTTGAGCGAGGTTTTTGCAATATAAAAAAGGTGGAAATTAAAATTCCACCTTTTCTTTTTATTTAATGAATTCCAAAGCTTTTTCTAGCGCGATTCCTCGTGAAGCTTTCAGCAATATGTTCTGCGAATGGATTTCATTTTCGGTTAAATAATGGATTAAATCTTGAGTAGTTAAAAAGGCCACTCCAGAAACATTTACTTCTTTAAAATGTGGACCAACTGTAATGATTTCATCAAAACTGAGTGATTTTGCCAATTCTAAAATTTGAGAATGTTCTGTTACACTTTCTTCGCCCAATTCTAGCATATCTCCAATGATGATGGTTTTAGTTCCAATAAAATCATTGAAATTTTCTAATGAAACTTTCATAGAACTAGGATTCGCGTTGTAAGTGTCTAAAACCAAAGTTTTGTCTCCTTTTTTCACGATTTGTGAACGCATGTTGGTCGGAGTGTATTCTTCAATGGCTTTTTTGATTAAATTAAAATCAATCCCGAAATACAAACCTAAACTAGTAGCTGCACAAAGATTGGTAAAATTGTAATCTCCTGTAAGTTTTGAAAGTGCTTCTACCTCATTATAAATAATTCCTACGCAATTATTTTCTGTGAATTTTTCAAAATAAAACTCAGAATCTCTTCTTCCGAAAGGAATCACCAAATCATATCCATCTGTTTTTTCAACTTGAATAGGATCATTTTCATTCACTACCACAAATTGATTATTCGATTTGAGGTAATCATACAATTCAGATTTTCCTTTGATTACACCTTCTACTCCACCGAAACCTTCCAAATGTGCCTTCCCGAAATTGGTAATATATCCAAAATTAGGTTGAGCAATGGTGCATAAAAATTCAATTTCTTTTTGATGATTAGCACCCATTTCTACCACCGCCATTTCGTGCTCTGGCTTTATGGAAAGAATGGTTAAAGGAACACCAATATGATTATTGAGATTCCCAAAAGTATATTGAGTATTGTATTTCTGCGAAAGAACAGCATGAATGATTTCCTTGGTCGTAGTTTTCCCATTACTTCCTGTTAAGGCAATAATAGGAATGTTCAACTGTGCTCTGTGATGTTTTGCTAAATCCTGTAAAAATTCTAGAGTAGATTTTACATAAAATATATTTCTAGCGGTATCTTCAAAATTTTTATCTTCTACAATTACTGCAAGAGCACCATTATCCACAGCTGTTTCAGCTAAAGTAGCCGCATTAAAATTCTCACCAGAAAAAGCGAAAAATATATCGTTTTTTTCAACTTTTCTGCTGTCTATAGTTACTTTATTGGCTTGTAAATAAAGCGCATAAAAATCTGTAATATTCATGTGGTAAAAATAAAAAAATCCTTTCCAAAAAAGGAAAGGATTTTAAATTATTTAAAAGAAATTTTATCTCTTCGTTCTCTTGTTGTTGGTGTCTCTAGCATCTTGTGCTACACGGAAACCAATCCATCCGAAAGATTTAGATTCTTCTTTGAATCTTCTTTGTCCTGGGTCTAACCAATATGCAGTATCCATCCAAGAACCACCTTTTACAACTCTTACCGTATTAGAAACTTTAGTTGTTCTAGGTTTGTTATCTCTTTGTAAAATCACTCTACCTTTATCATCTACGATGAATTGAGTTTTAGGAGAATTATACATATTGTATTCTGCCATAGAACTGTCTACTTCTTTACCATAACCAGCTTCTAATGAAGACATGAAATCACCATCTCTATAATTTCTTTGATCTTCTACAGTTCTTCTTTCATAAGTTCCAGGTAGGCCTTTGTAGATTTCTCTTCCATCCGCTAATCTTTCGAACTTCATGTCTTTAGGATCTACTTTTTTATAAGTTCCATCAGCATTTTTCACAGTTTGCTGAGGCATATTTCCTCTGTAATAATTGAAATCGTTCGCTTCTTCGTCTATGATAGGTCTGTAAACATCCGCAGTCCATTCTGCTACGTTTCCGTACATTCCATAAATTCCTAAATCATTAGATGGATATTGTCTTACGTCTGCAGTTGTAGGAGAACCATCATTATTCCAACCACCAACACCAGAATAGTCACCTCTACCTTGTTTAAAGTTTTCTAGGTACATCCCTCTGTTTTTACCTTTGGTTCCGCGAAGTTTTTCAATTTCTGGTTTCTTACCTAAATAATTATTATACTCTCTGTTTTTTTGTAAACCAAGCGCTGCATATTCCCATTCTACTTCTGTAGGAAGACGGAATTTAGTTACTAAATTAGCAGTTGCGTTTCTGTTTGCTGCTTGAATTCTTGCGTTAGAAGTTTTGATACCAGATTTTTGTTGTAGTTTTTGCTTATTAAGATAAGCTTCTAATTCAGGATCATTTGCTTTATATTTATCTAAATTAAATGCATTTCCACCTTGATTAAAAGAATCATTAGAGTAATAGTCATTCTTGTTGATAATTCCTTGCTTCATAAGTTCTACTTCATTTGCTCTATCAGTCAGCCAATCACAATATCTTGTGGCTTGTTGCCAAGAAACTCCTACTACAGGATAATAGTCGTATTCTGGAGCACGGAAATAGTTTTCTGCATAATCATTCCTAGATAATTTATTATTCCAAACAAGAGTATCCGGTAGTGCTCCTGTATAAATATTTTTATAGTTAGGATCAGAGGGAGGAAAAACAAATTTTAGCCATGTTACATAAGATCTATAATCTGCATTTGTAATTTCTGCTTCACCAATAAAAAATGAACTTACCTGCATTCTTCTTGGGGTATTGTTCCAATCATGCATTACATCGTCTTTTACCAACCCCATGGTAAAAGTACCTCCATCTACATAGACCATATTAGGCCAACCTTTTGGTTTTTGTTGTTTTCCAGGAAAGAACCATCCTTTTGGATCATTGGTTTTCCAACCGTTCATTCCTGTCTTATTTTTAGAACCGCCTCCATTTTTTACGTTACCGCCTCCACCACAGCTGGTTAGAAGCAATGTTGCGCCTAATGCAAGCAATGAAATAAACTTTAGTTTTTTCATAATTGTTTTAGATAATTTCGAGCTACAAAGAAAAATAATTTATTTTATTAATCAAACATCAAAAGTAAGATTTTTTATGTTTTTTTTAACGTATTAAAATTTATTTTATTGTTTGATATGAAAATTTTGTTTTTTTCGTTTATTTTGTAGCGCAATTTTAGACTATGAAAAAAAATTTATTACTACTTCTTTTTGTACTTTTTGCTGGCCATTTATTTGGTCAAAAAACTACGATAGAATGGGAAGGAAACAAAATAATGGATTATGGGACCTTCCAATACAATCTTCCATTTTTTAAAAACGAAAATTATTCTATAATTAATGGAGTTCCTTATCTCACTTTTTCTAAAAAAGAAAAGGAATCTTCTCAATATGATATTAAAAATTTAGTTTGGGAAAAAATTCCAGCTAAAGAAGTATTTGGTTTACTTGCGGATAATGTTTCCACTAAAGAAATTGCATACTCTAATAGTCAAAAACAAACCATCAACGGACAATTTCTCACTAATGTAGTCATTGCAACCATTAAAAAAGATAAAAATACACTTTATAGATTAACCTCTTTTGAACTGGTAAAAAAAACGGTTAACAACCAAAGAACTTCTAGAACTTCTGATTTAATTGGCACTACCGAAAATCCTTTGAAATCTGGAAACTTCTATAAAATTAAAGTCGACAAGTCTGGAATTTTCAAAATCACAACAAAATTCCTTAGAGATAACGGCATCAACCCATCGAGCATTAATCCTAAAAATTTCAGAATTTATGGAAATGGTGGATTAATGCTGCCAGAATTCAATCAGGATTTCAGATATGCTGCTTTACAAGAAAACGCGATACAAGTTATCGGTGAAGAAGATGGAAAATGGGACGAAAATGACTATGCACTTTTCTACGCTCAAGGTCCACATGGTTATAATCTTTACAATGTAAATAATGGAAGTGGATATAAACGTAACGAAACCAGACTCACTCACATCAGCGATAACAGTGTAAACATCTATGAAAATTTCTCTTATTACTTCATTAATTTTGACAAAGGAGAAGGGAAAAGAGTAACCCTTTCAGATATTGCGCCATCTTCTAAAGTTTATACTCGTTATGACGACTATCAATTCATCAATGAAGAAAAAACCAATTTCTTGAATATTGGTAGACTTTGGGTGGGAGATGCTTTTAATGCCAATAAATCGGTTTCTTTTACTACCAAAACCGCTATTAAACCTACGGATACTGTAAAAATAAAATCTTCGGTTTATGTGAAGAATGCTGCCAATGACAAAATTATCTTCAGCATCAACGGACAAAACAGCAGCAGTTTTACCGTAAGCAATTCCCCAGAAATTAAAATCAAAGAAATTCCTTGGGAAACTTCTGCGTCAAATCTAAGCGGAACTACACTGAAAATAGATTATACTTTAGAATCTTCTAATCCTTTGGTTGCTTATTATCTGGATTATGCCGAAGTTCAATACAAACAAGACCTTGTATACAATGATGCACAAATGAATTTCAGAGTTTTTGAAATTCCTACAGGTTCTGGAGAGACTTTCGGATTTACGGTAGAAAACGCCACAAACATAGAGCAAATTTGGGATGTTTCAGACATTACAAACGCTAAAAAAATAGTCAATAAAAATTCAGGAGCGCAATTTTCATTCGGATACACTTCGAATTCTCCAAATTTTAACAATGAATTTGTAGCTTTTAAAAATTCTGCTTCTTTTGAACCACTTTTTGTTGAAAAAGTAGACAATCAAGACTTATCTGGTTTAAAAAATGTAGACTACCTCATCGTTACCACTCGTGATTTCACTCCACAAGCCGAAAGAATTGCCAATTATTACAGAACTCAAAAAAATTATCATGTAGAAGTAGCTGATGTAAAGAAAATTTACAATGAATTTTCTTCTGGTGGACAAGATTTAACGGCGATTAGAGATTTTATTACCAAACTAAATACTCCAGCTGGAACACTAAAATATGTACTTATCTTAGGAGACACTACATTTGATTATAGAAATATTACCACCAATAATAAAAATTATATCCCAAGTTATCAAAGTGATTATAGTGAAAACTACGAAGCTTCATTTGTAACCGATGATTATTTCGGGATGACTACTCCACAAAACACAACTTATATTTATGCCATTCTACCTGATATTCCAGTAGGAAGACTTCCGGCAGAAAATATTGCTGAAGCAAAAAATTTAGTTGATAAAACGCTTTCTTATTACAATGCAGTTCCGGGACAATCTTCGCCTTTTGGAGATTGGAGACTAAAAATGAATTTCGTGGTAGATGATGACCAAGACAGTCGTGTAGACACCAGTACAAATCCTTATCTCAAAGGAACTTTCCATGATGTGATGAACTTGGTTTTAGCCAATAATTTTGAAGGAAATACAGACAAACCAGAATATAATATCAAAAAATTATACTTAGATGCTTTTCCCGGTCAAAGTACAGCAGGTGGACAAAGATTTCCGCAAGTAAACCAAGCCATTACGAACGCAATGAGCAACAGTTTATATCTGTATTATTTCGGACATGGAGGAATTAATGGTTGGGCGCAAGAAAGAGTTTTGACCACTCAAGAAATTGCAGCTTTTAATAATTACAACAATGCTTACAGCAGATTTCCTTTCATCAGTACCATTACTTGTGAATTTACACTTTGGGATGACCACAATACTTCATCTGCAGGAGAACAATTGATGAAACTACCACAAGGTGGAGCCAATTCTATGATTACTTCTTCTAGAGCAATTGCTACAGTTTATGGAAGATTATTTACAGAAACTTTTACCCGAAATCTCTTTAAACTATACAACAATGACTTTTTATCAGTAGGAGATGCTTTCATCGCTGCAAAAACTGAATACGGAACAGATTCAAACCACTTGAAAGTAAATCTTCTTGGTGATCCCGCTCTTAAACTCAGCAGACCGAAAAATCTTATCAGCATAGACAATATAGATTCACCAGTTGTTGGTCAACTAAGAGCGCTAGATTTTGTAAAAATTACGGGTCATATCAATAACCAATCAGGAGCGATTGACAATACTTTTAATGGTAAAGTAGTCATCAATATTTTTGATAAAAAATTAGCCAAGAAAACCCTCAACAATGATGGAAATTTAACTCCAGTTCTTAATTATTTCGAAGAAGGAAGTCCAATTGTGAAAGCTTCTGGAACGGTTACAAATGGAACTTTCACCGTAGAATTCTATATGCCAAAAGACATTAATTATACTGTGGGAGACGGAAGAATATTGGCTTATGCAGATAATAATGTTTTTGATGTTTTCAATAATAAAACACAAAAAGTTGGAGACATTAATCCAAACGGAATTAATGATAATGAAGTTCCAAAAGTTCAATTGTACTTGAACAACACCAATTTTGTAGACGGAGGAATTACAGACTCTAATCCTAATCTTTTGGCTTGTGTAACAGATAATACAGGAATTAACTCTACAGGTTCAGGAATTGGTCATGACATCACCGTAGTTCTTGACGGTGAAGTTATCAATACCACTGTTCTGAACGATTTTTACACTCCGGGAACAGGAAATGGCTGTATTAACGCTTCTTTCTTAGACTATCAGAAAGGCTCTGTACTCTATCCTTTCCAGAATTTAAAACCTGGAAATCACCAATTGACCTTTAAAGTTTGGGACATTAACAATAATTCGACTACTCAAACGTTAAACTTTGTAGTAAGAGACCCAAAAGCCGAAAATTTAGTTGTTAAAAAATTACTAAATTGGCCGAATCCTTTTACCAATAAAACTTATATACAGTTTGAACACAATTGTGATGATGTTTTAGATGTAAATGTTCAAGTCTATACCATCACAGGAAAATTAGTGCGAACATTCAGTACCACAGTGACTTCTACTCCATTTTTAGAAGGATATAGAACACACAGAACTGCTATAGAATGGGACGGAAATGATGATTTTGGCGCTCCAGTTGGTAAAGGAACTTATATTTACAAAGTTTTAGTAAAGAGTCAAAATCAAGAAAAATGTAAAGGAACTGCCTCTTTAGTAGAAAAATTAGTGATTTTAAAATAGAAAAAACAAATATGAAATTAACAAAAAAACTCTTTTTAGGACTAAGTATTGGAATCGGAAGTTTGGCGATGGCGCAAAGTACTAATCCTGTGCTTACAGGAGCTCCTTTTTTAAGGATTTCTCCAGATGCTAGAGCTGGAGGTTTAGGAGACCAAGGTGTGGCAACAAGCGCAGATGCTTTTTCACAATTTTGGAATGCTTCTAAATATCCATTTAGTAGAAATACCTCTTCTGCTGCAGTAAGTTATACTCCATGGATGGGAAAACTAACGAATGATGTATTTTTAATGTATTTAGGTTTTAATACCATGCTAGGAGAAGAAGACCGTTCATCTCTTTCTGCTAGTATTTATTATTTCAACATGGGAGAGGTAGATTTACGCTCCCTAGAAACTCCAGAATTAAGTTCTGGTACTATAAAACCAAATGAGTTTTCTATAGATTTGGCCTATGCTTTAAAATTATCAGATACATATTCAATGGCTGTAACAGGTAGGTTTATTCGTTCTGATTTATCTGGAGGGTTCAATACTGACAGTTCATTGAAACCAGCCAATTCATTCGCAGTAGATGTTTCGGGGTACTTACAAACATATAAACACACCAGTTTTGGTGATTATGAAGGAAGAGTAAGAGCTGGTTGGGCAATTCAAAATTTAGGTCCAAGATTAGATTATACTGGAGACGAAAACTCACGTTCTTATCTACCTACCTCTTTCAGATTAGGTGCTGGTTATGATTTATTTCTAGACGAAGTAAACAAAGTGGGTGTAACTTTAGAAGCTTCTAAATTACTTGTTCCTGGACCAGACAGCACTGGAAACGTTCCAAATGTGGGGGTAATAGAAGGAATCGGAAAATCTTTTAGCAACAAAGAAAGTATTATGTACAGCGGTTCTGTAGAATACTCTTATGATAATGCTTTTGCTGTAAGAACAGGTTTTTTTAGAGAAAGTGAGCTCCAAGGAGGAAGACAATATGCTACAGTTGGTGTAGGTCTTAATTATAATTCTTTTGGTTTAGATTTATCTTACCTTGTTAATACATCTAAAGTTAATTCAGCTTTAGACAATACCTTAAGATTTGGTCTTACTTGGAATATTGGCGAAGAATCTTACAATAATGAAGATTATTAACGATTAATAAAATATTTTTTTCACCGCGCCGAATTTTCAATTCGGCGCGGTGTTTTTTTACAAAAATTCAGAGTTTAGTAATATTCCAGAATCTCAGACTTACGAGACAATTGCTATCTTTGCAAAATGAATTATGCTTCGGAACTTAAAAAATTTATTACCAGTCAATATATTTACTCAGGAACCAGAATTGCTTTAGCCGTTGTAATCCCGAGTATTATTTTGGCGTATTTAGGTTTGCTGAAAGAATTTTTCTTATTTCCACTCGGAACCCTTTTCCTAGCACTTACGGATTCTACAGGTCCTTTTCACCGAAGAAGAAACGCACTCATCGTTGCCTCTGGATTTTATTTCTTTGTCTCGCTGATTGCAGGATTGCTGAAAGATTTCCCACCGCTAATTTTTTTAGAAATAATCATTTTCGGGATGTTTTTTACCATGTTAGGTGTTTACGGACAACGTTTAGCAGCAGTAGGTTCCCTCACATTAGTGGTTTTAGCCATTTTTATAGATGGCGCTCCTGGTGGTCATTCTGCATTTTATAATGCATTGGTTTTTACTTTAGGTGGAATTTGGTTTATTTTGGTTTTCATGCTCGTAACGGTTATAAAACCTTATAAACTGGCAGAACAAATGATTGGAGAAAATTACATAGAACTCGGTAATTATTTGAAATTAAAAGCTCATTTTTACCATTCTAAGCCAGATTTCGATGTTTTGTACAAGCAAATTTTTGCATTACAAGTCAGAATCAAAGAACACCAAGAAGCGACAAGAGAAGTGGTTTTCAAAACCCGACAAATCGTAAGAGAATCTACTTCTACCAGTAGATTACTAATGCAGCTTTTCCTCAATTCACTTGACCTTTACGAAATTTTATTGACCTCAACCAACGACTACCGAAAACTGCAAAATACTTTTGGCAATAAAAATATTTTAGAAAAAATCCACAATTACCTCAATTTATTATCCAATGAATTGGTTCATATCGGGATTTCTATTCAAGGAGGATTAAAAACTGCTCCAATTACTGATATTTCTGCAGAACTTCATGCCTTACACGAAGAATATTACCAACTTAGAAATCAACACCTGAACGCTGAAACGCTTGAGGATTTCATGATTTTGAGACAAATAATGCACAGAATTTCTGCCATTTCAGAAGAAACTCAAAAAATATATCTTTTAAAATCTCAAGATATCAAATTGGCAAAAAGCCTTTCTACAGGCTTAGATTTAGAAAAATTCGTACAAAAAGATGAAAAACTTAACTCAAAAGTTTTCCTAGAAAATTTCTCTATCAAATCGAATCATTTCAGACACGCCGTAAGAATAACTACCGCATTATTAGTAGGTTACGCTATTTCTAAAATTGAAATTTTTCATATTCAAAAAACGTTCTGGATTCTCATCACCATTTTGGCGATTATGAGACCTGCTTACAGCATTACCAAACACAGAAATATCCTTAGATTATACGGAACAATCGGCGGTGCTGCTGCTGGATTGTTTGTGATCTATTTCATCACCAATCCTCCTACACAATTTGTGATTTTCCTAATCTGTTTGGTGCTCACTTTCAGTTTTCTCAAAGATAAATATGCGTGGTCTGTTTTCTTTATGACGATTTATATTTTCTTGATGTTCAACTTTCTAAAACCTGGAGACTTCTCAGAACTTTTTATGGAAAGGTTGATTGACACAGCAATTGCTGGAGTTATTGTATTTCTTGTTTCTTACTTGGTTTTGCCAGTTTGGGAACATCAGAAAAATAGAACTTTTATGCTGAATTACATCCTTGCCAATCATAAATATTTAAATAATATCATTGAGATTCTTCAGCAAAAACACATTCCTATTCAAGACTATAAAATCAGCCGAAAACATGCTGTGGTAAGTTTGGCCAATCTTTCTGATAATTTCCAGAAAATGCTTTCTGACCCAAAAGGTCAACAGAAAAATCTAGAAAACGTTCACCAATTTGTGACTACTTCTCACCTTTTTACCGCTTACAGCGCATCTCTTTCTCAGTATGCACAAAAAAACACTGTTTATAGTGAAATAGACTTCGAAAATTGGAAAAATAAGATTAATGCTGAACTTTCACGCACTATTGCGATTTTACAAAAACAAGAAATTAGAAAAGATGATTTTGCAGAAAGCAAACTTACACCAGAAGATTTGGTAAATGAACTTTTAGAAAAAAGAAAAGAAGAAATCACCGAAAATGAATTCTATGACAGAAGAGATCCTAAAAATATTTCTCATCTTACTGAGCTCAAAAACATCAGAGAATTACTGGAACTGATTTATAATCAAGCTCGTGACCAAAGAAAAATTGCAGAAAAAGTGACTGATTAATTATCTAAATCTCGTTTTTCTTCTACGATGGCGAAGTAAAAATCTTCTATCTTAAAAACTTTTGCAGTGAAATCATGACTGAAAAAATCATCAAAAACTCTACATTTTATTTCAGAAAGGTTATTGACATCAAAAGGAAATACCTGATAATGAGTTTTTAACGACCAATATTTAGACAAGTGAACTTTGTAAAGACTTTCTTTGATGACCCAAATAATCGTCAATAAATCTACTTCATTTTCTCTGTTCTGAGTCCAAATATGTTCTGATTCGTGTAGAAATTTATCCTTGATTCTTAGAATTTTAGAACTTACTTTTTCTAAATCTATTCCTACTCTATTTTTAGAAACTGCTAAAGAAGCAAATGGAAAAGAATGCGTGATAGAAATATGTGCGGAATCTGGCCAGAGATAAGGTTCGCCGATGGTTTTATAGAGAATTTTGTGCTCTGGAAGTAGCATTTTGAGCATTTTTCTTACCATCAAATGTTCTAATAACTTTTTTGGATGATAATCTTTGGCTTTTTCCAGATTTTCGGGTTCTATGAGTTCTTCTACGTTAAATTCATCGTCATCACTATACTTCCAGTAAAGAATTACAGCATTTTCATCAGAATAATCATGATAGAAGGGCATTATTTTGTCAATAGAAATTAAGAATGTAAATTTGCAAAAATTTTTTGACTATTTTGGTCAAATTTGTAAAAAATACTTAACAAATTTTATGGAAACTAAAACTCAATATTTACCTTACAAAGTTAAGGATATTTCCCTAGCAGAATGGGGACGCAAAGAAATTCAATTGGCCGAAGCAGAAATGCCAGGTTTAATGGCGTTAAGAGAAGAATATGGTCCTTCTCAACCATTAAAAGGGGCTAGAATTGCAGGTTGTCTTCACATGACTATTCAAACTGCTGTTCTCATCGAAACTTTGGTTCACCTTGGTGCAGAAGTAACTTGGTCTTCTTGTAATATTTTCTCTACTCAAGATCACGCTGCTGCTGCTATTGCTGCTGCTGGAATCCCAGTTTATGCTTGGAAAGGAATGAATGCAGAAGAATTCGATTGGTGTATTGAACAAACGATTTTCTTTGGAGAAGACAGAAAACCATTAAACATGATTCTGGATGATGGTGGTGACTTAACAAACATGGTTTTTGATAAATTCCCAGAATTAACTGCTGGAATCAAAGGTCTTTCTGAGGAAACAACTACTGGTGTTCACAGATTATATGAAAGAATGGCAAACGGAACTCTAGTTATGCCAGCAATTAACGTAAACGATTCTGTTACTAAATCTAAATTCGACAACAAATACGGTTGTAGAGAATCTGCTGTAGATGCAATCAGAAGAGCTACAGATGTAATGCTAGCTGGTAAAAGAGTGGTAGTTTGTGGTTTCGGAGATGTAGGTAAAGGTACTGCTGCTTCATTTAGAGGAGCTGGTTCTATCGTTACTGTTACAGAAATTGACCCAATCTGTGCTTTACAAGCTGCTATGGAAGGTTACGAAGTTAAAAAACTAGACACCGTAATCGAAAATGCTGATATTGTAATCACTACTACTGGTAACTTTAATATCGTTAGAGCTGAGCATTTCAAAAAAATGAAAGATAAGACCATCGTTTGTAATATTGGTCACTTTGATAACGAAATTGATATGGCTTGGTTAAACGAAAACTATGGTAACACCAAAACTGAAGTAAAACCGCAAGTAGATATTTACAATGTAGATGGTAAAGAAATCATCATTTTAGCAGAAGGTAGATTGGTAAACCTTGGTTGTGCAACTGGTCACCCAAGTTTTGTAATGTCTAACTCATTTACCAACCAAACTCTAGCTCAAATTGAACTTTGGACAAATTCTGAAGCTTACGAAAACAAAGTGTACATGTTACCAAAACATTTAGATGAAAAAGTAGCAGCACTTCACCTTAAAAAATTAGGTGTAGAGTTAGAAACACTTTCTCCAGAACAAGCTAAATACATTGGTGTAGAAGTAGAAGGTCCTTTCAAACCAGAATACTACAGATACTAAAAATTGAAAGTTAGAAATCGGAAGATGGAAGACTGAAAATTAATTTATACTACAACTCCTCAGAAATTCTGAGGAGTTTTTTTATGTATCTGCAAAATATTTTGAATTTTATTAAAATATTCTTTGTAATTTCAGACTATGAAAATCTTATCTTTTCTTTTTCTGATTATTTCTTTATCCATCAATGCTCAAGATGGCTTTCAGATATTAGAGGATAATAAAAAGGTAAACATTCCTTTTCGGCAAATCAATAATTTAGTTTTTCTGGATTTAAAAGTCAATAATGTAGACCTTACTTTTTTGTTAGACACTGGCGTTTCCGAAACTTTACTTTTTAGCTTAGAAAATAAAGAAGTAGTTTTCGAAAATGTAGAAAAAATAAAATTTACAGGACTTGGCGGAAGCAATTATATAGAAGGCATAAAATCTACTAAAAACAAAGTAGAAGTCAATAAAACTTTAGTGGATTTCAGTCACGAAATTTATATCATCTTAGACGAAGACTTCAATTTTTCTTCTCACGTAGGAATTCCTGTAAATGGAATCATCGGTTATCATTTTTTTAAAAATAATCCTCTAAAAATAGATTTCGAAAGGCATATTATTACGGTTTACAATAGAAAATATTATTCTGAGAAAACTTTCAGAAAATTTGAGAAACTACCTATAAGTGTAGAATCCCAAAAACCGTATCACACTGCCGAAGTACAGCAAACTAAGGAGTTTTTCCCCGCAAAAATGCTCATTGACTTAGGAAATAGTGATGCAATGTGGCTTTTCCCAAATAGAATTCCCAATTTCAACTATAATAGACCTAATATAGATGATTTTCTCGGAAGAGGATTTAATGGTGACATCTATGGAAAACGCAGTAGAATTCATGCGCTGAAACTTGGAAATAACATTCTAAATGAACCTATCGTAGCAATGCCGAGTGAAGAATCAGTAAAATCTATGAATTTCGTAAAACAAAGAATTGGTTCTATCGGCGCAGATGTTTTAAAAAGATTTACTATTGGTTTCGACTATAAAAATGGCTTATTTTTCATCAAAAAAAACAAATCCATCAAAGAACCATTCAGATTTAACATGAGTGGTTTAGATATCAAACATGATGGCATGAAATGGGAAAAAGATTTGGTAAAAGTTGAACTTCCAAAACTTCCAGAATCTACAAATAACGACAGAGGAACCACAATAAGAATTCAAGACGCAAGTGAATTTCAATACAAATTTGTATTAAAACCAGAATATTCTGTTGCTGGAGTTAGAGAAAACTCACCTGGATTTTTAGCAGATATCAAAAAAGGAGACAAGCTTATAGAAATCAATGGTAAAAAGACTTCTGACATGACGCTACAAGAAATCAACGAAGCTTTTTTGACCGAAGAAAATAGAGTGATCAAAGTTAAATTAATCAGAAATTCTGAAACATTAATCAAAGAATTTGTTCTAAAAGACCCTATTCCTTATCAAGAAAATTAATGGATAAAAAAATCAATACTATCAGAACCAGACCTCGATTCAAATTAGAAACTGATTTGAGTAAAGAGGATTTTGAATTGAATTTAAAAACAGAACTTCAAAAAAATACTGAAATCCAAGGAAATATCAATAAAGAGGTGGCTTCTATTTGGGTAAAAACCGCTCATAATGAATTTTGGAAACCTTATCTTTCACTCAGAGCAGAAAACGAAGATGAAAAAACCATTATCAGAGGAACTTTTGGTCCAAGTGCAGCTGTTTGGACTTTTTTCATGTTCTTATACTTTATTTTCTCTATTATTTTCATGGTTTTTATCACCATTTGGGTTGTTACAAAACAAATTAACAGCCAAGATTTTCCGTGGGCAATTTATCTTTCTATCTTTGCATTGGTTTTATTATTGCTTACTTTTTTGGCCACAAAAATTGGTCAGAGAAAAGCAAAAACCGAAATGGAACAACTCAAAAATTGGGCAGAAAAAACAATTGAAGATTTATAAAAAAATGGATTTATTAATCTGTAACAATAATATTAACTCCAAATTTTTTCAAAACACTTTCAAAACTTTCTTCAACTTTTTGATTGGTAATAAGACAATCTACATCTTTCAGACTGCAAATTCTACCTAAACCCTTTTTCCCAAATTTGGATTCATCCGAAAGCAAAAATGTTTTGGTAGTATTTTTAATCATTATTTGATTTAGATACGCTTCTTCAATATTAGAAGTAGAAACACCAAAATCTTCATCAATCCCGTCAACTCCTAAGAACAATTTATTTGCAGAAAATTGCAACATCATTTCTTGTGCATTTGGTCCTACTGTAGATTGCGAAGAATATCTTACACTTCCGCCCAATTGTATAATCGTAACATTATGAAACTCGCATAATCTTGCAGCAATTAACAAAGATGAAGTAATAACAGTGATATTTTTTTCTTTAGAAATATAGTTCACCATATTATAGATGGTAGTTCCAGAGCCTAAAATCACCACATCATTATCTTCTATAAACTCCACAGCTTTCTCAGCAATTCGGTTCTTTTCTTCAATCTTAATGTTTTGTTTTTGACTTACAGGCAAATCTACCACATAAGGATTATTGAGGCTAGCTCCACCGTGATGTCTATATATTAAATTTTTCTCTTCCAGATAATTAAAATCCTTTCGAATGGTAACTTCTGATACACCAAGTAGCTTAGATATTTCGGATACTGTAATATATTTCTCATGTTTTATTACAGCTAGAATTTCCTGATGTCTTTGTGTGATATTCATAGCTAAAATAATATTCATTCAAATATAGCAAACTTAACAAAGCAAAACAAATTAAATAGTTTCTCAATCGAAACATTACATATTATTATGACTTTTATCAACTTTCGTTTCATTTCAAAGATTAAAATAAAACAAATGAACCATTTAAAAGTCTACAAGTCAAGCATTTAAATAAAATTTTTATAATTTTAACAAAAACAAACCAAAAGAACTTTCAGTTAAAATCAAAATATAACGAAAATCATATTGTTTCGTATTATTTCTTTTTTATAGATTTGTAAAAGAAAATTTAATAAAATGTTACGAACAGAAATTTTAAAGAACTTCGAAGACCAAAACCAAACAACATGGGACTTCGTAATAATAGGAGGAGGAGCCACAGGCTTAGGAACAGCAATTGAAGCTGCAACAAGAGGATATAAAACTTTGCTTTTAGAACAAAGTGATTTTGCAAAATCTACATCTAGTAAAAGTACAAAACTTGTACACGGAGGTGTAAGATATTTAGCTCAAGGATATGTAGACCTAGTAAGAGAAGCATGTAAAGAAAGAGGATTATTACTTCAAAACGCACCGCATCTTACCAAAAATCTTTCTTTCGTAATCCCAATTTACACTTGGTGGGACAAACTATTATACACAGTTGGTTTAAAATTTTACGATCTTTTAGCTGGTAAACTCAGCTTAGGAAAATCTGTTCCGATTAGCAAATCAGAAACGATAAAAAGATTACCAACCATCAAAAAAGAAGGATTAAAAGGAGGAATTCTTTATCACGACGGACAATTCGACGATTCTAGACTTGCCCTAAACATGGCTCAAACCGCTATTGAAAACGGTGCTACAGTTTTAAATTATGCTAAAGTTATTAAACTTAAAAAAGACGCCAACGGAAAATTGAACGGAGTAATCTTTCAAGACACCGAAACCGGTAAAGAATTTGAAACGAAAACGAAAGTAATCGTAAATGCAACTGGAGTTTTTGCAGACGATATTAATAAAATGGATCACGGAACTGACGACAAAACCATTAGCCCAAGTCAAGGTGTGCATATTATGATTGATAAAAAATTCTGTCCAACAGATTCTGCAATCATGATTCCAAAAACATCAGACGGAAGAGTTCTTTTTGCAGTTCCTTGGCACAATAAAATTATTTTAGGAACTACAGACACTCCTGTAAAACAAGAATCTCTAGAGCCAAAACCAACAGAGCAAGAGATTAATTTCATTTTAGAAACAGCAAGAGGATATATGAATCCTGCACCAACAAGAAAAGACATTTTGAGCGTTTTCGCAGGTTTAAGACCTTTAGCGGCAACCAAAGAAGGCGCTAAAACCAAAGAAGTATCTAGAAGCCACAAAGTAATCACTTCAGAATCTGGATTGGTAAGTATTATTGGTGGAAAATGGACAACTTACCGTAAAATGGGCGAAGATGTAGTAGAAAAAGCCGAACAAATTATGAAAGTTCCTCATAAAAAAAGCAATACAGAACATCTTAAAATTCATGGATACAGAAAAGACATAGATTACAAAGACCCAATGTATTACTATGGTACAGACAAAGAAAAAATATTAGAATTATCAAAAGAAATTGAAAACGGAAATGAGATAATTAGCAAAGAACAAAACATTATTAAAGCGCAAATTGTTTGGGCTGTAAAAAATGAAATGGCAATTAACATTGAAGATTTTTTATCTAGAAGAACAAGATTATTACTTCTAAACCAAAAAGAAGCTGTAAGAATTGCTCCAATTGTTGCCGAAGTAATGGCTAAAGAACTAGGAAAGGATGAAGTTTGGCAAAAAAATGAAATAGAAAGTTTCAAAAATATTGCAGAAATATACCATACACATATTTAGAAATATTGTAACACTACTAAATAAATAAACATCATGCAAGACAAATTAATCCTAGCCTTAGACCAAGGAACCACATCTTCTAGAGCTATCGTTTTCGACCACAGCGGTCAAATTATAGAAGTATCTCAAAAACCATTCGAACAAATTTTCCCTCAACCAGGCTGGGTAGAACACGACCCTAACGAAATTTGGTCTTCTCAAATCTCTGTTGCCGCAGAAGTAATCGCCAAAACTGGTGTTTCTGGAAAAGAAATTGCCGCTATTGGAATCACCAACCAAAGAGAAACTACCGTAGTTTGGAACAGAGAAACCAGCGAACCTATATATAACGCAATCGTTTGGCAAGACAGACGTACTGCAAAATATTGTGACCAATTAAAAAGCGAAGGTAAAGCTCAATTAATTAAAGAAAAAACAGGTTTAATTTTAGATGCTTATTTTTCTGGCACAAAACTGAAATGGATTTTAGACAACGTAGAAGGAGCTAGAGAATTAGCTGAAGAAGGAAAACTTTGCTTCGGAACAATAGATACTTGGCTTGTCTGGAAACTTACCAGAGGAAAAATGTTTATTACAGACGTTTCTAACGCAAGTAGAACCATGCTTTTCAATATTCATAAAATGGAATGGGATGAAGAATTGTTACAACTTTTAGACATCCCAAGAGCTATTTTACCAGAAGTAAAACAAAGTAGCGAAATCTACGGAGAAACCTCTACAACTCTATTTTCAACAAAAATTCCGATTTCTGGTATCGCAGGAGACCAACAAGCAGCATTATTTGGACAAATGTGCACAAAACCAGGAATGGTAAAAAACACTTACGGAACAGGTTGTTTCTTATTAATGAACACAGGAAACAAAGCAGTTTACTCAGAAAATAATCTACTTACAACTGTAGCATGGAAAATTAACGGAGAAACTACTTACGCATTAGAAGGAAGTGTTTTTGTAGGAGGAGCAGCAGTTCAATGGTTAAGAGACGGAGCAAGAGTAGTAAAAACAGCTCCAGGAGTTAACTCTTTAGCAGATACCGTAAAAGATAACGGAGGCGTATATTTTGTACCAGCTCTTACAGGACTTGGAGCTCCATATTGGGATCAATATGCCAGAGGTGCAATTTTCGGTATCACCAGAGGAACTACAGATGCACACATCGCAAGAGCAACATTAGAAGGTATTGCTTTCCAAGTATATGATGTAGTGAAAGCTATGGAAGCAGATGCAAAAGAAGAAAGTGTAGAATTAAGAGTTGATGGTGGCGCTTCTGCAAGTAATCTTTTAATGCAAATTCAATCAGATTTATTCGGATTTAAAATTATTAGACCTCAAACATTAGAAACTACAGCATTGGGAGCAGCTTATCTTGCTGGTTTAGCAGTAGGTTTCTGGAAAAACTTAGAAGAAATTCAAAATCAATGGATTGTAGATAAAGAATTCTATCCAAAAAGAGATAAAGAACAAGTAGAAAAGGAATTGCACTATTGGCATAAAGCAGTGGAAAGAACAAGAAATTGGATTGAAGAATAATCAATAAAATAACTAATTTAATACCCTATATTTATGACACCATTTATAGCCGAAATCATCGGCACAGCAATTCTTATTCTTTTAGGAAACGGCGTTGTAGCAAACGTAGTACTTAAAGATACAAAAGGAAACAATTCTGGTTGGATTGTAATTACCACAGCTTGGGCATTTGCAGTTTTTGCAGGCGTTACCATCGCTGGCCCAATTAGCGGAGCACACCTTAATCCAGCAGTTACTATAGGCTTAGCAACAGCAGGTTTATTTCCTTGGGAAAGCGTTCCTACTTATTTAGCAGGTGAAATGATTGGAGCAATGATAGGCGCATTTTTGGTATGGCTTTTCTACAAAGACCATTTCAAAATTACAGAAGATGAAGGAGGAAAACTAGCTTGCTTCAGTACAGGCCCTGCCATCAGAAATACTTTTTCTAATTTTATTTCAGAACTTATAGGAACTTTTGTTTTAGTATTTACCGTATTTTATATTGCAGGTCCATCTTTTTCAACAGAAGTAACAGGAGACGCAAAAATAGGATTAGGTACTATAGGAGCATTACCAGTTTCTATTATCGTTTGGGTAATTGGTTTAGCATTAGGTGGGACTACTGGATATGCAATAAACCCTGCAAGAGATTTAGGCCCTAGAGTTATGCATTCTATTCTTCCTGTAAAAGGCAGCAGCGATTGGAGATATGCATGGATTCCTGTTATTGCACCATTAACAGGCGCAGTATTAGCAGCACTACTTTACCTTGCATTACAATAATTTTTATTCAACTTTATTAAATCAAAAAAAGAATGAAAAAATTTATAAAAATTGGATTACTTGTACTTCCATTTATATCTTACGCTCAGACAGATAGTTTAAAACAAAGCCCATTAGAATTTACGGCTGGCATACAAACCAATCACCTATGGAGAGGCTTAATCATCTCAGACAAACCAATGGTTTCTGCAATGGCAAGTTTATCTCTTAACAAAGAAAAATCTTTGAAACTTGGTGTATGGGGCGGGACTTCTATCTCTAACGAAGCAGATGGAACCCATTATAAAGAGATTAACTATTTCTTAAAATATGAAAAGAATAATTTATCTATCGGCGTTTGGGATTTATACAACTCTAGAAGAGAAGCATATCTAGGCGCAAACGATATTTATGGATACGCTAAAAGCAGAACCAAACACATTATAGACCTTAGAACATCTTATCAACTCCCCGAAAAATTTCCATTAAAAATTGAAGCAGACGTTTTATTGTATGGTAGTGCAGATGCTCTTTACAATGACAATGGAGACTATGATAAAAATAAATATTCTACTTATGTAGAACTTTCTTATCCATTCATTAAGAATTCAACTGTTAATTTAAATGGTTTCGTTGGAAGCGCATTTGTCTTCAACGGAAAAGAAGGAAACTACTCTCTATACGGAAACGGAGAAAACAATTTCCAAGTAGTAAACGTAGGAGTTACCGCTAGCAAAAACATCACGATATTTAATAAAAAACTACCTGTTTCTATGACTACTATGTGGAATCCTACAAGCAAATTTGCAAGAATTCAAATAGCTACTACTCTATTTTAGAGATATTTCAACATACCCATTATTCATTCTTCCTGATTCCTATTAAATCAGGAAGATTTTTTTACAAAGAATCTCTTTTGCTCTGCAAATATTCTTTTCTAATATCTTGTTGCTTCATAATTTCTTCTAAAAAAGGTTTTATTTCATTATTAATCTGAGCTTCAGAATAATCATTTGCTTTTGAAGATTTCAATAATTCTTTCCAAGGTTTTGATTTAAAATCAGGTTCTCCAAAAATAATTACAGGAGTTCCTTTGGCTAAAATTTTGGTTCCTTTTTCATCTAAAATCCATTGTTCTCCCCAAGAATACATCCAAAGTGCATCTTCTTCTAACAATCTCATACAAGAATGAGACGCGTGATAACCCGGCAAATCGTATTGATGCCAACCAATCCCATGAAAATTAAAAACATTGAAATTCCATCTTAATTTCCATTCTGAATTTGAAGTACTAATTGCTATTTTTTTCTTCCAATTGGTAAATCCAAGTCCAGTTTTAGTTGGCGAAGATTTCTTCCCCATACTCGTTGGTCCCCATTTTATAAGATTTCAATTTTCATATAGCGCATAAGCGTGAATTGGATAACTAAAAAGTGCAAGTTTATGAATGTCTTTTGCTAAAGAAATATTTCTAGGAAATGGACTGTACGCATTAAAATCCTTTTCCATTTTATCTGGAACTACCAATGTATCTGCGCGCCATCTGTTTTTTACATCTAGTCTATTAATGGCCAAGATATTGTGAATTTCTTCTTCAGAATATTTTTTTGAAAAACCGAAAGCGCAGAATCTTGATGATTGATGATTTCGGGATGATAAGAAATTGAAATTTCTTCTTTTTTCTTTTCTTCGAGAATTTTCAAAGAATCTGAAGATTTTTCTGGCACAGCATTTACATTATCAGTAGATTTTTCATCACACTGAATTAATAAAAATAAAACGAAAAAAAAGAATGATAATATAATAAAATACATCTATTGGCTTTTGAATCTACTACAATGATATGAAAAAATGAAGCCAAAATGAAAATTTCCTAAAAAATTTAAAACTCTAACCAATCATTTTCAATTCTTTTTATCTTTTGTGTACCTTTATCAATTAAGACCCAAAACGTTCTAGAATCTACTACCAATTCTTCACCTCTGTAAAACTCTACTTTTCTAGGCTGTCTTATTCCTTTTGGTTTTTCAGGATATGTTTTCAGTGTAAGTATTTCACCTTTAAAAACCTGCTTCTTATACTGGATATGATGGTCAGAAAGCACCCAAAAATCATCTGAATAAGGCGTACTATTTTTTAAAATATCCCAATGTTCTTTTGCCATTTCTTCTACCCAATGCACATACTGAACATTATTCACATGATTATTTTGGTCTAAATGCTCGTCACTTACTACAATTTCTTTGATGTGAACCAGTTTCATTTTAAAATTTTTATAAAATTATTAATTTTAGAAATGATAAAAAAGAAACGGAAATAAAATAAAATCTTAATTAATCACCAAAGCTTATTCCTACACCTTTTGCGGTTTTTACCATATCGCAATTAGGGTCTACAAAATTTGGACGGTCTATCGCTTCTTTGAATGGTACCGCAATAATATTTGGATGGCGATAAGCTACCATTTTTCCGTATTCTTCGTTGAGCACCATTTCGAATGCTTTTACCCCAAATTGCGTTGCCAAAATTCTATCATAAGCAGTTGGCGTTCCTCCTCTCTGTAAGTGTCCTAAAACTGTTTCACGCATATCTGCCTCAAAACCTATAGATTTCAAATCGTGAACCAATTTATGAGCCACCCCTCCTAATCTTACATTTTCATATCCTACCTCATCACTTACTTCAGAAAGCAGACTTCCACCTTTTGGTATTGCACCTTCTGCTATTACTACAATGGCATTTCCTTTTCCTTTATTGAATCTGCTATTGAGTTTTTTTACCACTTTTTCGATGTCATAAGGAATTTCTGGAATCAGACAAACTTCTGCACCACCAGCAATGGCAGCGTGAAGAGCAATCCAACCTGCATATCTTCCCATCACTTCCAGTACCAAAACTCTGTTGTGACTTGCCGCAGTAGTGACCAATCTATCTACCGCTTCTGTTGCAATTTGTACAGCAGTCTGGAAACCAAAGGTAAAATCGGTAGCAGACAAATCGTTATCAATGGTTTTTGGAACGCCAATAATATTGAGTCCTTTTTCGTATAATTGTTGAGAAATTCTTTGCGAACCATCACCACCAATACTAATTACGGCATCTACACCTAAATATTGCAGTTTGCGAATCATTTCATCTGATCTGTCTACCGCTTCCCAAACTCCATCTTTATTTTTGTAAGGCCAAGCAAAAGGCCCACCTTTGTTGGTTGTTCCTATAATTGTTCCACCATCTTTATGAATTCCTGCTACGGTTTTATCATCTAAAACCATAATTTCTGTGGGTTCTTTTAAAATTCCGTCATACGCATTGATGCTTCCTACCACTTCCCAATCTTTTTCTTGAGATGCTCTTTTTACTACACCTCTCATTACCGCATTTAATCCTGGGCAATCTCCACCTCCTGTTGCTACTAATACTCTTTTCATTTTAATATAATTTCTTATCTATTTCATCAACACTTCTGTTGAAATCATTGTTTTTAAATATTTTTCAAATTTACCATTATATTTTTGTTTATAATTTGTTTTTATGAAGATATTCTAATGATTTTTGACAGTATTATTTTAAAATTAAAGGGTATAATGTATTTGGTTTATTGTGTTGTTTCCAAAATTCATTTATTGCTTTTTATCATTGCTGAAAGTTGTAAACTTTGCGCAGCTGGGGGACCAACAACAAGAGGCGATAACCGAACTGAGCGAAGCTAAACTCTAGTAACAATTAGCTGAAGTTTTTTAATAAGTCCGTTTGTAATCGACACTTGTTTTTAAATTTTCTAATATTTTAGAATCTATTTGTATTTTTATTTTATTCCTTATATCGGAAAAATATGGATGGGTTAATTCTGAATATACAATTGTTTTAACATATTTTTCTTTTGTCATATTAGGGAATTTATTACCATAAAAGTGTTCCGTATGAAAGTCATAATTTTTTAAGATATCTTCAATTAATTGCTTTGATTTTGCGTTTGGATATTGATTTAAAACCTCAATAGTTTGTCGTGTATTTTCTACACAATGTTCTTTATTTTTTTCATAATATTCAGTGAAAATTGGAAAAAAACTTGAATGCGGAAAGTTACTAATTATAGTATCTATCATATAATAATTATCACTTACTAATAAATTTTCTAAAATTCTTTTTATATACAATACATCATTTTCATTTTTAAAATTAGACAAACCCATTACTAAATATATTTTTTCCGAATTATTTCCCTTATAAAGTGGAATATCGTTTTTGGATAATCTATCTTTGAAATGCTTATATAGATTTTGAGATAGCATTGTTTTAGGAGGGTAAGCAATATAATTTAAATAATTTTCATAAAAAATTGCATATTTTTTATTATTGTAGTTTTTAACTAGAATATTTCCAAATTTCACCTGTTGTGCTTCATTAATTAAATCATTCATTTTATAATACCATTTTTGTATTACAGGCCCATTATCTGTATCATAATCTTTTTTCATAAATATTTCTTCCCAAGTGAACATCTCTCTGTCATCAATATTCTTAATAAATAAATCAAAAGCTTTATTTAAGTTTTTTTGACATAAAGCACCAAAAAAAACAACCCTGATTCTTGGGTTTTTATTATTACACAATTGGAGAATTTCTTGTTCTGTAAATTGTTTTGAAATAAAAATATCTGAATCAATTTGATTGTTATATTTACCATTATCAAATTGATTTTCAAAGTTTCTGTAAAATTTGCCTACTTCAATGCTTTCTATTATATTTTTTTGTTCTTGATTATAATTTTCACTATCAGAACAAGAATAATTTAAAAAAAAAAACAATTAGAAAGAATTTAAGGATATTTTTCATAGTAATTAGAATTTTCTGGTAATAAAATGTCTCGACCTACAATAGTCCATTCATTATTTTCATTTTTTTTCAAATGAATTAGTTTATCATTATCATTATTTTCTTTTGTTGTAGATCTTACTTCAATTAATACTTCTTTTCCTGAATAGTCAAACATGATTCTTGAAAACATAAATATTCCCCAAAAATTTTTATCATAAATATTATCAGAATTGTAAGGTTTTAATTTTAAACTTTTTCTAATGTCAAGCTTTTCAAAATCAATCTTTTTCGTTTTTTTGTAAATGTTTTCAGGTATCATGCCATTTCTTATACCAACTTCATGATAATATTTACTACTGGTATCTACACCATAGAGTGAATCAAATATAGATACTTGATACTCTTTCTTTAATAGATATTTTTCTGCTTCAGTATATAAACTGTCAAGTTCTTGTTCTGAGCAATCTCTTAAATCTTTTTTTAATCCTAATTCTTTATAATCATTTCGGAATAAAGCTTCTTCACTTTCTCTAATTTCGTCTCTAATAATTGTATTGAGTATTTTTATTTCATCTTCTTTTTGTTGGAAAAATTTATATATTTTATAACTTATAATTATAAAAATAAATGTCAAAGTAATTATAATGAGTTTTTTATACATAGATTTTTGGAAAGATTATAGCTAAAGTTAGACTTTGAAAAAACATCACAATCCTTGTAAACAAACATACAAAAATATTTGAAAAAACACGAAAAATTCCATGAATTTAATAATGTACTTTACCCGCCACGCAAAGTCTATCATTGCTCAAAGTTGTATACTTTGCGCGTCTGGTGAAACTATAGATAATCCGTAGAATGCAGAATCTCCCTTTGCTCCTTTACTATGCTGAAAATCTTTATAGTAAACTTGAGACAAAAGATTTTGCACCCCGTCTTTTATAAAACCTAAAATATCTGGTAAATCTTCTGCTGTTACTACAGAAGATAAGGCAGGATAATACCTTTTTTGTAATGTGGTTGTTGACATATATCTTGATTTGGGTAGTTTTTGTTATGTTTTGTTTTGAGTTTTCTTGGTTATTATTTTTTTATATTTTATCATTGCTCAAAGTTGCAAACTTTGCGTAGCGAGTAAGCATTTCTACCACAAAAGGCTATCTGAATTAACATATTATCGTCAATTCAAAAGAACGATTACTCTTGTAAAAATATAATTTTTACTTTCCTCTACTTGCTAAATAATCTCGCCAAGCTTCTACAATTACCTTAAAATCTGGCGTTGGCAATTGGAAATCTGGCGAAGAATTTTCATTTTTATAAAACTTATCCTGTTCATTATAAATTTTTGTAATTTGAGGAGCAATTATAGCCAACTGTAAACCTTGTGATGGAAAAAACATATCACCATCAAGTGGTTTATTTATTACTTCATTGATTCCATCTATTAATTGAGTGGAGCCACTAACGTCATAAAAATCAGTAATAAAATTATCTAAAAATGTATTTGTAGAACTCATAAATTTATAATCAGTATTAAAAATTTTCTTAATACCAAATTGTATTTTGTATTTTGATAAAGTACTCATATTCTAGTTATTTGGCCAAGCCGTTATTATTTCATTAATAAAATCAACATTCATATTGTTATTCCCATCTTTTACACAAATTGTTATTAGCTTAGAATCACTCATTTGTCCAATATATTTGTTACCTGAAACAAAATATTTTGTAGTATAAGCTAAAGCAATGTTATCCAATAATTCTTCTTTCGTCCAATCCTGTCGAAACATATCATTGTTGATATATCCCTGAAATACATTATTTCTATAGTTTCCCTTCTTGTAAAAACTTGAATTGTGGAATATTTCAGCGTGCGTTTTTGCATATCCTCTGTAATCGGTAGACAGAACATTTACAATTTTACCATAAGAATTTTGTGTAACCCCTTCTCCAAAAATATGATGAAATCCTCCAGTTGTCATATTGGTACTAAAAAATTTAACCTCTCCCTCAAAAATATGGATATTAAATTTGTGATTAATAGCAGATGATAAAAATTTTCTTGCCCTCAATACTTTTACTATTTTTCTATAAGGTTTTACGCTATTGTTGATATTTTTCCAAACATCAATCAAATCATCTTCTAAATTTAATTCATTTAATGATGATGGATATTTCTGAAAATCAAACATAAAAGCAAATTTATCTTCTTCCTTAGTAAAAGCCTCTACTTTTGCATATACTTTATTATAATTATTTTGTAGTAAAAATTGCTTAAACTGGTTATATTCTTCAATAACGTCGTTTATCCCATTATAACACCATCGTCATATAATTAAAATTTACAAAAATTAACCCACATTGTAAGTATCTCTTTAAAGTCAGACAATGCAATTCTCTGAATACAATTATTAGGTAGTTGATCCAAATCGTAATATATATATGCATAAGTATGATCCATATATGCTGTATAAATTTCTGCATTAATTGAGTTATCTCCATTAATGTCTTTTTCACCCATTATATACATATTAATTTTTTCTATGTCATCTAAATAATTATTGATATCGTAATGTTCTAAAAAATCTGACATAGCACCACCTTTAGTGGCAGGTATAAAATCTCCTTTAATATCTTTTCTTTTAAAGAATTCTAAATTGTTTTGATTTAATAAATTGCTCATATTTTAAAATTTAATCATTGGATAAACAGATATTACCCGCTGCGCAAAGTCTCCCGACTTTGTGCTAGCTGACTTAGATTTACAATCCAAGCAAAAACTATACTATTCGTTAAAAATCAGTTGGTACTTCTTAGACCTTATTAGTTTTGAGTAAAATTAATAAAAAAACAACCACCAAAAGTTAAGTGTCAATGATTTTTATGGCAAAAGGTTAATTCTCCTAAAAAATTCTCTTACTCTTCTTCGAGTCTTGTTCGGGTCACCTTCGGAAAACTACCCCTTTTTCCGAACAACACCAACACCTCTATCGAAGAAGTCTCGAAGAAAACCAAAAGCAGCACAGACAAAACTGGTCAAAAGTGGACAAAACAGGACACCCAAAAATTGATTATTCCATAAATCCCTCGTATTTTAGCACACTGAAAATTGAGAGAATGACCGTAGAAAAATACATTCAGGAACGTTTATCCATTCCTAGCAAAAGCATAGAAAACACGCTTCAGTTGCTTGCTGAAGACTGCACTATTCCGTTCATCGCCCGTTACCGAAAAGACAAAACGGGCAATCTGGATGAAGTAGTCATCGAACAAATTTTTAAACTCAATAAAAACTTTGATGAAATTGTAAAGCGCAAAGAAAGCATTTTAAAATCTATAGAAGAGCAGAATGCTTTAACACCAGAACTTCAACAGAAAATCACCCAAAGTTTTGATTTACAAGAACTGGAAGACCTTTATCTTCCTTATAAAAAACGCAAGAAAACCAAAGCTGATTCGGCAAGAGAAAAAGGTTTAGAACCTTTGGCAAAAATGATTATGTCTCAAAAATCGGATGATGTAGTATATCTCGCTTCCAAATATTTGAACAAAGATGTTGCCGATGAAGACGAAGCGTTGCAAGGTGCAAGAGATATTATTGCAGAATGGCTCAATGAAAATCTCTACATCAGAAAAAACCTGAGAAGACTCTTCCAAAGAAAAGCGGTGATTGCAACCAAAGTGGTAAAAACCAAAAAAGACGAAGAAGACGCACAGAAATTCTCCCAATATTTTGATTGGCAAGAACCTTTGAACAGAACACCTTCTCACCGACTTCTCGCCATGTTGAGAGCCGAAAACGAAGGTTTTGTAAAGGTTTCGGTTTCAGTAGAAAAAGAAGAAGCTTTAGAAATCATGGAAAACGCTGTGATTAAAAGCCAAAACGATTGCGCCAAACAAATAGAATTGGCGATTGCAGATGCTTATAAAAGACTTTTGGAACCTGCTATTTCTAATGAAACTTTGCAGGAAGCCAAAGAAAAAGCAGACCAAAAAGCGATTGAGGTTTTTGCAGAAAATCTTCAACAATTATTACTGGCTGCTCCACTCGGTGAAAAAAGAATTCTAGCGATTGACCCAGGTTACAGAACAGGCTGTAAAGTGGTTTGTCTGGATGAAAAAGGAGATATTTTACATAACGAAACTATTTTTCCGCATGCTCCACAAAACGAAACGGGAATGGCGATGAAAAAGATAAAATCTTTGGTCAATTCTTGCAACATAGAAGCCATTTCCATCGGAAACGGAACCGCAAGTAGAGAAACGGAACAGTTCATCAAAAAAATTGGTTTTGACAGAGAATTACAGGTTTTTGTGGTTTCTGAAGCGGGAGCTTCCGTGTATTCTGCTAGTAAAATTGCCAGAGAAGAATTCCCGAATTATGATGTAACGGTTCGTGGTGCGGTTTCTATTGGCAGAAGACTTTCTGATCCTTTGGCTGAACTCGTAAAAATAGACCCAAAATCCATTGGAGTAGGACAATATCAACACGATGTAGACCAGACTAAACTCAAGGAAGAACTAGACCACACCGTAATTAGATGCGTAAATTCTGTTGGAATTAACCTGAATACTGCAAGTAAATCTCTCCTCTCCTACGTTTCTGGAATTGGCGAGAAAATGGCAGAAAACATTGTGAATTACAGAGCAGAAAATGGTGCTTTCACTTCCAGAAAAGATCTGAAAAAAGTACCAAGGTTAGGCGAAAAAGCTTATCAACAAGCGGCAGCTTTCGTAAGGATTAAAAATGCTAAAAATCCGTTGGATAATTCGGCAGTTCATCCTGAAGCTTATAAAATTGTAGAACAAATGGCGAAAGATTTGGGTTTAAAAACCGAAGAATTGATTGCCAATAAAGAAAAAATAGACCAAATCAAACCAGAAAAATACATTACCGAAGACATCGGAATTTTAGGAATTAAAGATATTCTGAAAGAACTCCTAAAACCCGGATTAGATCCTAGAAAATCTGCCAAAGTTTTTGAATTTGACCGAAATGTAAAAACCATCAAAGACTTGCATGTAGGCATGATTTTACCAGGAATTGTGAACAATATCACCGCTTTTGGTTGTTTTGTAGATGTTGGGATTAAAGAAAGTGGATTAGTGCACATTTCTCAACTGAAAGACGGTTTTGTATCTGATGTAAATGAAGTGGTAAAATTGCATCAGCATGTTCAGGTAAAAGTGCTGGAAATAGATGAAGCAAGAAAGAGGATACAGTTGACGATGATTTTGTAAAGAGCCAATTAAAAAGTAAAAAGAGCCAAATTAACAACTAATTATAGTTATTTCTTTTTCAAATTTACTTTTGGCTTGAACTAAAAGTAACAAAAGTTCAAGCCTGGATTTTTATACTAATAAAAAAGCGACCTTTTGAGTCGCTTTACTTGTATTTTTCGGTAAAAGTTTCAGAAATTAATTCTGATGTAAATAATTATAGATATCGTCTTTCAGATGAACTCTTTTCTTTCTTAAATCTGTAAGATGTTCGTCTGTGGTGTGATTTTGTTCGCCTTCTTCGTAGTGAGAAATCAGCGCATTCACTTCTTCGTAGTTCACATACATTTTTAAGAATTTTTCATCTGAAGCTTTCAGTTCTGCGATTTTTTGAACATATTCTGGGAATTCGTGGGTTAATGTATGATTTTCCATATTGTTAAGATTAAATGGTTGAACATTTTTTTAATACATTAAAGTTACACAAAAAAAAGACAACTCTCCATATGAAAATTGTCAGTTTAAATTGCTAAAAAGTTCATTTTCAGGTTTTGGCTAAAGCCAACTATCTTACCAAAAATAAAAAAACGGACTAAAGTCCGTTTCTATTGATTAAATAAATATCAAAAATCAGTTCTCTATTAGAAATATTTCTAAAACGCAAAGTACAGTAATTCTGTATGTTAAAGATTAAGAAAGCAAAGTAAGTGAATCAATTCACTTTTGAAGCGTTCGCTTCATCATCCCAATTCATTGGGACATCTTTGCTCACTAAAAAAGAATTTTTTAAAATAAATCTTTGCGTTTTTAAAATATAGATGACTGATTTTCTTTATTTTAAATTCAATGCACAAAGCATAAAAAAGTGACCACAGAAGGATTCGAACCCTCACTGACGGAGCCGAAATCCGTAGTTCTATCCATTAAACTATGCGGCCTGTTTTATTTATAATTTTAGATTTTAGATTTTAGATTGCAAAAATAATGGTTTCCCTTTAAAAAGCAATTCTCAAACCGCCCAAAACTTGTGCTCCAAGAACTTTGTAACCTAAATAATGCTCGTATTTTTTGTTCAATAGATTATTCCCCATTACAAAAACGGTGAAATTTTTATTGATTTTATAATCAGCATTGAGGTTTACGTCTAAGTAAGAAGGTAAAGATTCTTTGGTTTTTTCCGTAGAAGTCAATTGACTTGGCACAGCAGTATTCACCGTTATATCATAAGAATTGGTGGCTCTTTCTGATACAAAAATCCCTTTGAAACCTAGATTTAACTTTCTATCCAATAAAGAATATTTCGCACCAATTGTGGTTTGAACCACTGGTTTATAATACACCTCATTGAGATGGTCTAACTTAAATTGCATAAAGTGAAGTTCTGCATCTAACACCAAATTCTGCAACGGGAAATATTGTACACTTCCTTTCACTTCGCTCAAGGTTCCGTCATCATAAATCGCTGAAAAAGTATTCGCAAAATTATAAGCAGAACGATTAAGCGTATTCACATAGTCAAATAAATCATTCGCTTTGAAAAATTGCGCATTTCTAAGTTCGCTGAACCCCGCATTCACATCGTATTTAAAGGTTTGTTCTACATCTCCTTTTAAACCTAGATAGAAGTGATATTTGGTTTCTGTAGGTTTCAGAACAACATCTGATACCAAAAACGGATTTTCTTGCAATAAACTCGAATAAGAATTCATTTTTACGCCACCATCTATTCCTGCATAGAATTTATATTGTTCTGTAGCTTCATACAACACTTCTGCAAAAGGAAACCATCTGAAATTGTTGGTTTTCGCTTCTGGTGTGTTTTTATCTGCATTTTTTCCGTTGACGAAAGAAAAGTCTGAACCAATTGCCAAATAAGAATTTCCTTTGTAGAAAGATACTTTCGGAGTCATGGCAAAAAGCAAATATTGTGATTCATTTTTGTTCAGCAATTCAAAAGTTGATGTTTGTGTCGATAATTTTACGCCCAAATCTGCATTAATTTTCATGTCTTGCGCCGAAAAAAGGGGCAAATCATATTTCGAAAAGTTGATTTGAGCTTCACCAGAAGTTTCTTTCGCATCGAAATGGTCTGCCAACATAGACGATTTAAATCGGATGTCATTTATCCAATTGTTTTTGAAAAAATCATAATACCCATTGATTTTCAATTCATTGTAACTTTGATTCAAATCTATATCAGCAACTGGTTTCAAGGCGTAAATTCCATAATAATTGTAGTTATGATTCCCAAAATCTGCGGTGATATTGGCTTTTCCCTTTTCTGTATTCGAGGTAATGAACGCCGCCACATTAAAATCACTTTGCTTAGAACTCCAGTCGTATTCTTTTTCTAAACCGTTCGTAGTGATTCCGTGAACGTCTATTCCCACTTCTGTATTTTTGTCTAACTGATGAGAAATATTTCCGTCTGCCAGAAATTTAGAATAATTGCCATACCCTGCCTGAAAATAGTTTCTCTGGTTGTCTGTATTGAATTTCGGGGAAATATCTTCTCCTTCAATCGTAGACGTTTTAAAATCTGAAACCATGGGAACATTCGTGATTTTATATTCCACAGGTTCCTGTTCTTTTTCTTTTGGCGGATAATTTTTCTCTGACTCTACAGAAGTTTTTTTCTTTTCGATTTTCTTCACTTCAGGTTCACGTTTTCTATCGAGAATCAATCTTTCTTCTTTGATTTGAGCCAAAGAAAACTGAGAAATTCCTACTAAAACGAGAGATAATATTTTTATGTTTTTGTTCATTATATTCAATTTATTTTCCATAATTTTCTTTTAACTTTCTCATTATCAACCTCACTCCATTTGTAGTATTTTCATTAAATGAATTGGTAAAAACAATGTAACAGATACTGTCTGTTTTATTAATATGCACATTGGTATAATAAGTTGATGCCGTTCCTGAATGATTGGACCAAACCTTATTTTTTTCTGTAATGTTATACCAACCCAAAGAATAACCTTCGAAATGATGGTGTAAATATTGATATGTAGAAGCTTTTAAATAATTATCTTTTCCTAAAAGTCCATTCAAATTAAGTTGTATAAATTTTATATAATCTGTCAATTTCATATTAATATCTCCTGCGGGTTCTGTAAATTCTAAATAATTAAGTCCTTTAGAAGAAATAGGAATTAGCGTTCCGTTTTCATCAGAATGCCCCCAAGTTTCTTTATAATTCAGATTATCAGGAAGATGAATTCCTACATTCAACTTTAAATCTTTATTAAATGTTTGATCAACTAATTTTTCCCAAGATTTGCCAGTTACTTTTTCCACCATCAAACTTGCTAATGTATAACCAGCATTAGAATATACAAAAGTTTCCTTATCACTCATTTTTACAGGTTCTAGCGTTAAAACAAATTGCCCAAATTTTTGTCTTTTTTGTTGAGAATTTCCTTTAAAATTAGGAATTTTAGGATCCTCAAAACCTTGAAAAGGTTGAATTTTTGCTCGATGAGAAAGCAATTCTTCTAGAGTAATATTATAATACTCTTTTCTGCTCCATTTTTTCCAATTTGGGAACAAATCAAAAAATTTTGTATTCCATCTGAGATATCCTTTCTCTACATATTTAGCAATCAAAAAAGCAGTCATTGCTTTGGTATTAGAACCTAAATGAAATCTATCATTCAATGTTGCAGAATCTGGTAAATTGACAGAATGTTTTCCTAATGATGCAATCTCTAAAATTTGATTTTGATTAATTACGGCATAACTAATTTCTGGAATTTTATGCAAAACTCTTATAGAATCAATAAACTTCTCTGTTTTTTGTCCAAAACTTTTAATTACTATAAAAAATAAAAAAATAATGTATATAAATTTTTTGTTCATTTTTTTTGAGTTACGAGGTTCGTTTTACGTGTTACGAGAGTTTCGCTCCTACGGAGCTTTTTTAATATTACAATATGATTTCTACAAACCTTTTGCTCCTACGGAGCAAAATTTCAACAAATTTCATCATCAATCATCCTTCATACATCATACATCATCCATCATCCATCATCCATCATCCATCATCCATCATCCATCATCCATCATCCATCATCCAACAACTACCCAATTATCTAATCTGACTTTTTACTTCCCTAGCTTCTGAAACGATTTCTGGGAAATCCTGATAGTTTTCTATGATTTGATCACAAGTATAACTCGCCTGATAATTGTCTTTCAGCGCCAAATAATTCCTCGCCATCAACACCAAAGCTTTTGCGCCCCAAAATTCTTCTGAAGCATAATTATTCGCGAGTTTAAAAATCGTTTCGTTAGAAGATTTGAAAGCTTTTCCTTTGTTTTGATAAAACGCTTTTGCGTAAAGTGCTTCTGCTGCCACTTCTGTATTTGCAGATTTTTCTAACGCTGCATAAGCAGTTTGTGCGTCTTTATCTTTGCCTTGATTCATCAAACTTCTTGCTTTTATCACTTTCGCTTGTTCTAAAACTGCTGCTGAATTTTTGGAATATTTCAAGACTTCATTCGCAAATTTTTCTGCTTGAGAGAAATTCTTTTCTTCTGCATAAATCTTCATCAATTCTATACTCGCGAAATTTTTAATCGTCACATTCGATGAGTTGGCGAGATTTTCCAAATAAATTTTCGCTTCAGAACTATTGTTTTCACTCAATAAAATTTGAGCAATTCTTACTTGAGCATCTTCCTGGTAATCATTTTGGGCACTGGCAATTTCCCCTAAAACCAATTTGGCTTTCGTAAAATTCTTGGTTTGATAATAACTTTCGCCCAATTCATATTGTGCTTGATAGAATTTTTCGCCCGTTGGATTTTGGGTTAAAAACTTCTCGTAATTCGGGATGGCTTTTGCGTATTCTTTCTTCGCAAATTGCGATTGTGCTAAAGAAAGGTTGATTTCGTCTAAATCCGTTTGAGCAATATTTACGCCCATGTTTTTTGCAAAATATTCGTAACCAGAAGCGTCTCCGTTTTTCAAATAAATTGGTTTAGCTGCCGCTACTATTTTTTCTGCATAAGCTGTATTTTTATATTTATTTCCGAGAGCTTTCAGTTCTGCTAAAGCTTTTTCCGGTTGATTTAAGTCTTCGAAATTCTGTGCTCTGTAAATTTCTGCATTTGCAACCAAATCTTTATCAGCTCCAATTTTTATCACTTGAGAAAACGCATCACTAGAATTTTGAAACTGATCAATCGAAGCATAAGAAGTTCCCAATTCGTAATACGCATCATCTTGATATTCAGAATTTTTATAATTGGAAATCAATTTTTTCAATTCTACAATTTTAGCTTCTGTATCACCTTTAAAACCAATTGCCATTGCTTTTTGGAACTGCGTGTAATCATTGGCTCCTTCCGTTTTATTGTAAATTGCAATCGCTTCATTCAGTTCATTTCCTGCGTAATAAGTATCTGCTAAACGCAATTCTGCATCAGATTTAAACTCTGGTTTGGGATTTTTAAGATATTCTTTGAAATATTCTTTAGCTTTTTCAAAATTCTTCGATTTGAAATAAGAATAACCCAAATCATAGCTCAACTGTTGCTTTTCTGGAAATTCTTCTACATTTCTGTCGAGTTTTTCAAAACCATAAATTGCAGTGGCGTAATCTCCTTTTTGATAATAAGTTTGCGCTAACCAATATTGTGCTCTTAAATTGAATGTTTTATTGAAGTTATATTTTAAACTTTTCTTGAAATTCTGTTCTGCAGCGTCTAGTTCGCCTTTATTGAAGAGTTCAGTTCCATACAAAAACAAAACTTCTTGATAGATTTTTTCGGTTTGAGTATCTATTCCAGAGAGTTCTTCAATGGCTTTTATCGTGCCTTTGTAATCACCAGAATACAAATAAGACTTCACCAAAAGTTGCTCTAATTCTTTAGAATAACCATATTTTTCTAGGTAAGATTTAATGGCCAGTTGTGGACTTTCGAATGGATTTCCGATGTCGTAACTCAATTTGGCGTATTGTTCGTGTGCCAATTTCGATACGTTTTTATCGTAAGTCATATCTTTTGCCGAACGAAACGCCGACAAAGCTTCTTGCTTCTTCCCTACTTCTAAATATGCATTTCCTAGCTGATAATACGCATTTTGTGAAAACGCAGAATTAGAATTCACCAACTGATTGTAATATGAAATTGCCTCGTCAAATTTTTGAAGATTTGCCGCTACAAATCCCATTTCATACAAATCACTTTCCGAAGGGTTTTGTTGGGTTTGCAAATACGCTTTTAAATGAGGATACGCTTCTGCATATTGTTTTTGCATGAAATAACTTTCGCCGATAATTTTGTGAACTTCTGCTTTATAAGCTGAAGAAATATCTTCTTGGAGCAAATCATTTCCTTCTACAATGGCTTTCTCGTAGTCCTTTTCGTTAAAATACAACTGTACATAATACGGTTTTACCAACTTGGCGTACTTTTCATTATTTTTGATTTCATCAAAAAACTGAAAAGCCTTTTCGTTTTGTTGGTTCGCATAGTATAAATGTCCGAGCATATACGCAATATCACCTTTTTCTTCGGCATTTTTATACGCTTCTTCCAATGCATCAATCGCACCATTAGAATCACCAGTCATGAATTTGGCATAACCCAATTTCAAAATATACTGTGTATTTTCCTGTTTATCTAATTGATATTGATTGACTTTTTGAAGCGTTTCGAGAGCCTTAGGAAAATCCTTTTTTGCCAAATAATAATCCGCTAAAGGCAAATTCGCCTGAGCAAAAAGTGCAGATTTAGGATAATCTTTAATAAAAGCATCTAGACCGTCTTCTGCATGATTCTGAGCTAAAATTACTCCGATAACATTGCTAAAAAAACGGGCAGTTTCTTTCTTAGAATTTTCTAAATTTTGGTTAAAAAAATACTGTCTAGAAAATTCGTATTGTGAAGCAGCGTAGATTTTATTTTGGTAAAGATTTTCGGCAAGGTTGAAACGATATTGTTCTTTGTCTGCGAAAAATTGTGATTGTTGAGCCATCGAAAGACCAGATAATGTAATGGCCGATATCAATAAAATTTTATTTCTTTGATTCATTATTTTTTGATGAATTAGAATTGTAATAATTAGAACGAAAATACAGAAAACTTATTGTAGAAGCAAGTTTTTTAAGGATTAAGAATCAAATTTTTTATCTAAAAAGAGAGATAAAAAAGACAAATAAATCTACATTTTTCAGATTTTTAATTACATTTGTTACTTTGTAATTTTAAAAATCAAGAATGAATCAACTTTTCAGAAGAAAACATTACACTGGAAAAGAGCATAAATCTGAATTGATTAGAGCTCTCGGTACTTGGGACATTGTATTTTTTGGTTTAGCTGCCATCATTGGAGCTGGGAGTTTCAGTAGTTTAGGCGAGGCTATTTTCCGAGGCGGACCTGGTGTAATTTCCCTCTATATTATTTGTGCTGTTGCATGTGCTTTTACTGCGATGTCTTATGCAGAATTCGCCAGTAGAATTCCTACTGCAGGAAGTGCATATACTTATGCTTATGCCAGTTTCGGCGAGTTAATCGCTTGGATTATTGGTTGGGCGCTCATTATGGAATATTCCTTTGGAAATATTTATGTCGCTTTTTCTTGGAGTGATTATTTTACTTCTTTTGTAGAAAGATTAGGCTTTGGAATTCCAGATTATTTGACGACCAGTTATACAGAAGCCAAAAAAGCATTTATGGCAGGTTCTCAAAATCAAGAATTGGTAAACGCATGGAAATCTGCTCCCATCATTGCTGGAATTAAATTTATCGTAGATATTCCTGCTCTGATTATCAATGCTTTAATCACTTGGTTGGTTTATATCGGGATTAAAGAAAGTAGAAATTTCAATAACTTATTGGTTATCTTAAAGTTAGCCGTAATATTTTTAATTATTGCTGTAGGTGTTTTTTATCTCAATTCAGAAAATTGGGTTCCTACCAACAATGAAGGTGTAAAATCTTTTATGCCCAATGGTTTCACAGGAGTCATGAGCGCTGTAGCTGGTGTTTTCTTTGCTTACATTGGTTTTGACGCATTGAGTGTACTTTCTGAAGAAACTAAAAATCCTGAAAAAACTTTACCCAAAGGAATGATTATTTCTTTGGTTTTGAGTACCGCAATTTATATTGTTTTGACATTAGTATTAACAGGAATTGTAGATTACAGAAAATTTGAAGGAATCGGCGATCCATTATCTTTTATTTTCGCTCCTCAAAATGCAAATATTCCTTGGATGGAATTTGTGGTTTCTGTTACTGCTATTGTAGCGATTACTACAGTTTTATTGGTTTTCCAAATGGGACAGCCAAGAATTTGGATGAGCATGAGTAGAGACGGATTAATGCCGAAAAAATTTGCAGAAATTCACCCGAAATATAAAACACCAAGTTTTGCTACCATTATCACGGGAGTTGCCGTTGGCTTACCGATTTTATTCACGGATAAAACCTTTATTTTAGATTTTACCAGTATTGGGACTATTTTCGCATTTGTATTGGTGAATGGAGGAATTTTATTGATGCCACAAAAAGAAAAATTAAAAGGCAGATTTCATTTGCCTTACATCAATGCTAAATATATTTTCCCTGTATTATTTATCGGTGGATTAGTAGGCTTCTATTTTTGGCAGCCAGAGTTTTTCCATAATTTATGGAACATTACAGATGAGCATGAAGGTGAATTTAGGCTTTCTATCATCATTTTCTTGATTATTAATTTAGCTTTAGTAGTATTGTCTTATCTCAAAAACCTTTCTCTAATACCATTATTAGGATTAACTTCTTGTCTGTATTTATTAACAGGAATGACACACAATAACTGGTTCTGGTTCGGATTATGGTTTATCATAGGATTAGGAATTTATTTCTTCTACGGAAAGAAAAATAGTAAGTTGAATCCTGAGAATATGTAATTTTTGAGCCACGAAGTGGCGACAAGAAATACAATAGGATTTTAATCCTATGAAATATGGCACAATCATTAGCAAAAAATTATATTCATATTGTATTTAGTACAAAAAATAGAAAACCATTGATAAGCCCATCAATAGAGCATAAATTATATGCGTACATTGGTGGAATTTGCAGAGAATTAGAATGCAATCCAGTAGCAATTGGTGGACATAATGATCACATTCATATTTTATGCCTTTTATCTAGAAAAATTGCATTATTCAATTTAGTTGAACATGTAAAAGCCCGTTCTTCAAAATGGATAAAAACGCAAGGAGAAGAATTTAGTAATTTTTATTGGCAAGATGGTTATGGTGCATTTTCAGTGAGCGAAACCCATACAGAAAAGCTTATTGATTATATTAAATTTCAGAAAAAGCATCATCAACAGAAAAATTTTGAAAATGAAATTTTAGAAATTTTAAGAAAGAATAAAGTAGATTATGATGAGAAATATCTATTTGATTAAAATATAGGATTAAAATCCTATCTTACTTCTCATCGCCACTTCGTGGCTCTGCAAAACAAAATATCCCGAGAAATTTCTCGGGATATTTTTATAATTAATGATTATGTTGTTTTGGTGGAGGTGGCATTTTACCTTGATCTGCTTGTTCTAATTTATTAGCCGCAGTCATGGCTACCATCATATCATTAAGCATATTGCTTGCAGCAGTAGGAGAATTAGGCAATAGAACCAAGTTACTTCTATTGTTTGCACCTACAGAATGTAGCGTATCATAATGCTGTGTCACTACGATTAACGCAGATGCTTCTTGAGAACCGATATTCACATTATTCAGCATTCTTACTGATTCTTCCAAACCTTTTGCAATTTCTCTACGTTGGTCTGCAATACCTTGACCTTGTAATTTTTTAGATTCAGCTTCCGCTTTCGCTACGGCTACAATTCTGATTCTTTGCGCTTCAGATTCATATTCTGCAGCTGTTTTTTCACGTTCAGCAGCATTAATTCTGTTCATGGCGTGTTTCACTTGTTCATCTGGGTCAATATCTGTCACCAATGCTTTAATAATGTCATAACCATAAGATTGCATCGCTTCTTGCAACTCACCTTTTACTGCAATTGCGATATCATCTTTTTTCACGAAAACATCGTCTAATTTCAATTTAGGAACTTCGGCTCTTACTACGTCAAAAACATAAGATGTAATTTGATCTTGAGGATTTTCTAAACGATAATACGCATCACCAACTTGATTTCTAATCACTTGATACTGCACAGAAACTTTCATTTTAAGGAAAACATTATCCAAAGTTTTGGTATCAATCATCACGTCTAACTGCTGAATTCTAAGATTCATTCTTTTTGCAATTTGATCTACAAAAGGAATTTTAAGATGAAGACCAGATTGTCTTACCGATTGAAATTTACCAAAACGCTCTACAATTGCCGCTGTTTCTTGTTTTACAGTGAAAAAAGAAGCGAATAAAATAACGAGTCCCAAAAAGACTAAAACGCCTAATACTTCCATAGTTTATTGTTTTTAAAAATTTTTTAATAAGTCTTGAAATGTTCTTTAAAGTTACGAAATATTTCTAAACTCGTGAAATTGTAAAGTCGTGAAGTTGTGAAGTTGTAAAGTCGTGAAATCGTGAAGTTGCTAATTTGTAAAACTTTGAGAATTCAATACTCTTTATTTGCTGTAATCTTCCTTATTTTCAATAATCAAATTTACGACTCAACGATTCATCAACTTTACATGAAAATTACATCGTCATTCCAATATCAATTCCTTTGATTTTTCGATACAAATCAGTTGCAAAATTGTCCGTCATTCCAGAAACGAAATCCAGGACTCCGAGAACTTTCTCATAAACCGTTCCATCTTCATAGATAAATTGTGAAGGAATCAATTGTAATGCTTTTTTCTCAAAACCTTTTCGCTCTGATTTTTCTTTAATAATCGGCGGAATAAAATGATTCAAAAGCTCATACATTACGTTATAACCAGCGTTTTCTATTTCGACCACACTTCTGTGACCATATATTTTTTCAATAGAAAAACGCTCCACTTCTTGAAAAGATTCACTCTCAGATTTAAAAATATCTAGCAAAGCTTTATTCAACGTTCCGTTTAAAATTTCAGAGAAATGTAGTTGATACAATTCAGTAGATTTATTGATAAGTGCATTAATCACTTTGGCTCTCAAATAAGAAATTCTTTCGTTTTTATTCGAAAATAAAAGCAATTTTTCTGCACTTCTTTTGGCATCTTTTTCATTGACAGATTTTATCAAATCCATGAAAAGGTTTTCGCAGTCAGCAGTAGAAATAATTCCTAATCTGTGCGCATCTTCCATGTCGATAATGTTATAACAAATATCATCTGCAGCTTCTACTAGCCAAACAAAAGGATGACGTTTAAAAATCGTAGGTTCTTCGCTTTCCACCATCATTTTGGTAGCATTCGCAATATTCAGAAAAGTCTGTTTTTCACTTTGAAAAAACCCAAATTTCTTGCGATTAACGTGACCTTTTTTCTTAGCAATCGCTTCGCAAGGATATTTGGCGATACTTGCCAAAGTAGTATAAGTAAGCTGAGTTCCGCCTTCATCTTTACCCGTTTGTTTGTGCGTAAGAATTCTGATAGCATTGGCATTTCCTTCGAAATTTACCAAATCTGCCCATTCTTTTTCTATGAATTTTGGCTTTAATTCTGATTCATTTTTTTCAAAAAAACTAGCAATTGCATCTTCACCAGAATGTCCGAATGCAGGATTACCGATATCATGACAAAGACAAGCCGCTGCAATCACATTATTGAGATTATAGAGATAGAAATTTTTAGAATCTTCGGTGAGTTCGTTTTCAAAATTTTGAACGATAAATTCGCCAGCAAGACTCCCCAAACTTCTTCCCACAGAAGAAACTTCTAGCGAATGCGTGAGACGATTGTGCACGAAAACACTTCCTGGAAGCGGGAAAACCTGAGTTTTATTTTGTAATCTTCTGAATGCCGAAGAAAAGATAATTCGGTCAAAATCTCTCTGGAAATCTGTACGTGAAACAATATTCTGAACGTGATTTCCGGTTCTCTGATTGGTAAAAATTGTGTTTAGAATCATAATCTAATTCAAAAATAAGTCTTAAATTTAATATCTAAAAATTTAGCTATGAAATTTTTAAATTTTTTATTCTTGGCAGCGATTATTTCTTGCGATAAAAAACCAGAAACTTTTAATCAGAAATCTATTGAAGAAAATTGTTTTCAGATTGTAAAAGTGGGTAAAGAAAATCCCAAAAAGCAATACACGAAGCCTACAAAAGAAGATATTTTACAGAATTTCCCGAAACATATTCAATATAAAACCGTTGAAAACAAAAGTAATTTTGAAGGAAATTTAGATTTTTTCAATAAAGAAACAGAAAAAGAAAAACAATTCATTGATTCTCCTGAATATCAGACTATTTTTAAAGATTTCATCAGCGATTTACCTGAATTTCAATATCTTTCTAAACAAAATCAGTTTGCTCTCGCCAAAAATAAATATGGACTTTGGCTCATTGAAAAATCTGGAAATCAAAAAGCGAAACCTTATTTTCTTGGGCTTCCCCAAAATGCTTTTGTGAATTATGATTTTAATGCACCTAATTTCACATTTTTAAATGAGAATGCAATTCATTTAAGCGGAAGCATCGTGAAAGTTACCCGACTTTCGTCTTTTCCAATTTTGCCAAAATATGAAGTGATAAAAGATGATGTAGAATTTTCTATTCCACTTGCTGAAATTAAAAAAGACAGCGACCAAGATGGTTATAATGACTTGTTTGAACAATTCATTGGTTTAAATCCAACCCAAAACGATAGCGATGATGATGGACTCAATGATTTCGAAGATGCAAATCCTAGATACGCATCTGTTTCTTCTAAATTCTCTGCGATGTACGAAGCCATCGTAGATGAAACTTCACCAAAAACGCATTACAGTTTCACAGAAGTTTTGACCGATTGTGATTATTTCAATCAAATCAATCCCAAAAACAGAAAATTCCTTTTTTATAACACCGAAGAACAAATTCCTATTAAGGAAGATGTTTTAGACCATTTTTTCAATGTAAAATACAGCAAAATTTCTGAAAATAAATTCTATCCTAATACTTATGATATAGATTATGCTGATCAAAAAGGTTCAGGAAACATTAGTGCAGAATTTATCAATGGAAAATGGAAAATTTCTAAAAAAACTAATCTCTATTTTGGTGTTTAAGCACAGTAAAAACTTCATAAAATTTAATCAATATGAGTACTTTCAGAAGTGATTTATCTGGGAAAGAATTTCCCGAAAACGAAAGGGTTTCCGCTAAAAATATCAGACAATCCCTGCTTCATTTTATCAATAAAACGCATCCTAATTTTTCAAAAAATTGTTTTTTGAGCATTGAAGAAATGAACGAATACCGAGAAAAATATATTTCTGAATTTCTCAATAAAAAATTAGGAAACCTAACCGAAGTAGAAAAACAAGTCATTCAATCTGTTTCTAAAAACACCATGATTTCTACAGAAGTGGAAGAAGATGAAAAAGAAATTACTTTTGGTCAAAAATTGGCAGATAAAGTAGCAGAATTCGGTGGAAGTTGGGGTTTCATCATCTTTTTCATGACTTTTTTAGTTGCTTGGATTTTACTGAATGTTTTTTGGCTTTCTAATCATGGTTTTGACCCTTATCCATTCATTTTATTGAACTTAATTTTGTCTTGTATTGCGGCAATTCAGGCTCCTGTGATTATGATGAGCCAAAACCGACAAGAAGAGAAAGATAGAGAACGCGCCAAAAAAGACTACAAAATCAATCTAAAAAGTGAACTAGAAATCAGAGAATTACACGAAAAAATAGACCATTTAATTATTCATTATCAACAAGATTTACTCGAAATTCAGAAAACTCAAATAGACTTATTAGAAAACATCTTACACAATGTAAAGAAAGAGTAAAATAAAATTTCTGAAATTGTTTTTAAGCTAAAGTTTTACTTCAATGAGGAAGAATTCTGTTAAAAAAATTAAAAAATTTAGTGTATATTTGTTTCTGAACCACTATAAAAAAACTAATGAGTCAAAATTTAGATCAAAAAGATTTACAAATATTAGATTTGCTTCAAAGAAATTCTAACTATTCGGTAAAAGAAATCGGAGAGAAAATTGGCTTATCTTTTACCCCAACTTACGACAGAATTAAGTATTTAGAAAAAAATGGTTTTATAGAAAAATATGCAGCCATTCTCAATCGTAAGAAAATAGGCATCGATTTAGTGGCTTATTGTAACGTGACGATTAGAAATCAATCGAAGCAATCGCTAGATGAATTTGAGCAAGAAATTAGACAGTATGATGAAGTTCAAGAAGTGCTTAGTTTGTCTGGAACTTATGATTATATGCTGAAAATCGCCACCAATAACATTGACACCTATAACAATTTCATTACCAATGTATTAGCCAACACTCCAAATATTTACCAATACCACAGCAGTATTGTTCTGAACGAAATTAAAAGAGAAAACACCTATAAACTCTTAGAAAAAGAACATCAACTGGATATGGAAAATGAGAAAAATTCGTCTAAAAAAAATAAGCTTTAAACCCATTCAGTTTAAAGCTTTTTTAATTCAATTATTCCACTCCATCCTATTTAAATTTCTCAAAAACTTTTGAGAATTCTTCTTTAATTTCTTCGTTGCAAAGATTTCCGATGCTTCCTTCGTGCGTATGATTTAAGTTTTTATTCGGTTCAAAATTCTGATTTTCAATACTTTGACCAACTTGCACATAAGCATCACGGAATGAAACTCCATTCAAAACTAAATCATTTACATTCTCAACACTAAAAAGATATTGATACTTTTCGTCTTCCAAAATATTATCTTTTACTTGAATGTGATTCAAGGTATATTCTGTGATGTAAAGACAATCTTTAATGGTATTAATTGCAGGGAAAAGCACTTCTTTGGTCAATTGCATTTCTCGGTGATAACCAGAAGGTAAATTATTGGTCAACAATGTTAATTCCGTAGGAACACCTTGCAAAATATTACATTTACCACGAATTAATTCAAAAATATCTGGGTTTTTTTTATGTGGCATAATGCTGCTTCCTGTAGTAAAAGTATCTGGAAATGTGATAAATCCAAAATTCTGATTCATATACAAACACACATCATAGGCTAATTTGCTCAAAGTATGTGCAATAGCAGCAATAGCAGTTGCCAAAGTTTTTTCAGACTTTCCGCGCGTCATTTGCGCATAAACTACATTGTAATTTAGCGTCTCAAATTCCAGTAATTCTGTAGTTAAAGTACGATTAATCGGGAACGAAGAACCATAACCAGCGCCAGAACCTAAAGGATTTTTATTGGTGATTTTATACGCAGCCAAAAGCATTTCTAAATCATCTATCAACGCTTCTGCATAAGCTCCAAACCACAGTCCAAAAGAGGAAGGCATCGCAATTTGAAAATGCGTATAACCCGGAATGAGTTTATCTTGATGTTCGTTACTTAACTTTTGTAAAGTCTGGAAAAGATTTTTCACCAAATCTTTAATTTCTAGAATTTCATTTTTGAGGAAAAGCTTAATATCAACCAAAACTTGGTCATTTCTAGAACGCGCAGAATGAATTTTTTTACCAATATCACCCAATTTCTGCGTCAGTTGAAATTCGATTTGTGAATGTACATCTTCTATTCCTTCTTCGATGACAAATTTTCCTTCTTCTATTTGAAGTGCAATATGATCTAATTCTTCTAAAATTTTTGGCAATTCAGATTCTTCAATCAAACCGATGGTTGCGAGCATTTTCACGTGTGCCTTGTTTCCCAAAACATCGTATTTTGCGAGTTGCAAATCAAATTCAGCATCTCTACCAATGGTAAATTTTTCTACCAAAGCAGCATGCTGATTTTCAGATAAATTATTTTTTTGCCAAAGTTTTTTGCTCATTTTAAAATACAATTTTTGATAATAATTGAATGTAAATTTTTATGCCTTCATAAATTTCATCTACATAAATAAACTCGTCACTGCTGTGCGAACGCGCCGACAAACCCGGCCCCATTTTAAGTGATGGATAAGGAATTACAGCTTGATCTGAAGTGGTAGGCGAACCATAAGTAGTCCTGCCCAATTCTAAACCTGCTTTCACAATAGGATGCTCCACAGAAATAGAGGAAGAATTTAATCTAAATCCTCTTGCTACAGCCTTACTTTTTATATTTTGTTGAATAATTTCTAAAACTTCACGATTGGTGTATTGGTCTGTGGTCCTTACATCTATAGTAAAACTGCAAGTGTTGGGCACCATATTGTGCAATTTCCCTGCATTGATAACACTTACCGTCATTTTCACGTCGCCTAAAGCATCAGATTTTTTGGGAAACTGATAATTTTTAATCCATTCTATGTCCTTAATTGCGTTGTAAATGGCATTATCATCATTAGGATGCGCTGCGTGAGAAGAAGTTCCCGAAGCCTCGCAATCTACTACCATTAAGCCTTTTTCAGCAATCGCCATCTGCATTTCTGTAGGCTCACCAACAATTGCAAATTCTAAATTCCCAAAATGTGGAAGTACAGATTCTACTCCATCTAAACCAGAATTTTCTTCTTCTGCAGTTGCTGCATAAACGATATTGTATTTTAAATCATCAGATTTATAAAAATAAAGAAAAGTCGCCATTAAAGAAACCAAGGCTCCACCAGCATCATTACTACCCAAACCGTAAAGTTTACCATCTTTTACAATCGGTGTAAACGGATCTAAGGTGTAGCCAGAATTAGGTCTTACCGTATCATGATGAGAATTGAGAAGAATGGTTGGTTTTTCTGGGGAAAAATTTTGGTTGAAAACCCAAACATTGTTTTGTTGACGATGAGTTTTCACCCCTTTTCCCTGAAGATATTCCTCAATTAAATCAGCCGATTTATCTTCTTCTTTACTGAAAGAAGGGATAGAGATCAACTGTTTGAGCAATTCTACAGCATTATCGCCAAGTTCTAAAAAATTATTGGGTGATTTCTGTTCCACTCGTTCTATCGTTTTCGTTAATTAGTTTCTTCAAAAAAGTTTCTTTTACAATAAATACTGATTTTACTCCTTTTTCTATCGCTTCAAAAGCATTGTCGATTTTCGGAATCATTCCGTCATTCACAATATTTTTTTCTTTGAGTTGAATATAAGTTTCGGGTGTTATTTTAGCAATGACTGAATTTTCATCTTCTACATTCTCTAAAACTCCATTTTTCTCAAAACAATATGCTAAATTTACTTTAAAATTTGTTGATAAAGCAACTGCCAAACTCGATGCAATGGTATCTGCATTCGTATTGAGCAAATTACCGTTTCCATCGTGTGTAATGGCACAAAAAACCGGACAAATATTTTCAGAAATTACTTTTTCTAAAAATGAAGCATTAATTTTTTCAGTTTCTATATCTCCTACCCAACCAAAATCTACCTTTTTCACAGGTCTTTTGTGTGCTGGAATTATATTGGCATCAGCTCCAGAAAAACCGATGGAATTCAAACCATTTTTTTGCAAAGTAGCCACAATATTTTTATTGATTAAACCTGCATAAACCATCACCGCAACATCTCTGGTCTCCTGATTGGTAATTCTTCTGCCTTCAAAAAACTCCTGTGGAATTTCTAATTTTTCAGCTAGTTTGGTTGCCAATTTACCACCACCATGAACCAGAATTTTAGGTTTTTGAATTTCCGAAAAATCCTTCAAAAAAGCATCTAACTTTTCGGGATGGTCTATTACGTTTCCACCAATTTTGATGATGTATACTTCTTGTTTTTGCACTTCTATTATTTTTTATTATCTCGCAGATTTTGCTGATTAAGCTGATATGTTTTTAATTTTAATAATATGTCGCTACTTCGTGGCTCATAAATACCTTACAAAAAAAAGAAAAACTTGTAATTCTTGTCTTTCTCTCGCAGATTGAGCTGATTGAGCTGATATGTTTTTAATTTTAATAATATGTCGCCACTTCGAGGCTCATAAATACCTTACAAAAAAAGAAAAACTTGTGATTCTTGTCTTTCTCTCGCAGATTGAGCTGATTGAGCTGATATATTTACAATTATATTAATCTGCCAAATCTGCTTTATCAGCGAGAAAAACATTACAAAATATTTTTCAAAACTGCTTGTGCAGCGAACAATCTGTTGTATGATTGTTCAAAAATCAATGATTGTTCAGAATCCAAAACCTCCTCGCTAACCTCAACATTTCTACGAACCGGTAAACAATGCATTGGTCTTCCGTTATTGGTGATTTTCATTTTTTCTTCAGTTAGCATCCAATCATCATAACCTTCTGCAACTTTTCCGTAATCATTAAATGAACTCCAGTTTTTAATATACACAAAATCAGCATCTTTCAACGCTTCTTTTTGATTATTAGTCACTTGAGCATCGCCAACAAAAGCTGGGTCTAAATCTAAACCTTCAGGATGCGTAATCACAAAATCCACATCTTGCGCATTCATCCATTCTGCGAAAGAATTGGCAACAGCGTGTGGAATTGGCTTAATGTGAGGTCCCCAAGTTAAAACTACTTTCGGTTTTCTGGTTTCTTTCCATTGTTCTTTAATGGTAATGGTGTCTGCCAAACTCTGCAAAGGATGTCTGGTAGCCGCTTCCATAGAAATCAATGGTTTATTGAGATACTTTTGGAAAAGCGTTAAAATCTTTTCTTCGGTGTCTGATTTTTTATTTTTTAAATCTGCAAAACATCTGATTGCCACAACATCACAATACTGTCCGATAACCGTAGCCGCATCTTTTATGTGTTCAACTGTAGTACCATTCATCACAGCTCCATCTTCAGTTTCCCAAGCCCAAAAATCTTGTCCAGCATTGAAAGTCATCACTTTAAAACCTAGATTTTCAGCCGCTTTTTGAGTGCTCATCCTTGTTCTGAGGCTAGAATTCATAAAGATTAAGCCTAGTGTTTTTCCTTTAGCTAAATTCTCGTCCTTCAAAGGATTTTTCTTGTATTCTAAAGCGTCTTGAATTAAGTTTTCAAGATTTTCTACGTCATTTATAGATAGAAATTGTTTCATTTTATATTTATTTTAAACGCAAAGGTTTAATATTTATTTATGTTTTATTTTAAGAAAGCAAAGGCATAAATGCTTCGCTAAGCTTTGTGTTTATGGTTTCCCACAGATTACACAGATTACACAGATTTTCACAGATTTAATGAAATTTAATATCAAAAAATTGTCAATCCAAAATCGTAAATCTAAAATTCTAATCTTCTTTTAAAATTTGGATTAAAGCATCTGCAAATTTCTTCACGTCTTCTTTTTTCACATTTAAAGCAGGTAAAACTCTCAAAGTATTTGGTGTAGAAGCATTACCTGTCAACATTTTGTATTCTTTAACCAATCTATTTCTTACTTCGTTGCAAGGAAAAGCCAAATCAATCCCAATCATCAAACCTTGATAACGAATTTCTTTGATATTTTTTTGATTTTGAAGCAAAGAAACCAAGTAATCTCCCACTTCTTGAGCATTTTGTAATAGATTTTCTTCTTCAATAACATCTAAAACTGCTTTAGTAGCAGCACAAGCCAAGAAATTTCCTCCAAAAGTAGTTCCGAGCAAACCGTACGAAGCTTTGAATTTAGGTGAAATTAAAATTCCCGCAACAGGAAAACCATTTCCCATTCCTTTTGCCATAGCAATAATATCAGGAGTTACACCAGCGTGTTGATGAGCGAAAAATTTACCACTTCTTCCGAAACCAGATTGAATTTCGTCTGCGATGAAAACTGCATTATTCTCATCACACAATTGTTGAATTTTCTGTAAAAATTCGGTAGTTGGAATTTGAACACCACCAACTCCTTGAATTCCTTCCACAATCACTCCAGCAATATCTGAATTGGTTTTGAATTCATTTTCTAAAGCATCCAAATCATTGAAAGGAAGTTTTACGAAATTCTCAGATTGATTGACAGGCGCTACAATTTTCGGATTGTCTGTACAAGCTACAGCAGCCGCAGTTCTTCCGTGGAAAGCTCCTGAAAAATAAATAATTTTCTTTTTTCCGGTGTGGAAAGAAGCCAATTTTATGGCATTTTCATTGGCTTCAGCACCAGAATTGCAAAGGAAAAGTGTATAATCGTTATAACCAGACAACTTGGTCAGTTGTTCAGCTACTTGATTTTGAATCGGAATTTTTACATAATTGGAATAAAAACCGATATTATTGAGTTGTTCCGTAATGTATTTTAGATAAGTTGGATGAGAATGTCCAATGGAAATCACGGCGTGACCGCCATATAAATCTAGATACTCTGTTCCGTTTTCGTCCCAAAAATAGCTTCCCTCAGCTTTTGCTGGAGTTACGTCTATTAAAGGATATACATCAAAAAGTTTCATTTTTATTTATGATTTACGATGTTTGATTTACGATTTTAAAAAACTTTGTCAAAGATATTACTATTTTCCAATATTTCATTTGATTGCTTCAAAGTGCTTGTTTCAGTGGGTTTTACAATTTTAAGATAAGAAAACTAACGAATCCGAAAGCATCCAAATTAAGAGTTTGTTGAACTGCTTGTTGTACTTTTGTATCAGGTTGCTTCCCTTTGCGAAACCTTCTATTTAAAGGGTTTCTTTGCTTTGCACTGTTTTGCAAAGGGAATATAAAACCTAAAAATATACAACATTATGGCATCAGTAAAATTAGTTCTGAGAACAGCACAAGAATCCCAAACAGGACATTGTCCACTTTACATTAGACTTATAAAAGACCGAAAAGCAAAATTTCTCACGACAGGTCAGAAATTAAAGCCTTCAGAATGGGACGAAGCAAAGCAAAAAGTAAAGAAAAACCATCCGAATAGTGCAAGATTAAATGCCTATTTGTCTCAAATTATTGCCGATGCGGAAGGTCAGGTCGCTGATGTTTCAAGGAAAAATGAGTCAGTTTCTGCCAAGAAGCTAAAAGAAGCAATCAAAGGGAAAGAATCTGCATTGTTTTTTGATTATGCCTTTAAAAGATTAGAAAAAATCAAAGGTTCAGTTTCCATTTTAACACAACGTAAATATCAGGCTCACCTAGAGAAGTTTAAAAAATATGTAGGTGAAAAAGAATTCTATTTTGAAGACCTTACTACCGTCTTGCTGAACGACTACATTACCTATTGCTATTCTACTTTAAAAAACAAAAACAATACGGTACAAACCAATATAAGAAGCCTGATGAAATTCTACAATGATGCCATTGCAGAAGACATGGTCCCTCTAAATCTGTATCCTTTCAATAAAATCAAGACCAAAAAAGATTCTGCAAGAATAAAATTTCTCCAAAAAGAAGAAATTGAACTGCTGAAAAATGCAGAATTAGAAGAAGGAAGTTTAATGTCAAAATTCCGAGATATGTTTGTTTTTTGCATTTATGCAGGTGGACTTAGGATGGGTGATGTGATTTCTTTGCAATGGAAACACATTAATTTTGAAGATTCCAAATTATCAAAAGTTATCCGAAAAACAGGGAACTTGCATAGCTTCAAACTAGTCCAACCAGCTTTAGAAGTTCTCAAAAAACACAAAAATGAAAACAGCACCGATGAAAGCTTCGTTTTTTCTTTAGTAAAAAATGAAGAGAAATTTTTGAAAAATGAACATTATGCCATTTCAGAAATTGAAAGAATTTCTCGTAATATCAATAAATCACTATCATACATTTCTCAAAAAATTGATTTAAACAAAGGACTTTCCTTCCATATGAGCAGACATACATTTGCTACAAATGCATTGAATAATGGAATGCGTATTGAACACGTTTCAAAAGTCATGGATCATTCGAGCATTCGTGTAACCGAGATTTATGCAAAAGTAATCAATACAGAACTTGATGCTTCGATGGACAAGTTTGTGTATTAATCTCTAGAATATAAATAAAGCAAAAAAGAAGAGTGTTATTCTTATGGAAAACATTCTTCTTTTTTCAATGTCTTATTATGAGTTATAGTCAAAAAAATACTTAGAGCACAAAATTTGAGATGATAAAAGAAAACTTATTATGATTTCACATTATCCACTTTTGGAAACGGCTCCTTTCATGGAGTTTACGTCTGTAAAAGTTACAGATGCTTTTAACCATTTATTTGACATAGAAAAAAACACAGAAGAAAATTTACAGTCTTATTGCCAAGCACTTATCAATAAAATATTTCAATTGCACTATTCTCAAATCCAAAACTTCATTAAACACCATTGCAGTATTGCCAAAAATCCAATTGACTGGCTGAACACATTTGAAAAACTCATTGTTGTTAATGAAAAACTCTTTCAAAAAGGAAGTAATGAGAGCAGACATATAAAGTTTCAAACCTGTATCGAATTGAAAAGGCTCAATTTAATTTGTGATGAAACACAAGAAAGTCCTACGAGACTAAATAAAAAGCAAATTAACGCAGAAAGTGAAGACCGATATTTTAGTTTCAAGGAACTAAGAGAAAAACTGAATCAATTAGAGGTTTTTGAGGAGAAAATTATATTATTGACCAATGAAAAGTATAATTATCAGCAATCAAACATAGATTTTGTCAATAAAAATTTGCCCGATTTTGATAAACAATGTGATAAAGAAATAGAGCATCTTTTTGAAATGAAAAAATTGCAAGAACAATTAAAAACTGTGGTAACATCTACAATTTCGCAAAATGTGATTTCAGGAAATCAAATTAGAGTTTATTGTAATATGAATCAGTTGGTTGATGTGTTTTTTCAGTTGAACCGAGAGTTATTTATCGAAGGCAAACCATTTCTGGATGCCAATACTAACGATTTTGTGGCATTAATTTGTAATAACTTCGTAGATAAAGAAGGCAGAAAAATTAGTCCTGATACAGTGCGAACGATTCTCACTCCTTCCAAATCAGACAAACGTCCTAAAGCGCATAAAAGAATAGATTTAGATAAAATGCTTTAAATAAATTGTCCTGTAAGACCTTTTTAGGACTTTGGGACTTTTTTCTTATGCTCAATTTTGCTCCATAATTATTAAACAACCAAAAAAAATGGAAGCAATTATTCTCTCAAAAGAGCAATTCGATGCTTTAATGTCAAAAATCGATGACATTCACCACAAAATCAACTTAAAAAATTTACCAAAGCAGGAAGTATTTTTGGATAACGAAGAATTGATCAAAATGCTAAAGATCTCTCGGAGAACTGCCCAAACCTGGCGTGATGAAGGCAAAATATCTTTTTCACAAGTTGGAAACAAAATCTATTACAAACTTTCTGATGTAGAAAAAACGATGGATGAATACTATAATAAATCCTTTTCAAAAAAATGGTAATTAAACAATTGTATTTCCCATCAAATTCATCAATTCTATGAAAAATATAAACCCACAAACACCGATTTGTAATCTGACCGTTGAAGAATTTTTGGAAATTTCCCAAAAAATTAACTTGGAAAGCAAATATGAATACGGACTGAAAGGTTTGGCAAAAATTCTCGGTTGTTCTGTTTCTAAAGCCTCTGAAATAAAATCTTCGGGAATATTAGATGAAGCCATTATTCAAAATGGGAATATCATTATCATTGATAAAGAAAAAGCGTTGCAACTTTTTGCAAAAAAATAAGATGTACTACCTTGAATTGATAGAGCGGTTTTGGGATTTTAATAAAACGGCAAAAATTAGTCCTACAGAAATATTATTGTATTTCTATTTGCTGAAAATGGGCTATGAAAATGACCGCTACGATTTCAAAATTTCTGATGTTGAATTGGGAAGAGAACTGGGATTAACCAGAAAAACGATAAAGTCAACAAAAGAGAAACTCAAAAATTTAGGTTTAATTCAATTTCAATCCAAAAATGGACTTCCTTGTCATTACCGATTGCTGTTGAATTATTCCTTTGAAATTGAATCTAAAAAATCAATCAGAAATGAAGAAAGTACAATTGTTGAAAAAGATCAAAATAGAGAAGTTTTAGAAATATTTGAAAGTATTCTATCTGCACAAAATTCAGTTGAGGCAATAAAAGAAATTGAAATTAATAGTGATGTAAAAGCATCTTCAGAATCATCACAAAAGCAAAAGCTAGAATTAGAACAACAAAACCTTAAAAATTCCAAAATTCCTTCTTTGGATGAGTTTATGGAATATGCAAAATCATTGGAAGGCTATGAACTGGAATTAGAATTGAGTATCAGCGAAAAATATGAAGTTTGGATAAATAATGATTGGAAAAACACCTCCAATCGCCCCATCAGTAATTGGAAATCTACACTAAAAAGTACTTTGCCTTATTTGATAAATAAAAGTGAGGAAAATTCCCTTTCGTTACAAGACATTCCAAAAATAAAACGTCCTGAATCTTAAGGTAAAATCATCAAAATTAAATTTATTTAAAAACGAAATAAACTATGACTGTTTCGGAAAAAGATTTACGGCTTATCCGTAAAGGTTTTGAAAATAAAAACGAAAGAAATATTGACAAAATCCGCATCGGAAACCGTTTTGTGGACGATTTTATTTTTGATGATTCCGAAGCCGCGGATATTCCGATTAATGCGCTTCGTGTGATTTTTAATATTATTTCTATCATCAGTAACGAACAGTTCCGACCACAAGACAGACCGAAACAACTTTCTCTTTTCGATGAAGAATTTGAAACCGATAACAACATTTTTGCTTCCATCAAAATTAAAAACAGCAAAATTTCTCCAAGCGGATCTACCAAACAGGTAATTGATGCTTATGAGTTTCTTGCCAGATTTAAGATGGGTTGGTATAAATCGGTTAATTCCAAAGGCAAAGAAATTAAAACTTTCGGTGGACTCATTTCTACACCCTGTTATGACAAGAGAGGTTACACTACATTTTTAGTCAGCAGTTATTGGCTAAAAAAATTATTAGTTATCCCAGAATACAACTATGTTTTGTATAATTTAGTGTACAATGTACGAAACAACAAGCATATTATTTTTGCAATTTGGCTTTCAAAATTACCTGAAAACGGAACGGTTTTGAAGCTTTCTACACTCAATAAAAAGTTTGGATTGAACTACAAAACGACCAAGGATTTTTGTTTCAAATTTTTAAAACCCGCAAGAATCAGTTTGAATACATTCAATACGCTTTCGTTCAATTATACCTACAACAAAGATTCAATTTTCATTATTCCTTTTTTGACTAGAACGATATTTGAAAACAAATCTGCTGTCTATACTAGAGAGCTTCCATTTGAATCAAGCGGAACGAATATTGCCCAAAGTAAAAGGATTACCCGAAGATTAATCTATTTCAAAAAAAGGTATGGTTTACAGGAAAATGAAATGCTGCAATTTTCTCATCAGTACAGAAATATTCCCCAAACTAGAGATTTGATAGAAAAAGCGTTCAAAGAATTTATCAGAATAAACCGATTAAAAAAAGTAAAGTCGACTGTTTTTCAAGGAAAGGAATTTTTAAATGAGATTCAAAGCCTAATTATTCAAATATATCAGCGTACAAAAATGGGAGAACTGCTTCCAAAAGGTTACCCAATTATTGTCTGATTTCGGAATTGCACTCACCAAAAATTCGGAATTGCACTCACTAAAGTTAAAGAAATGTTAAAATTATCGATTTTCAGATTGAAAATTCGGAATTGCACTCACTCAAAAATTTAAAACGAATAAAAAATGTAAAAAAGCATCAAAAATTGTGGATAACTATGAATTTAACCAAGAGACTAAAAATTGAATTCGGAATTGCACTCACCATTAATAAGGGTAGTTTTCGGAATTGCACTCACTCAACATTCGGAATTGCACTCACTAGAATTCGGAATTGCACTCACCGAAAAAGTGGCTCAAACCCTTTTAAACAAGTCGATTCGGTGCTTTATTAAAAGTATTATAAAAGTAATTAAAAAGTCTTTTTTTATTTAAAAGGAAAATGTGGATAAAAAATTTGCTTTAAAAAAGAAAAAAAATGAATTGTGAAGAAGCAAAAGAAAAAATAAGTATAAGGATGGTTTTGGAATCATTCAATCTTTTCCCAGTCAAAGAAAACAGAAAGACAGCTTTTTATTTTGCGCTCGACAGAGAAGAAAAAATTCCGAGTTTATCCGTTGATTTCGTCAAAAACAAAGCGTTTGATTTTGGAACAGGGAAAAGTTATGATGTGATTTCGATTGTTCAACAGATGAATCAATGTTCTGTTTCTGAAGCGTTGAAATATTTAGAGAAACTTGATTTTCCCGTTCAAAAAAAGTTTCAAAATGAAGAGACAAAGCAACAAAAAGAATATAAAATTCTCAACGTGTGCGAAATTCAGCATCCTGCATTAATTCAGTATTTAAAATTCCGAAAAGTGTATGAACAAAAAGATTTGGTAAAAGAAATTGAATACGAGTTGAATGGTAAAAAGTATTTCGGAATTGGGTTTTTCAATAATTCTGGAGGAGTTGAAATCCGAAATAAATATTCCAAAATCTGTTTAGGTAAAAAAGATGTGACTTTGGTTGAAAATCAAAGCAGTGAAATTTGCATTTTTGAAGGTTTTTTTGATTATTTGACTTACAAGAATTTGGAAAAGAAAGAGAATTCTAATTCAGATTATCTGATTCTAAACTCTACTGCAATGTTTTATAAAGTTGAAGAAACGTTGAAAAAGTATAATAAAATTTCTATGTTTCTTGATAATGATTCCAATGGAGGGTTTGTTAAATCAAAAATTCAGAATCATTATAAAAATTTGGAAGATTGTTCGCTGATTTATCAAGGTTTTAAGGATTTGAATGAATGGTTTTGCTCAAAAGAAAACTTATAAAATATCTTTACTTATAAACATTTTAAGACATTAAAATAATTCAATCAAAGAAAACCTTATGTTTTAATGTTTTTTGAGTTTTTCATTGTCAAATATCATTGTATTATTACTTCCGACTCTGGTTAGGCTTTTACGTTTGCAAATGTAGGACAGCATCATTCACTCAAAAAAATCTTTTTGGGTTTCTACAAAAATTCTTTCCACGAGTTCCAATAATTTTTCCGGACACTCCTAAATCCTTCGGACAAAAAGATTTCAAGCCCGATTCAAAACTTGTAAGCAATTACGGGAATTGAATCGGGTTTTGTGTGCCTGATGCAGTCCTATGATCATCGGCAAAGAAAAAGCCGGAACCTCAGTTGTACGAATCAATTCAATAGCAGTTGCTCTTTAACATTATTAGAAAAATCAAAAAAATAACGAAAAATACTGTTTTTCCAATCAGTAAAATTTAAAAAGAATAAAAATAGAAAAAGAAAAGCCGAGTGTCCTCGATACCAAATCAATTCACTCGAAATTTAAACCAATAACAGACAAAATCAACTAAAAATTAACAATTAAAACGAAATATTATGAACACTATCGTAGGTAGAATTACCCAAAACGCTAAAATCAACATCTTAAAAAACGACAAAAAAGTCGTGAACTTTTCAGTAGCCATTAATGACAGTTACAAAACCAAACAAGGCGAACGTAAAGAGCAAACCACTTATTACAACTGTTCTTATTGGATAAATGCCAAAATAGCTGAATATCTTATCAAAGGAACTTTAGTGGAATTATCAGGCAGAATAAGCAGTAGTGCGTGGATAGGAAAAGACGGAGAAATAAAGTCTGGACTGAACTTCCATACTTCAAACATCAAATTGCACGGTGGAAAGCAAAAATCTGAGTTCAATAACGAACCTACAGTAAGCCCACAAAACAACAGTAGCAATCCTTTTTCAGATGAAACTGATGACGATTTACCATTTTAACTCCATCTTAAAAAAATTATGGAAGCACAATTTAATTTTCAGTTAAGACACCGAAACGATAAAAGAGAATGGGAAGATATTGAGGTGTATTATCAAACCTATTGTAATAGGACTACTGCAATACGCTATGCTAGAAATCTTTCCAAGACATTCAATTCTGAAATCCGATTAACAGAGGGAAAAGAACCCTTCAAAACAAGCGGAACATACATTTATGAACAAACAAAACCTTTAAAAATTAGAAATTATGGCAAATTGGTGTAGCAATTCGGTTGCTTTTGAGGGAAACGAAATCGCTTTAGAACAAGTGAGATTAGAGTTTAGAAAAATGCAAATCCGTGAGAATGAAGAAAACTGCGGACAACTTCCCGAATTTGTTTCGGATAAAAATAGAGGTTATTTTTTTGATATTTTGTTGGAAGATGGTGGCTGTATCTTCAATTACCAAACAAGATGGTCTCCCAACACCGAAATATTATTACAGATAGCCGAACATTATAAAGTAGATTCTATTTACAATTATGAAGAAATTGGCAATCAAATATATGGTGTTGCAGTCTATTCAAACAACGAACTCACGGAAATCTATTTAGAAGAGGAAGACTTTGAACAATATGATTATCACGAAGAGACAGACACTTACTCTTTTGAGGAAGAAAACTACGAAAGTGATTATGAAATTTTAGAAATCTTACTGAAAAGGAAAATTAAAAAAATTCAAAGTCAAATTTTAGTATGATAAAAACAGTAAAAATTACAAACTATAAATTATGAAAATTAAAGACTTAAATGGGTGTACAATTGAAATTACTAATCTCAATGAAGCAATTCAAATAACTAGAAGATACAAAAGATACGAACACGAAAACAAAGGTTTTTCAAAATTAGACAAAAAACTCAATCAATATTGGACGGATTTATATGAAAAACTACTTAAAATAAAATCCCAAAAAAAAGAAAAATCAAAAATTTAAAATTATGCAAACCAATTTTTTCAGACAACTCGCCAATATGAATCTTACAGGCGATTTGCAAATCACATTCAGAGCAACCACAGAAAATAGTTTTGTCCTTTCCGTATTGCTTAATAACGAGCAGTGTGGAGACGAAGCGAGAAAACTCATTCCGCCACTCAATCTTCGAGGTACAGCAGAAGAATTAGACAATGGTTTTTTTGAAACTATTTCTATACCATTACAAACTGCATCGGGATTGATGGTAGATATGGAAAGTTTCATGAAACAACTCGAAGAAGCCAAAAAGAAATCCGCTATGGAAAAAGAAAAATCCGACAGAGAGAAAAAAGAAAAGGAAGCCAAAGAGAAAAAGTACAATGAAGCCTTACAGAAAGCCGAAGAATTAGAAAAAGAGGGCAAATACAAAGAAGCGTGGTCTGCACTGCCTAAAATTACAGAGTTTCCCGACTTTGCCGAAACAATACGCAAGAAACAGGACGAATATGAGCGACATTTTGCTCCAAGTCTTTTTACCTAAAATTCATCTGATAATATGGCTGAAAATCAAGAAAATTACTAAATACTGACTACCAAATACTAAAAAAAATGTTAATCGCAACTCAACTAGAAAGAGTTTTTATACTCAAAGACAACGGACAGGAAATAAAATTACCCGACCCTGAACCAAAATGGAGCGTGGAAGCCGTAATGAATTTTTACGCCAACACCTATCCAATTTTAACTACCGCAAAAGTTTCCGCACCACAAATCAAAGAAGATACTGTTCGGTACAAATTTGAAAGTGTAATGGGAACAAAGGGATAAAATTAGTAGTTGGTTAATAGTTGTCGGTTGATAGAATTACAAACTAAATACTGACAACCATCAACCAACAACTGACAACCAAAAAACATCATTTATGAAATATGCAACGAAACATAATCTCGGGAAAAGTAAAAACACCCGAAAAACAAAAGCAAAAACAACTGCATCAACAGTTGGGAGAATTTGCAGATTGGATGAAGCAGGACAAAAACGCTTCGGAAATTCGGAAAGACCAACTGAAATCAGTTCCGATAAATCAATTACCAATGGTTTTCTAAAATGTACTTTTCTTCCAAAATTAAAAGAAAATAATGCTCAAAAATTGGCATCAGACGAACAAAATTTAACTCAAATTCAAAGGAAAAATACCAAATTAGAAAGCGATTTTTATCAATCCTTTTCTCAAATGGCGGTACATTATAGATTGAATACAATGACAACAAGACATTTGGGTTATCCTTACAATATTGCATTGGCTTTAGATGACATTCAAAAACAACTGAAAAATAAAGTAAGGGATTGGGAAGAAATCCGATTGATAGAAGAAAAAGGAAAAACTTACTTTGTAAGTGAGGAACGCTACAACACAGGTGCAATTTTATATTATATCCCGATAGTTCCGTTGTACCAATTATATAAAAATCCGAAACGAAAACAAGTCGTACAACTTTTACAATCAGTTTGTTCTTATCTGTATCATATTGCCAAAGTTTCCTATTATCGAAAACAGGACAGTTACTTGTTTTGGATGTACGAAATGGTAACGGAATGGATTACTTCTGATGATGAAAACGAAGAAAAGCAGATTCATTTATCAGAAATCAAACAAGCGGAACATATCGGCGATTTTATGGAGCAAAAGATTTACAATCAATATAATTTAATACGATTTAAAGACCATTTAAAAAACTTTAAAGCCAAAGATAGATTTGATAATGATTGTTTTATGTTGGCGAGAAAAGTATTTTCTCTTTATGAGCAATATCCAAATGCTACCATTTACCAAAATCTGCAACAAAATACAGAAGAAGATTATGAATACGAAATAGAGACAACCGTATCAATAGATAAATACATTTCTTTTTGTGCCAAAGGAAAAGGATTACTATTCCAAACGCTTTTTGAGGCAGTAAACTCCGACTTACAGGAATGTACCACAATGGAAGAACCAATAGTTATAAAAACATTTGATGGAAGAAACATTACAAATAACAATCTCGATTTTGAAAACCGATTGTTTCCAGTGATTGAAGAACTCATTTACATTTTGAACAACTTTTAAATAAATAGAAGATGAAAGATATTATCCAAGATTTTGGAACACTCTACCACCCAACAAACGCATTAGTTTTTTACCAAAACAATCAAGGAAGCAAAGATACTTATGTAGAGCATTTTGATATGGATAAAAACGGAAATCCTATCAATGCCCATCCTCTGACAGAACGAGAAGCAAAAGAATTAGTTAAAGCTCTTACCACTAATACCCAAAAGGAAAAAAGTCAAGATTTTCTAAAGCCAAAAGGTATTTTATCTACGAATATTCTACAAATCAATCCAAGTGAAAATGGTGTGGTTTTATGGTTCACGAAATCAATGAAAAGACAACTCTATTTTACCGAAAATTTAGAAATTCCAAACGGAATGGCAGAAGTACCTGCAATGTTGTGGTTGGCAAATAAACGAAGTCTTAAAATTTTTGCTCTTACGAACAACCGAAGACCAACTGAAAAATCAGAACTTTTTTATGCTCCGTTTTTTAATGTGTATGAAGATGGAAATGTTTGTATGGGAACGGTAGATGTAAATATACAAAACTCAAATTCTTTGGAAGAATTTACAAAAAAATGGGAAGACTATTTTTTCAATTCTTATTTCAGCCATTTGATGATTGAGCATAATCCTATCAACGGAAATTGTGTAAATCTTTGGAAAAGCCTTATCAATACAGAAAAACCATTTCCGAAAGAAGCCTTAAAAAAAGCAAACACAACTTTAAAAAATCTACTAAAATGAACAAAGAATTAATCATAAATCAAGAAGTCAAAACCAAAGTTCATTTTACGGACAATGCTCTAATTAATCCAACCAATCCCATTACTGTTAATTTAATTGGAGCTGGTGGAACAGGTTCGCAGGTTCTAACTGCATTGGCAAGAATGAACTACGCTTTAGCGGAACTCAATCATGCAGGTTTATCTGTTAGGCTTTGGGATGATGATGTAATTTCCGAAGCGAATTTAGGCAGACAACTTTTTGCAGAAAGTGAATTGGGATTGTATAAATCCGTAGCATTAATTAACCGAGCCAACAGATTTTTTGGAACAAATTGGAAGGCTGAAATCCAAAAATTTGAGAAAGACGATTTAGGAAAATTACAAAGCAACATGAAATCAGAAATTTATATTTCTTGTGTGGATAGCGTAAAATCTCGTTTTGAGATTGCTGAAATTTTAAATGAATTGAGAATAGATAAAGGCTATTACAGAAATCAATGCAAATATTGGATGGATTTTGGAAACAGTCAATTTACAGGACAGGTTTTACTTTCTACTATCGGAAATATCAGACAACCTAATTCCGAGAAATATGAAACAGTGGAAAACCTTCCTTTTATTACCGAAGAATTTGAAGAACTTTTAAAGATTTCGGAAGCGGAAGATAATACGCCAAGTTGTAGTTTAGCAGAAGCGCTAGAAAAGCAAGATTTGTTTATTAATTCTACTCTAGCACAAATGGGAAGTTCGCTCTTGTGGAGCTTATTCCGAAACGGCTTGACTGAAAATAGAGGATTTTTTCTTAATTTGAAAAATTTTCAATCTCAACCCATAAAACTGTAAAAGTTGCCCAATGCAAATTTGGGCGGCAAAAATGCAATTCCTCCCTTTGGTCGGAAACTCATTTTTGCAGAAATAGGAGCAACCACATTTCTAAAACATTCCTTTCTGTTGCTTATGTGTTTTTGAAAAGAGGTTGTGGGGTTTTTAGTGATAATTTTTTAGGGAAAAATTAATTCCAATTAACTTTCAAATCTTTAAATTCTAGATTTGATTTTGTATTTTCAAATAAGTTTCTTTTAGGCTGTGCAGTAATCTTGAACCTAAACAGTTTTATGAAAAGAGGTTCATTTTCCATATTTTTAAAAGAAAAAGTTAATTTGATTGGTGTTTTTAAATCCAATTCAGGATATGGTCTGCTGGATTTGTAAAAATCAATTTCATATTCTTTTCCTTCTATATCAACAATAGAAATATCCTCAATTGTCATTTTTTTATTTTCATCCTTTGCTTCTACAAGAAAGGTAATTGCAATCGTTTTTTCGGCTTTGTTTCCAATTACTTTTGTTATTTTAAACGAAGAGTTATCTTTCTCTGTTTCTAAAATTGCTTTATTAATTTCAACTATTTTTTTCAGGTAGTCATTTTCTGAAGTCAAAATTTTATTCGTTGAGTGAAGAGCTTCATTTTCTTTTTTAAGACCTTCATAATTGGTTTGGCTGAATCCTAGTGTTGTGATTGAAAGCGCTGATAATATTAATAATTTCTTCATTTTGTTTTAATGTATTAATTAGGTACTCAAATATACAATTAAATTATTACAGAAATTTTGGGAAATCACAGAATTTAAAAGCTACATCAGTTATAATAAGTCTAAAATCTTGTACAAATTAATGAAGACTAAGTATAAATGAGATTAAAGCATTTGGTAGTTTATTCATTTCAAAAATATGAATTATTTAACGTCGAAAAAAATGTGGATATAACTATTTTTTAGGAAAATTTTCTTTTTTTATTTATGGAAAACAAAAACCACGCCCAAAAGCGTGGTTAAATTTTTATCTCTCTTGTCGTATTTTCGAGCGAAAATCGGGAAGGCTAAATATTCGGTGACAATTACCAAGCAAACTTCATTATCAAAGATATTGATGATGTGTAGGATACGGTGATTGATTTTTAGTGAGTTACTACATTGGTCATTTAAAATTAAACCACGCCAGAAAACGTGGTTATTTTTTGCAAATAGTAATAATAAATTTTCAAGCGAAAATTGTTAAGGTGTATAACTAACGCCATGAATGAATAATAAATCCAAATTTAATTTTATAATACGAATGAAATTTTAAAAACACTTAATTAGTTGATTATCTTATTATTATAAAAAGTCAAAAAAAATTATTAAGATTACATTGGCTTAAATAGATTTCAATGATTTTTTTTCTTATCTTTGTTTATATTAAATTTTTTTATATGAAAAATCTCTTATCAACCGTTTTATTGTTGATTTTTACTTGTATTAATGCTCAAAACAATGAATTTGTTTATAAGGTTGGTGTTAAGCCTGACCCTAATAAGGATTCTATAATTGTCAAGTATATGAGTTTAGAAGTCATAAAAAAGAAATCAATTTTTCGTACCGAAGAAGATAAAAAAAGAGATTCGTTAGAATCTTTAAATGTGCAATTGAATTCTTACGATACAAATATTGTTGACAATCTTTATTTTACTAAAGATTATAGCAAAAAAGAATTTAAAAAGCATTTTATTCAGGTATATAATAAATATTATTTAGAAATCAAGAACCCACTTAAATGGAAGCTGTTAAATGATAAAAGAACATTTGGCGAGTTTGATTGCAAAAAGGCAACTATTTTTTATGGTGGTAGAAATTGGACGGCTTGGTATACAGAAAGCATCCCAATATTTGACGGCCCTTATGTTTTTAGAAATTTACCTGGGTTAATTATTTCGATAATTGATGATAAAGGAGATTATAGTTTTGATTTAATAGAAATAAAAAAAATAGGGAAAAAGAATATTCCTGAAAGAAAAAGCCAAATAAAAATAAATTGGGAAGACTTAAAAAAACTTCAAAAAAATTATTATTCTGATCCTTCAAGAGACATTCGTAGTACGTCAAATTGGGTGGATAAAAGCGGAAATAAAATAGAAATTGATTTTAGAGATGCTGATGAAAAAGAAAGAAAGAAACTAAAAAGATTCAATAACCCAATTGAAATTGAAAACAAAGTTGATTATGACGCTAAGTAAAAGTTTATGAAAATTAGAATTTTATTGTTTTTTATTTTGTTTTTTGTTATGCAAATGTTGAATAGTTGTAAATCAAATGCCATCTCTAATCATTATAATATAGAATTAAAAAATAAATTAAAAAATATACTCTATTATGATCAGATATATAGAGAATATTTTGATACAGAAACAACAGATAAAAGAAAAACCGAAATACTTCAGGAACTCAATATTACAAAGGAAAAAATAGATCATAATAAATGGGGAATTATAAATGATATAGACAAAGAGAACTTAAAAGAGGTAGAAAAAATAATTAAAATATTTGGATACCCAGGGAAATCTTTAGTTGGAGAGCCTGAAAACACAGCTGTTTTTTATGTTATTCAACATTCTAATAAAATTTCAGAATATTTTGATTTGATAAGAGAGGCTGGAAAAAGAAAGGAATTACCTTTTAAATATGTAGCAATGATGATAGATAGAAAACTTGTTTCTGAAGGTAAATCTCAAATATATGGAACACAATTATTTGGAAAATCAATTCAATGTAGTGGGCAAGAAAAATTTGTAATATATGTGTTACCAATTAAAAATCATTTGAATGTAAACAAAAGAAGAAAGAGAGCGGGATTTGATACTACTGTAGAACAAAACGCAGAAAGATTTGGAATTAAATACATACCTTATACATTTGAAAATCTTGAAAAAATTGATTTTTGTGAAAAATAATTTTTTTTATTTAATATGTATTAGTATATTTACATACAATACTGTCCTAAATAAAAATTATTAAAAATAGAAACAGCCTAAATACCTATTTTACATTTAGCTTTACATTTAAT